>JBMOKE010000156.1:0-5102 GCA_049315425.1 Mycobacterium sp. | reverse complement strand
CCGTGACCGCATCGCCGAGGTCGACGATCTCGCCGACCATCTCGTGTCCCATCGCAAACGGCGGGGTAATCGGGTAGAGCCCGAGGGCGATGATGGGGTCAAGATCGCAACGTGCAACGGCCACCGGGCGAACCAGGGCGTCACGTCGATCACGCAGCTGCGGCTCTGGACATTCCTGCCAGGCCAGCTTGCCTGGCCCGCTGAATACCAGGTGTCGCATGGCGATAACCTCCTCACCGAACGATGCCGCAATACCCTGCTGAACTAGCGGGCCGACTTGAGCCGGATCTTCCACCGCACGAAGCTGACGTAGCCCACGCTCAGCAGCGCAAGCATCGCCATATCGAACAGCCAGCTCGACGCGGTGTGCTCCCACCAACGATCCTTGGGCGTCAGCGGCCCGGGCACCAGTGTGGTCAGGTCCACCGTCGACGCCGATGCGGCGAATCCCCACCGCGCCGGTGTGAACCAGGACATCTGATCGAGCACCAGCCGGTTGGTCACCGGGATCATCCCGCCGGAGAACACCAGTTGGCTCATGATCGCGACCACTAGCAGCGGCATGATCTGTTCATTCGATTTCGCCAACGCAGACAGTGCCAGGCCCACCATCGCTGCGGCGACTGTCGTCGCGGCCATGCTGATGAATAGTTCGAGTGTCGCGCTGCCGAGCACCGTCGCACCCTGGGTTGGCCCGCCCTTGCCGATGATCGTGATCGCGGTGACGATCGCAGACTGCAAAACAGCGAACGACGAATACACACACACCTTGGCCAACAGGTAGGCCGTCGTGGACAGCCCGACCGCCTGTTCGCGCCGGAAGATCGGCCGCTCTCCGATCAGGTCGCGGATGGTCAGCGCGGTGCCCATGAAGATTGCGCCGACGTTGAGCAGCACCAGGATCTGCCCCGGTTCGTTAGGTGCGTCACCCATCGGATCAGGCACCCCGAACCCGGCAGTGCCGGGCACCGCCAGCGACAGCACACCCATGATGAACGGCAGCAGTGCCAGGAAGATGAAGTAGCCGCGGTCGGAGATGATCAGCCGGGCCTGCCGGCGCACGATCGTCGAGAACTGGCGCAGCAGGCTGGTGTGCGTGGGCTCGCCGATATCCGATGGCGCCTCGATCGGCGGCGGCGGGGGCGTGGGCCCGGTCAGCGCGAGGTAGCGGTCGCTAGCGGCCTGCGGATCACCGGCGACGTTCGAGAAGATGTCGGCCCAGTTGGTGGTTCCCATCGCCGGACCGATCTGGGCCGGCGGCCCGCGGAACGCGGTCTTGCCGCCCGGAGCCAGCAGCAGCACCTGATCGCACACATCGAGGTAGGTCAGCGAGTGAGTCACCACCAGAACCACGCGCCCGGCGTCGGCCAGATCGCGCAGCATCGTCATCACCTGACGATCCAGCGCCGGGTCAAGTCCCGACGTCGGCTCGTCGAGGATGAGCAGTGACGGACCGGTCAGCAGTTCCAGTGCCACCGATGCCCGCTTGCGCTGCCCGCCCGAGAGTCGGTCGACGCGGGTGTCGGCGTGCTGGGTCATCTCCAACTCGCTGAGAACCTCCGCCACCACCTGCTGGCGGTCCTCCCTGGTGGTATCCGGCGGCAGTCGCAACTCGGCGGCGTACATCAGTGCCTGATTGACCGTCAGTTGGCCGTGCACCACATCGTCCTGGGGCACCATCCCGATCCGGGAACGCAGCGAGGCATAGTCCGCGTGGATGTTGCGGCCCTCGAAGGTCACCGTGCCACTCGTCGGGTGGGTGTACCCGGCGATCAGTCTCGCCAGCGTGGACTTACCCGCACCGGATGGACCGATGATCGCGGTGAGGGTGCCCGGCCTGGCGGTGAGTGAGATGTTATTCAGTAGCGTCTTGTTGTTCTCGATCGTCCAGGTGACCCCGCGCACATCGAGTCCACCGGTTCCGGTTGCCGCCGCGGTCTCGGTGCGCCGCAACAGGTTTCCGCTGGCGAAAACAAGGTCGATGTTGCCGATCGTGACGACGTCGCCCTCGTTCAACAGTGCTTTTGTCACGCGATCGCCGTTGACGAAGGTGCCGTTGATCGAGCGGTTGTCGACGATCTCCGTCCCGCCCGGGGTCGGAATCAGCGTCGCGTGGTGGCGTGAGGCCAGCACGTCGGGGATGACGATGTCGTTGTCGGTTGCCCGGCCGATCGTTAGCGCACCCGGCGGCACCTCAGGTGATGAGCCGGGGCGCAGGATCTTGAGCATCGACGTCGCCAGGTTCGGCGTGGATCCGCCGCGGGCTGAGGAAGGGCCCATCTGGGTGGGAGCGGCATCGGGGGTGGGCCGCGTCGGGGGTTGGGCCGGCCCGGGAAGCATCTCCGTGGGGGGTTGCGGCGGGCGGCCAGGCGAACCCTGCGGCCTACCCACCTCGAAGCTCACCGGCGGGCCGTCCGGATTGCCGAGGTTCACCGTGGTGCCGTCGGTGATATCGACCTCCTGCACCCGACGGCCGTGGACGAACATCCCGTTGAGCGAGCCGTTGTCGATCGCCACCCACCGGCCCCGGTCGAACCGGAGCACGATGTGCGCGCGTGACACCAGGGGGTGGGCCAGGCGCACATCGGCCCGCAGATCTCGGCCGACGACGACATCAGGTCCGGCCGAGAAGGTGCGTGGTGGCCCGTTGTACCGAACGGTCAGAACAGGCGCGGAGGGCTGGCTCATCGGCGATAACTCTACGGGCCGCCTGTCACCACGCAATGCGTCCGCGTGTAGATGGTCGGCATGCACTTATTGCAGTGGGTGCACAGCGAGCGCACCGAGTGCTCGTCGTCGTCTGCCTGGATCCGGTTGATCAGGTCAGGCTCGGCCAGCAGCGCGCGTCCCATGGCGACGAAGCCGAACCCCGCAGCCATCGCCTGATCCATGGTCTCCCGGTTGGTGATGCCGCCCAGAAGGATCAGCGGCATCGTGAGCTCGGCGCGGAAGCGCTCGGCATCGCTGAGCAGGAAGGCGTCCCGGTAGGGGTACTCGCGGAGGAACTTCTTTCCGGTCATCCGCATGCCCCAGCGCAGCGGAGGCGGGAACGCGGCCGCGAACTCTTTAATCGGAGAATCACCGCGAAACAAATACATCGGATTGACCAGCGAGCTGCCCGCAGTCAGCTCAAGCGCATCGAGTCCACCGTCATCCTGCAGCCACCGTGCGGTCTGCAGCGCCTCATCAATATTGATACCGCCGCGCACCCCGTCGGCCATATTCAACTTGGCCGTCACCGCGATCGGTGCCGGGCCGTTCCTCTCCACCTCGCGGCGAACCGCCAGCACGATACTGCGCGCCAGCGTCGCGCGGTTCTCCAGCGATCCGCCGAAGGAGTCGGTGCGCCGGTTGATCAGCGGGGACAGAAACGAACTTGCCAGGTAGTTGTGGCCGAGGTGAATCTCGACCGCATCGAAGCCGGCGTCGATGGCCAGCCGGGCCGCGCCGGCATGTGCGGCGATCACGTCATCGATGTCACCGCGGCTGGCGTGTTTGGCGAACCGCATCCCGATCGGGTTGAAGAATCGCACCGGCGCCAGCGCGCGAGCCTTGTTCGATGCGGCGTTGGCGACCGGACCGGCGTGGCCGATCTGCGCGCTGATTGCCGCGCCCTCGGCGTGCACGGCATCGGTGAGGCGGCGCAGCCCCGGCAACGCCTCGGGCCGCATCCACATCTGGTTGCCGTCGGTTCTGCCACCCGGGCTGACCGCGCAGTACGCGACCGTGGTCATGGCGACCCCACCGGCGGCGATCACCCGGTGGAACGCGATCAGGTCATCGGTGACCAGAGCGTGTGGCGTGCGCCCCTCGAAAGTGGCCGCTTTGATGATCCGGTTACGCAGCGTGATCGGGCCCAGTTTCGCTGGGCTGAAAACATCAGGTGCGCCGTCCATATGCAGAATGTAGTCGTGATCGCAGAAACCCTGGACGGCAAGCTCACCCGCGACGAGATCTTCGTCGACCTCACCACGCGGGTCACCGCGCTGACCGCGGGCGGTACAACGCCGGGCCTGGGCACGGTCCTGGTCGGTGACGATCCCGGCTCGCAGGCCTACGTGCGCGGCAAGCATTCCGATTGCGCCAAGGTCGGTATCACCTCGATCCGACGGGACCTGCCCGCTGACGTCAGCCAGCAACGTCTCAACGAGACGATCGACGAACTCAACGCCAACCCGGACTGCACCGGCTACATCGTGCAGCTGCCATTGCCGCGTCATCTCGACGAGAACGCCGCGCTGGAGCGGATTGACCCGGCCAAGGATGCCGACGGTTTGCACCCCACCAACCTGGGCCGGCTGGTACTCAACGAGAAGGCTCCGCTGCCCTGCACACCGCGGGGGATCGTGCACCTGTTGCGTCGCTACGACGTGCCGATCGACGGTGCGCACGCGGTGGTGATCGGTCGCGGTGTCACCGTCGGCCGCCCACTGGGCCTGCTACTGACTCGACGCACCGAGAACGCCACAGTCACGTTGTGCCACACTGGAACTCGCGATCTGGCATCGCTGACAAAGCAGGCCGACATCATTGTTGCTGCGGTTGGTGTGCCGCACATGCTGACCGCCGATATGGTCAAGGCCGGTGTGGCCGTGGTTGATGTCGGAGTCAGCCACGTCGACGGCAAGCTCACCGGTGATGTGGCGCCGGACGTCTGGAATATCGCGGGGCATGTGTCGCCGAATCCGGGCGGTGTCGGCCCGCTGACGCGGGCCTTCCTGTTGACCAACGTGGTGGAACTGGCAGAAGCGGCCCGATGACTGTGCGGGACCGCGCCCGTGACCTGGTGCGGGCGCAATGGCCGATCCTCACCGTCGCTGCGATCTTCGGTATCGCTCTGATTCTGGTGGCGGCCGGATTCTGGCGGCGGGGCGCCCTGCTGATCGGGATCGGGGTGGGTCTGGCCGCCGGATTGCGGCTGCTGCTCCCCGACGAGCAGGCCGGACTGCTGGTGGTGCGCTCCAAGCGTCTCGACTTCGCGACCATGGCCGGGGTTTGCGCGTCGGTGGTCTACATCGCCTTCACCATCGACCCGCTGGGGACCAGCTGAGCAATCCCGGTTAACCCAGAGTCGCCCGGACACACACGGTGATATAGGGCAT
>JBMOKE010000027.1:0-22329 GCA_049315425.1 Mycobacterium sp. | reverse complement strand
GCACGGGGTAGCGCGGGAGGCGACGGCGGCCCGGATATCGACGTCGTTCTGGTGACCGGACTGTCCGGTGCCGGTCGTGGAACCGCGGCGAAGGTGCTCGAAGACCTGGGCTGGTACGTCGCGGACAACCTGCCCCCGGAACTGATCGCGCGGATGGTGGATCTGGGACTGGCGGCCGGATCCCGAATCACTCAACTCGCGGTGGTGATGGACGTCCGCTCTCGTGGGTTCACCGGTGATTTGGATCTGGTTCGCCAGGATCTCGCCACCCGCAACATCGCGCCCCGGGTGTTGTTCATGGAGGCGTCCGACGACATTCTGGTGCGTCGGTACGAGAACAACCGCCGCAGTCATCCGTTGCAGGGCAACCAGACTCTGGCCGAGGGAATCGCCGCCGAGCGGACCATGTTGGCTCCGGTGCGGGCGGCCGCCGACCTGATCATCGATACGTCGGCGTTATCGGTCCCGGCGTTGCGCGCAAGCATCGAAAGCGCCTTCGGTGGCGAGGCTGTTGCCAGAACCAGCGTGACCGTTGAGTCTTTCGGTTTCAAGTACGGACTGCCGATGGATGCCGACATGGTGATGGATGTGCGGTTCCTGCCCAACCCGCACTGGGTGGACGAATTGCGGCCGCAGACCGGCCAGTCGCCGGCCGTCCGGGATTACGTACTGGCCCAACCCGGCGCCACGGAGTTCCTGCAGACCTACCATCAACTGTTGAGGTTGGTAGCCGACGGCTACATCCGAGAGGGAAAGCGGTATATGACAGTGGCGATCGGGTGCACCGGCGGAAAGCACCGCAGCGTCGCCATCGCCGAGGCACTCGCCGGGTTGCTGACCGAGAACCCGCAACTTTCGGTGCGGGTGCTGCACCGGGATCTGGGGCGCGAGTGACGGCCCCGCATATCGAAGCCGTCAGGGAACCCCCCCGCATCGTCGCGATGGGGGGCGGACACGGCCTGTATGCGACGTTGTCGGCGGCGCGCCGGCTCTCGCCGCACGTGACCGCCGTTGTCACCGTCGCCGATGACGGCGGATCCTCGGGTCGGCTGCGTTCGGAGCTTGACGTCATCCCGCCGGGCGACCTGCGGATGGCATTGGCGGCGTTGGCATCCGACAGTCCGCACGGCCGCCTGTGGGCAACGATCATTCAGCATCGTTTCGGTGGCAGCGGCGCGCTGGCCGGGCATCCGATCGGCAACCTTTTGCTGGCGGGTCTTAACGAGGTACTCAACGATCCGGTGGCGGCCCTTGACGAACTCGGCCGCATTCTCGGTGTGAACGGCAGGGTTCTGCCGATGTGTCCCATCGCGCTGCAGATCGAGGCAGACGTTTCCGGCCTCGAGGGCGACCCCCGGATGAGCCGGGTGATCCGGGGCCAGGTCGCGGTGGCCACCACGCCCGGGAAGGTGCGGCGGGTGCGCCTGCTGCCCGGCGATCCCCCTGCCACCCGCCAGGCCGTCGATGCGGTCATGGCCGCCGACCTCGTGGTGCTCGGGCCGGGTTCGTGGTTCACCAGTGTTATCCCGCACGTCCTGGTCCCAGGTCTGGCTGCGGCGCTCAAGTCGACGCTCGCCCGCCGTGCGCTCGTGCTAAATCTGGCTGCGGAACCTGGTGAGACAGCTGGCTTTTCGGCAGAACGACACCTGCATGTGCTTGCCCAGCACGCTCCGGGTGTGACCGTCCATGACATCATCGTCGATGCCGGCCGGGTGCCGTCGGACCGCGAGCGTGACCAGCTTCGCCGTACGGCGGCCATGCTGGAAGCCACCGTTAACTTTGCCGACATTTCCAGACCTGGTACACCTTTACATGACCCGGCAAGGCTGGCCGCGGCGCTGGATGCCGTCTGCTCGCGGGGCATGGGGGCCTCAACCATCACCGTTCCGACCGCCGCAGTAGCGTCGGCCGAGGCGGGACCGCAGCCAGACCGGGTGCGCCGACTAACAGGAGACGGACCGAGAGGTGACGACCCGTGGCGATGACAGCTGAGGTCAAAGACGAGCTGAGTCGGCTGATCGTCAGCTCCGTGAGCGCGCGCCGGGCCGAAGTGGCATCGTTGCTGCGTTTCGCCGGCGGTCTGCACATCGTCTCTGGCCGGGTGATCGTCGAGGCCGAGGTTGACCTGGGCAGCATCGCGCGGCGCCTGCGCAAGGACATCTACGATCTCTACGGCTACAGCGCCGTCGTGCATGTGCTCTCGGCCAGCGGGATTCGCAAAAGCACCCGCTATGTGGTCCGGGTGGCCAAAGACGGCGAGGCACTGGCGCGCCAGACCGGTCTGTTGGACATGCGCGGACGTCCGGTGCGGGGGCTGCCCGCCCAGGTGGTCGGTGGCAGCGTCGGCGACGCAGAGGCGGCCTGGCGCGGAGCCTTCCTGGCCCACGGCTCGCTCACCGAACCCGGTCGCTCGTCTGCGCTTGAGGTGAGTTGTCCCGGACCGGAGGCGGCCCTGGCTCTGGTCGGTGCGGCCCGGCGCCTCGGCATCAGCGCCAAGGCACGTGAGGTTCGGGGTATCGACCGGGTTGTGGTGCGCGACGGGGAGGCCATCGGCACCCTGCTCACCCGCATGGGAGCTCAGGACACCCGCCTGACCTGGGAGGAGCGGCGAATGCGCCGCGAGGTGCGGGCCACCGCCAATCGGCTGGCCAATTTCGACGACGCCAATCTGCGGCGCTCCGCCCGCGCTGCGGTTGCCGCGGCGGCACGCGTGGAGCGCGCGCTGGAGATTCTCGCCGATACGGTTCCCAACCATCTGGCTGCCGCAGGAAAACTGCGGGTGGAACATCGCCAGGCCTCGCTTGAGGAACTGGGCCGGTTGGCTGATCCGCCGATGACCAAAGATGCTGTCGCCGGCCGCATACGGCGCCTGTTGTCAATGGCTGATCGCAAAGCCAAACAGGATGGGATTCCCGACACCGAATCGGCCGTCACCCCGGATCTTCTCGACGATGCCTGATCCGCGGTAGATCAAAACTTATCGCGCTGCAACCGTTTCGGGTTGATCAACCGATAACGCCCAACGTATTCCGCTGACCAGGACCCGGCCCGATAGCCGGATCGCGGTGGCTTCCACCGGAGGCAGATATGGCAGTCGCAGTGGCAGCCGCGCCCAGGGCGGCAACATCGACACCGATGTCGCGGCAAGCACCCCGTAGGGCGCGCGGGCCAGCAACGGCAGCGGGGGAGTGATCAACAGGAAGCGCGCCGCCTCGCGGGCGGCTTCGGTGCTGCTTAGTTCACCGCGATAACCGGCGATCCGATTCCGCAGTTCGGCTTCGGTGAGTGGGGGGTCGGGAACTCCGAGTGCGGCGGCCACTCGGCCGGTGTCGGCAATGTAGCTATCGCGTTCGTCCTGATCCAGTGGGGTCGCCCCGTACAGCTGGTAGGCCCGGAGGAAGCTATCGACCTCAGCGATGTGCACCCACTCCAGCAGGTGCGGGTCATCGGCCCGGTACTCACGGCCGTCCGGAGCCTGGCCATGCACGCGTCGGTGGATGCCGCGGACCCGATCAACCGCGCGTTGGGCATCGGTGGCGGTGCCGAAGGTGGTGACCGCCAGAAACGTGCTGGTGCGCTGGAGTCGGCCCCAGGGGTCACCCCGGTAGTCGGAATGCTGGGCGACGCCGGCCATCGCCAGCGGATGCAATGACTGAAGCAGTAGCGCCCGCAGGCCCCCGACGAACATCGAGGCGTCGGCATGGACGCGGCGGATCGGCCGGTCTTCGGCGAACCAGCGTGGACCCGGAGTTTCATGGATCCGCGTCCGGTTCTGCGGGCCCTCCGGCCCGGCGATCATCGCGAACAGACCGCGCCCGAGACGTTCTCGCACCTGGGCGAAGCCTTGGTCCACATTCAGCGGCAGTGCCATACCCCGACGGTACGCGGGCCCGGCGGGGACCATGGGCAGGGTTCCCGGTCGGGTCGCGAAGCGCGCCACTAGGCTGACTCGGGAACTAGCAGCGACTAGAGGAGAACAAGACGTGACGATCCGGGTTGGCGTTAACGGTTTCGGCCGCATCGGACGCAACTTCTACCGAGCATTGGCCGCTCAACAGGCGGAAGGCAAGGCGAAGGGCATCGAGATCGTGGCGGTCAATGACCTCACCGACCCCGCCGCTCTTGCCCACCTGCTGAAGTTCGACTCCATCCTGGGCCGCTTCCCGGAGGAGGTTTCCGCAGACGGCGACCACATCCACGTCGGCAAGCACAAGATCAAGGCGTTCGCGGTCAAGGACGGCCCGGCTGCGCTGCCGTGGGACGAGGTCGGCGTCGACGTGGTGGTGGAGTCCACCGGACACTTCAACGACGCCAAGGCGCACGGTCATCTGCAGGCCGGGGTGAAGAAGGTCATCATCTCCGCGCCCGCGTCGGACGAGGACATCACCATCGTCATGGGCGTCAACGACGACAAATACGACGGCAGCCAGAAGGTCATCTCTAATGCCTCGTGCACCACCAACTGCCTCGGCCCGATGGCGAAGGTCCTCAACGACGAGTTCGGCATCGTCCGCGGATTGATGACTACCATCCACGCCTATACGGGCGACCAGAACCTGCAGGACGGCCCGCACAAGGATCTGCGCAGGGCCCGCGCGGCGGCGATCAACATCGTGCCTACCTCGACCGGCGCCGCCAAGGCCATCGGTCTGGTGCTGCCCGAACTCAAGGGCAGGCTGGACGGCTACGCGCTGCGGGTCCCGATTCCGACCGGATCGGTCACCGACCTGACCGTCGAACTCGCCAAGCACGCCAGCGTCGAAGAGATCAACGCCGCGATGAAGACCGCCGCGGAGGGCAAGCTCAAGGGCATCCTGAAGTACTACGACGCCCCAATCGTCTCGAGCGATATCGTCACCGACCCGCACAGTTCGATTTTCGATTCCGGACTGACGAAGGTGATCGACAACCAGGCCAAGGTGGTCTCCTGGTACGACAACGAGTGGGGCTACTCCAACCGGCTGGTCGATCTCGTGGCGCTGGTCGGTAAGTCTCTGTAGCCGTGGCCGTCAACACTCTTTCCGAACTGCTTACCGAGGGCGTCGAGGGCCGCGGTGTCCTGGTGCGCTGCGACCTCAACGTCCCCCTCGATGACCGCGGCACCGTTACCGACGCGGGCCGCATCGAGGCATCGGTGGCCACGCTGAAGGCGCTTTCCGACGCCGGCGCCAAACTCGTCGTGACCGCCCACCTGGGCCGACCCAAGGACGGTCCAGACCCGAAGCTCTCGCTGGCACCGGTTGCGAAACTGTTGGGGGAGAAGCTGGGTCGGCACGTCCAGTTGGCCGGCGATGTGGTGGGCACTGACGCATTGGCCCGCGCCGAGGGTCTGACCGACGGCGACATCCTGCTGTTGGAGAACATTCGTTTCGATCCACGTGAGACCAGCAAGGACGACGCCCAGCGGTTGGCACTGGCGAAGGTGCTGGTCGAGTTGGTCGGTGACGACGGTGCCTTCGTTTCCGACGGTTTCGGCGTGGTGCACCGCAAGCAGGCCTCGGTTTACGACGTCGCGACGCTGCTGCCGCATTACGCGGGCACCCTGGTGGCCACCGAAGTCAAGGTGCTCGAGCAGTTGAGCACCACCGGGGAGAGGCCCTATGCCGTGGTGCTCGGTGGATCGAAGGTCTCCGACAAGCTCGCCGTCATCGAGAATCTGGCCGGCAAGGCTGACAGCGTTATCATCGGTGGCGGCATGTGCTTCACGTTCCTTGCCGCCCAGGGCGTTTCAGTGGGCAAGTCCTTACTGCAGGACGAGATGATTGAGACATGTCGCCGGTTGCTCGAGGAATTCGGCGACGTGATTCACCTTCCAGTCGACATCGTCGTCGCTGCTGAATTCGCGGCCGATTCGACACCGGAACTCGTTGCCGCCGGAAGCATTCCGGTCGACAAGATGGGTCTGGACATCGGGCCTGATTCGGTCAAGCGGTTCACGACGCTATTGTCCAACGCCCGCACCATTTTCTGGAACGGGCCCATGGGTGTGTTCGAGTTCCCGGCTTTTGCCGCCGGCACCAAAGGTGTCGCCGAGGCGATCATCTCCGCCACCGCCAAGGGCGCCTTCAGCGTTGTCGGCGGTGGGGACTCCGCGGCTGCTGTGCGCCAACTGGGACTGCCCGAAGACGGCTTCTCGCACATCTCCACCGGCGGCGGCGCGTCGCTGGAATACCTGGAGGGCAAGACCCTTCCCGGTATCGACATCCTCAACTAGGAGATGACCTTGTCCCGCAAACCGCTGATCGCCGGCAACTGGAAAATGAATCTCAACCACTTCGAGGCCATCGCCCTCGTGCAGAAGATCGCCTTCGCCCTGCCAGACAAGTATTTCGACAAGGTGGATGTCACCGTCATTCCGCCATTCACCGATCTGCGCAGCGTGCAGACCCTGGTCGATGGTGACAGGCTGCGGCTGACCTACGGTGCCCAGGACGTCTCACAACACGACTCGGGTGCTTACACTGGCGAAATCAGTGGCGCATTCCTGGCAAAACTGGGCTGCACCTTCGTCGTGGTCGGCCATTCTGAACGGCGTACCTACCACCATGAGGACGACGGACTGGTCGCGGCCAAAGCCGCAGCCGCTTTCCGGCACGGCCTGACCCCGATCGTCTGTATCGGTGAGCACCTCGACATCCGGGAGGCCGGCAATCACGTCGAGCACAACGTCGCGCAGTTGCGTGGATCACTGGCCGGTCTGACCCACGAGCAGTTGACCACCGTGGTGATCGCTTACGAGCCGGTATGGGCGATCGGCACCGGCCGGGTGGCCAGCGCCGCTGACGCCCAGGAGGTCTGCGGGGCAATCCGCGCCGAGTTGGCCGCCCTGTCCTCACCGGCGATCGCCGACGGTGTGCGGATTCTCTACGGTGGCTCGGTCAACGCCAAAAACGTGGGCGAGATCGTCGCCCAGCCCGATGTCGACGGGGCCCTGGTGGGCGGTGCGTCCCTGGAAGGTGAGCAGTTCGCCACGCTGTCTGCGATCGCCGCAGGTGGGCCGCTTCCCTGATCCTGGCCGTGACCGGGTATCCTTGACATCATGGTTTTTGCCCTGCAGATCTTGTTGGCCATCACCAGCCTCCTCATCATGTTGCTGGTGCTGCTGCACCGCGCCAAGGGTGGCGGGCTGTCGACATTGTTCGGCGGTGGTGTGCAATCCAGTCTGTCCGGTTCGACCGTGGTTGAAAAGAACCTTGATCGTCTGACGCTGTTCGTCACCGGCATCTGGCTGGTCGCCATCATCGGCGTCGCGCTTCAGATCAAGTACTCCGCCTGATCGGTGCCACCTGCTCACGATGAGTGGTTTGGCCTCCGCCCTGCGTAACAGCGGCTGATGGACCACCGGCGGCGTACAGTTCGAAAGACGGGACCAGGCAGGCCCCACAAGCCAAAGGCTCAACGGTGTCTGACAAGTCCCCGCGTCAAGCGATGTCAAAGAAACCCGGGAAATCCCTGAAAGAAAAGCGTGCCGCGAAGCGCGCCAAGGGTGATACCACTCCGATCGACAACATCCTCAACGCCAAAAAGCGCTGATACCGGACAACGCCGCCGAAATAACTGGCCGCCTATTTGACGATGGTGAACTGCATGAGGTTGACGATGCCTTTGCGGAAGCCATCGGCGCAGCCGATCATGTACTTGTCGTAGTCGTCGTAGGCGAGTTGTCCCGACACCCGGATAGCCTCGTCCCGGTTGGCGACCAGATTCGCGTGCCAGAGGTCCAGCGTGCGGGCGTAATGCTGGCCTAGTTCCTGGATGCGCTCGATCTGGAATCCTGCCTCCGCGCTCCGCGCCTTGATGATTTCCGGAGACGGAAGCCGGCAGCCGGGAAAAATCGTCTTCGCCATGAAGAGGATGAACTTCAGATCGCTGATCGTAAGCGTGATTCCGTTGTCGCGGTAGAAGTCGATATCGTGGGCGACGATCGTGTGCAGGAGCATCCGTCCGTCGTCAGGAAGGGCGGCATACATCTTTCGGAAGAACTCGGGATAGGTCTCGAATCCGAAGTGTTCGAACGAGCCGATCATGAAGACTCGGTCGATCCTACCGTCGAACTCCTGCCACGCCTGGAAGCGAACTTCTTTGGTGCGGTCTCCGGGCAGGCCGGCGAATAGTTGTTTGACGTGCTGGTATTGATTTTTGCTGATGGTCAGCCCGATGACGTTGACGTCATATTTCTCGACCGCCCGTGCCAGCGCAGATCCCCAGCCGCAGCCGATGTCCAGGACTGTCATGCCCGGTTTCAGATTCAACTTCCCCAGCACCAGGTCGATCTTCGCCATCTGAGCTTGTTCTAGGTCGTAGTCATCCTGCTCGAAATACGCGCAGGTGTAGGTGAGCGTCGGGTCGAGGAACAAGCTGAAGAAGTCGTCCGATAAGTCATAGTGGGCTTGGACATCCCGATACGCCTGATCTAAGTCGCTCACGATTTCGTCTCAATTTCTTCGAAGGCAGTTTGCGGTCGCCCGGCAGGTGACGGACGTTGGCATCCAGTGCCTGTGCTTCAGTGCTTGGGTGGCGCGAACTGAGTATACCCGGCGGTCGTGCCTCCGGCCCTCTCAGTGAATTTCGTCGGTGAGCCTGCGTGCCGCTGCAGCGTCTAGCAACCAGACGGTCGCCTCGATACCGATCGCTCCGGCCGCCGGAATATCGGCCGGATCGGTGCCGCTGACAGCGGCGGCTACTGCATCGGCTTTAGCCTCGCCAGACACCACCAGCCATACCTGGCGGGATCGGCGGACGGCGGGCAAGGTCAGCGTGATGCGACGTGGTGGCGGCTTGGGGGAGTCCTCAACCCCGACCACCATCCGCCGGGTCTCCGACACCGCCGCGGTATGCGGGAACAGCGAGTTGATATGACCTTCGCCCCCCATGCCGAGAAGGTGAACATCGAACGCAGGAGTGGGTTCGCCGGCCTCAGCACGTGCGGCCAGAACGTCCGCGTAAGCCCGGGCGGCGGCGTCCAGGTCGGCACCGAATCCGGCATCGCTGGCCGGCATCGGGTGGATGTTGCCGGCCGGGATGTCGATGTGGTCCAGCAGAGCCTCGCGTGCCTGCTTCTCGTTGCGCTCGTCATCGTCGTGCGGCACGTAGCGGTCGTCACCCCAGAAAAGGTGCACTCGTGACCAGTCGATGGTGTGTGACCCGAGGTGCTTGAGAAGTCCGATACCGGTGCCGCCGCCGGTCAACACGATCATTGCCCGACCGCGCGCGGCCACGGCCGCTGAAATCGCTGCCGCGAGTCGGTCGCCGGCGGCGGCCACTAGGACGTCGGTATCCGGGTAGGTCTCGACGGACACGACCACCGTCAGGCCGTCCCGCCCGCCGCGTACTTCACCTTGTCGATCCCAGCCAGGGCCTGGTGGTAGATCTCGTCGGCGTCAAGGCGACGCAGATCCTCGGCCAGGCATTCCCGGGTTTCCCGCCGGGCAAGCGGCAGCCGTGACTCGGGCCGTCCGGTGCGGCTCAGCGTGGCCATCGATCCGTCCTGGGGGCGGCTCAGGGTGATCGTCTGACTGGGTTGTATGAGCTCCACTTTGAGCTCGCCGGTCTCGCGACGCACCGGACCTTCGAGACGGCTGGCCAACCAACCGGCCAGGATGTCCAGTGCGGGCTCATCCTTGAGTCCCGACACAACCGCGGAGGTGACCCGCTCATGCGGCGGCTGGTCAAGGGCAGAGGCCAACAATGCCCGCCAGTAGGTGATGCGACTCCAGGCCAGGTCGGTGTCGCCCTCGACGTAGCCTTCGAGCCTACGTCGCAGCGCAGCGAGCGGATCCTTGGTTCCGGTCGCATCCGTGATGCGTCGAATAGCCAAGCGGCCCAACGGATCCTGCGCAGGCACCTCGGGTGCCCCTCCGGGCCACCAGACCACGACCGGGGTGTCGGGTAGCAGGAAGGGCAGCACCACACTGGCAGCGTGTGCGGCGAGTGGACCAGCGGTCCGCAGCACCACCACTTCGCCGGCGCCGGCATCCCCGCCCACCCTGAGTTGTCCGTCCAGTCGCGGCTCCGGCGCTAATCGGTCGACCGGCACCACGACAATGACCCGGCAGGGATGTTCGCGGCTTGCCGAGACCGCGGCGTCGATGGACTCCTCGACGATGTCCTCGGTGTCCGGCGCGACCACCAGGGTCAGCACGCGGCCGAGGGTGATCGCGCCGCCCTCTTCGCGCAGTTGGGTGATGCGTTTGTTGATCTCGTTGGTCGTTGTCTCCGGGATATCGACGATCATGGCGCTGCGCCCTTTCCGGCAGTCACGGCCGCCGCCATTCCCGGCCCGAGCGCTCCAGCATCGCGAACGCTGAGTCCGGCCCCCAGGTCCCGGACTCGTAGGGATCAGGTTTGCCAGTAGAAGCCCAGTACTCCAGCGCGGGATCCAATATCTCCCAGGACAATTCGACCTCAGCATTGACCGGGAACAGCGACGGCTCCCCGAGTAGAACGTCGAGAATCAGCCGCTCGTAGGCTTCCGGTGAGTCCTCGGCGAATGCGGATCCGTAGGAGAAGTCCATATTGACGTCTCGCACCTCCATGGTGCTGCCCGGCACCTTGGAGCCGAAGCGCAGCGTGATGCCCTCGTCGGGCTGAACCCGGAACACCAGGGCATTCTGGCCGAGTTCCTCGGTCATGGTCGCATCGAACGGTAGATGAGGAGCCCGTTTGAACATCAGCGCTATCTCGGTCACCCGGCGGCCCAGGCGCTTACCGGTTCGGAGATAGAACGGCACACCCGCCCAGCGCCTGGTGTCGACTTCCAGTTCGATCGCGGCGAACGTCTCCGTGGTTGACGCCTTGGAGAAACCCTCCTCATCGAGCAGACCGACGGCCTTTTCGCCGCCCTGCCACCCCGCGGTGTACTGGCCGCGCGCGGTGGTCAGATCAAGTGGTTGTGCCAGCCGGGTCGCGGAGAGCACCTTGATCTTCTCCGCCTTGATCTCGTCGGGAGAGAAACTGACCGGCTCCTCCATTGCAGTGAGTGCCAAGAGTTGCAGAAGATGGTTCTGGATCACGTCTCTGGCGGCGCCGATACCGTCGTAGTAACCGGCGCGCCCGCCCAAGCCGATGTCCTCGGCCATGGTGATCTGCACGCTATCGACGTAGTGGCTGTTCCATATCGGCTCGTAAAGGGCGTTAGCGAAACGCAGTGCCAAGATGTTCTGCACTGTCTCCTTACCGAGGTAGTGATCGATGCGGAACACTGACTCCTCGGGGAAGACGCTATTGACCACCTTGTTGAGTTCGATCGCGCTCTGCAGGTCGTGCCCGAACGGCTTCTCGATCACCACCCGGCACCACTGATCTTCTTCCGGGGTGGCCAGGCCCGATTTCTGTAGCTGTTCACACACCACCGGAAATGCCTTCGGCGGAATCGACAGATAGAAGGCGTGGTTGCCGCCTGTCCCGCGCTCGCTGTCGAGTTTCGCCAAAGTTTCGGCCAGGGTGGCGAAGGCGCCATCGTCATCGAAGCTGCCCTGCACGAAGCGGATTCCTTCCGACAACCGATCCCACACTTCTTGACGGAACGGTGTTCGGGCGTGCTGCTTGACGGCGTCGTAGACGATCTCACCGAAGTCCTGGTCGGCCCACTCGCGGCGGGCGAAGCCCACCAACGAGAACGACGGCGGCAGCAGACCGCGGTTGGCCAGGTCGTAGATGGCGGGCATCAGCTTCTTGCGGGCCAGATCTCCGGTGACACCGAAGATGACCGCACTGCATGGGCCCGCGATGCGGGGCATCCGTTTGTCACGTTTGTCCCGTAACGGGTTGTGCCAGCCGCTCGACCCCGCGAGGCGGGATTTAGTGCCGGAACTCATCTCGCCGCAGCGTCCAATTGACCCTGGGTCGCGTCGAGGAGCTCCTGCCATGACTTCTCAAACTTCTCCACGCCGTCATCCTCGAGATGGGCAAACACATCACCCAGATCGATGCCGACTGCGGTGAGCTTGTCGAAGACGGCCTGCGATTGGGTACCGGTTCCACTGAGGGTGTCGCCGGTGACGTGACCGTGGTCGGCGACGGCGTCGAGGGTCTTCTCCGGCATCGTGTTAACGGTGTTGGGCCCCACCAGCTCGGTGACGTAGAGGGTGTCGGAGTAATCAGGGTTCTTCACCCCGGTTGACGCCCACAGCGGACGCTGCACCCAGGCCCCAGCCTCGGCAAGTGGAGTCCACCGTCCGCCCGAGCAGAACACCTCTTCGTAGGCGGCATAAGCGAGCCGAGCGTTAGCCACCCCGGCCTGTCCGCGAAGTGCCAGTGCCTCTTTGGTTCCAATCGACTCCAGCCGTTTGTCGATTTCGGTGTCCACCCTGGAGACGAAGAACGATGCGACGGAATGGATCAAATTCAAGTCGTGGCCGGCCTGTTCCGCCGCTTCGAGGCCGGCGAGGTAGGCCTGCATGACCGCACGGTGGCGCTCGACGGAGAAGATCAGCGTCACGTTCACCGAAATGCCCTCGGCCAGAACCGCGGTGATGGCGGGCAGACCGGCCAGGGTGGCCGGGATCTTGATCAGCAGATTGGGCCGGTCGACGATCTTCCACAGCTCGATCGCCTGCAGGACTGTCTTGTCGGTGTCGTGGGCCAGCCGCGGGTCGACCTCGATCGACACCCGACCGTCGACACCGTTGGAGGCCTTCCACTGTGGCCGAAGTACGTCGCAAGCCTCTCTGACGTCATCGGTGGTGGCGGTCCGGATGGTGGCATCCACGTCAGCCCCCCGGGCGGCGAGCTCAGCCACCTGGGCGGCATAGGCGGTGCCCGTCGACAACGCGGCCTGGAAGATCGACGGGTTGGTGGTGACACCCACGATGCTCTTGGTGTTAATGAGCTCCTGTAGGTTGCCCGACTTCAGCCGGTCACGGGACAGGTCGTCGAGCCAGACGGACACGCCCGCCTCCGACAGTGCAGCGAGGTTGTGATTCTGAGTCATGATTGTCCTATCTCCTCAAGTTGTGGGGGTTAGTTGTTGATTGCGCGTTCTGCGGCGGCGGCGACCGCCTCGGGTGTGAACCCGAACTCCCGGAACAAGGTTTTGTCGTCGGCGGAAGCGCCGTAGTGCTCGAGGGAGACGATCTCGCCGCCGGGGACGAATTTGTGCCATCCCTGCGCGATACCGGCTTCCACCGCGACGCGTGCCGACACCGCCGGGGGAAGTACGCTGTCGCGGTACTTCTGCGGTTGTGCCTCGAACCACTCGACGCAGGGCATCGACACGACAGCTGCCCGAACGTTCTTGCCTGCCAGCAGCTTCTGAGCGTCGACGGCCAGTTGCAGTTCGGATCCGGTGGCGATGATGATCACGTCGGCATCCGCCGCTTTACCGCCGCCAAGTACGTAGCCGCCGCGCGCGACGCCGTCGCTGCTGGTGCCCTCCAGTACCGGGACTCCCTGGCGAGTCAGGATGAAACCGACCGGGCCGCTGGCGGCGTCGGTGCCCCGCGCGACGATGGCGCGCCATGCGAAGGCGGTCTCGTTCGGATCGCCTGGGCGCACCACCGACAGGTTCGGAATGGCCCGCAGCGCCGCCAGATGTTCGATGGGTTGGTGAGTCGGCCCGTCCTCGCCCAGGCCGATCGAGTCGTGCGTCCAGATGTAGATGGGATCGATATCCATCAACGCGGCCAGTCGTACGGCCGGTCGCATGTAATCGGAGAACTGCATGAAAGTGCCGCCGAAGGGCCGGGTCGGGCCGTGCAGCACGATGCCGGAAAGGATCGAGCCCATCGCATGCTCGCGAATGCCGAAGTGCAACACACGGCCGTACCAGTCGGCGGTGTAGTCCTCGGTCGAGATCGACGGCGGCCCGAACGATTTGAATCCGTTGATGGTGGTGTTGTTGCTGCCGGCCAGATCCGCCGAGCCGCCCCACAGTTCGGGCAGCTTGGGCGCGACGTCATTGAGGACCTGTCCGAACGCGGCCCGCGTGGCGACCGGTTTGGAGCCCGGTTCCCAGTGCGTTAGGTCGGCGTCCCAGCCCGTGGGCAACTCCCGGGCGAGCAGCCGATCCAGCAGCTTCTTGCGTTCCGGTTCGCGCTTCGCCCAGGCGTCGAACCCGCCCTGCCAAGCCTCATGGGCCGCCCGGCCGCGGTCGACGAGCCTTCGGGTGTGCCCGATCACCTGTTCGGTGACCTCGAAGGTCTTGTCCGGGTCGAAGCCGAGCACCTTCTTGGTGGCCGCCACCTCGTCGGCGCCCAACGCCGAGCCGTGTACCCCGCCGGTGTTCATCTTGGTCGGCGCCGGGTAGCCGATGATGGTCCGCAGCGCGATGAACGACGGCTTGTCGGTGACCTTCTTGGCCGCCTCGATCGCTTTTTCGATGCCGACGACGTTCTCGCCGCCTTCCACGACCTGAACGTGCCAGCCGTAGGCCTCATAACGGGCCGGCGTGTTCTCGGTGAACGCGATATTGGTGTCGTGCTCAATGGAGATCTCGTTGTCGTCCCAGAGCACGATGAGATTGCCGAGTTGCTGGGTGCCGGCAATCGAGGACGCCTCGCTGGTGACACCCTCCTCCATATCGCCGTCGGAGGCGATGACGTAGATGTAGTGGTCGAAGGGGCTGGTGCCGGCGGGCGCGTCGGGGTCGAACAGACCGCGTTCGTAGCGGGCGGCCATCGCCATGCCGACTGCCGAGGCCAGGCCCTGGCCCAGCGGGCCGGTGGTGATTTCCACGCCCTTGGTGTGCCGGAACTCCGGATGGCCGGGTGTCTTGGAGCCCCAGGTGCGCAGTGCTTCGATATCGGAGAGTTCCAGTCCGAAGCCGCCCAGGTATAGCTGGATGTACAGGGTGAGGCTGCTGTGCCCGCAGGACAGCACGAACCGGTCGCGGCCCAGCCATTCGGTGTCACTGGGATCATGGCGCATGGACCGCTGAAAGAGGGTGTAGGCCAGCGGCGCGAGGCTCATGGCCGTACCGGGATGGCCGTTGCCGACCTTCTGCACCGCATCTGCGGCCAGGACCCGCGCCGTGTCGACGGCGCGCGAATCCAGCTCGCTCCAATCGGCCGGGTGGTGTGGCTGGGTCAGTGTGGAAATCTCTTCGAGCGTCGTCACGAACTCACTCCTGGCTTCGTCGCTGTGGCAAGGCAATCCGATCACACACCCTAGTGGCGAATACTCGCCTCGTTCGGGCTTCAGCGCAGCCCATTGGTCTTGCCATCAGGTAACTGGAAGGTGAACCCCCGGGGGGCCAATCATGGCCGACGTAATTGCGGTCGGGGAACGTCATCGCCCGGAACCGACCCGCAGGTACCGCTGGGCTCCCACCCGGTCTACCATCGCGTGTAGTAGATGCCCTGCTATAGACGCTGAATCCTTGTGGTCATCCGCAAGCCGCTCGTGAGGAGGTATCGCGTGGACGTTCGCGAGACCCACCTCGTCGCGGGAGCTGACCAGCGACTTCGCAATACGGTGCTGGGTTATGTGTCGCTGACCAAGCCCCGGGTCATCGAGCTGCTGTTGGTGACCACGATCCCGGCGATGCTGCTGGCCCACCGGGGTTCGGTCGACCCGCTGCTGGTCCTGAACACGCTGTTCGGCGGGATGCTGGCCGCCGGCGGTGCCAACACCCTGAACTGCGTCGCCGATGCCGATATCGACAAGGTGATGAAGCGCACCGCGGGTCGGCCACTGGCCCGGGCAACCGTGCCGCGCAGCCACGCCCTGGTGTTCGGTCTGGCGTTGTCGGTGGGCTCGTTCTTTTGGTTGTGGTGGACCACCAACATGCTCTCGGCCCATCTGGCCGCCGCCACCATCGCGTTCTATGTGCTGGTGTACACCCTGCTGCTGAAGCGCCGAACATCCCAGAACGTGGTGTGGGGCGGGGCGGCCGGCTGTATGCCGGTGATGATCGGCTGGTCGGCGGTCACCGGGACCATCGGCTGGCAGGCGCTGGTCATGTTCGCCATCATCTTCTTCTGGACCCCGCCGCACACCTGGGCGCTGGCCATGCGTTACAAGGAGGACTACGCCGCTGCGGGGGTGCCGATGCTGCCCGTGGTCGCCACCGAGCGTCAGGTCACCACCCAGATCGTCGTCTATACCTGGCTGACTGTGCTGGCCACGCTGGCTCTGATCCCCGCCGCCGGTTGGCTGTACGCCTCGGTGGCTGTACTGGCCGGCGTCTGGTTCCTGACCCTGGCGCACCGACTGCACGCCGGGGTGCGCCGCGGTGAAGCGGTCAAACCCCTGAAGCTGTTCCTGCAGTCCAACAACTATCTGTCCGCGGTGTTCTGCGCCCTGGCGGTCGATTCCGCGATCGGACTGCAGACGCTCTTCGGCTAGCGGCCTCAGGGCAGTAGCACGATGGATCCCGTGGTTCTACGGGCCGCAAGATCACTATGGGCACGGTCGGCCTCGGCCAGCGGATAGTGCCCACCCACGGTGATGGCGATCGAACCGTCGGCTATCGCGTCCAGCACCTCGCCCGCCCGCCACGCGAATTCGTCCGGCGTGCGGAGGAAGTGCACCAGGCTTGGCCGGGTCAGCGAGACCGACCCGGCCGCGCTCAGTCGCTGGGGGTCTACCGGTGGCACCGGTCCACTGGCCGCGCCGAACAAGGCCAGGGTGCCGCGCACCGCGAGGCTCGCCAGGCTGGCGTCGAAGGTCGAGGCGCCGACCCCGTCGTACACGGCGGCCACCCCATGCCCGTTGGTCAACGCACGCACTCGGCCGGCGAAGTCATTCGGATCCTCCGGATAATCGAGCACTTCGACAGCCCCCGCCCGCCGTGACACCTCGGCCTTCTCCGGTGTCGACGCCGTGGTGATGACGCGGGCACCGAGGCTGGCGGCCCACTGGGTGAGGATCAGGCCAACCCCGCCTGCCCCGGCGTGCACCAGGAGGAAATCCCGCGGCTGCACCTGGTACACCGACTTGATGAGATAGTGCGCCGTCATACCCTTCAACAAAGCTGAAGCGATGGCGTCAGACTGCACGGCCTCGGGAACGTAGGCAACGAAATCGGCTGGAGCGATGCAGTATTCGGCGTAAGCCCCGACGGCATTCGCGGTGACAACCCGGTCACCGACATTGATGACGGCCACGTCGTCACCGACAGCCGCAACCGTTCCGCACACCTCACTGCCTGCCACATAGGGCAACTGCCGCGGGTATATCCCCGATCGGAAGTAGATGTCGATGTAGTTGACCCCGATGGCATCGGCTTTGATGAGGACCTCGCCGGGACCGGGGGCGGGTGTGGGTTTGTCGACATAGCGCAAAACCTCGGGACCGCCCGTCTGGGCGACTTCGACAGCGTGCATGTCACTATCATCGCAGTTGTGAGGACACGATGAAGCTGGCCCGGCCCAATGTCTTCCACCCTCGCATCGTGCTGGCTTCGTGTCGGCAGTCGGGTGGCGGTGAGGGCGATGATGCCGGTCTTGTCGGTGCCCTCCGGAATCGCGGGCTGTCTGCGCGCTGGCTGCCGTGGGATGACCCTCAGACCGAACGGGCCGACTTGGTCATCCTGCGGTCGGCCGGCGACTCCGCCGACCGACGCGGGGAGTTTCTGGCCTGGACCACCCGGGTGGCCAACCTGCTCAACCCTCCGGCAGCGATCGCGTGGAACGGCAGCAAGCGCCACCTACGGGGCCTGGCCGCGGCCGGAGTGCCGGTTGCACCAGCCACCGCCGGGGACGTGACACCGGGCACTGCCCTGATCTTCCTCGGCGGCGAGCAGTCACACGCCCTCGGGACTTCCGCCGCCGGGCTGCTGCGCGGCATCGAAGCAGACTTCGAACTCTGGGATCTGGGCTATGCCGCATTGGAGGCCGCCTGCACGCAGGCAGGTGTGACCGGAACCGAATTGCTTTTCGCTCGCGTCGACCTGATCGGTGGCCCGCGGGATCGACTGGTGCGCGAACTCGATCTCATCGCACCCGATCTGGGTTGGCGCCACCTCGACGAGGACACCCGCGCGTTGCAGCAGCGCAAGTTTGCCCTCGGCGTGGAATCAGCCTGTGAGCGTTTGGGACTCGGCCCGCTGTCGCATCGACGCCCATAGCGCGGCGGTGGCAGCGGTGCACGTTGCCGCACCCGCGACGTGGAAGGCGACCAGTACGGCAGGCACTCCGGTGTGATACTGCACGAACCCGATCAGGGCCTGGACGGCAACCGTGCCCACGAGAAAGCCCAATCGCCGCCTGACCAACCGCGGGGAATTGACGGCCAGCAACCCGGCGCCCAGGCCGATCAGCAGGCTGAGGTAGCAGACCAACAGGCTGGCATGGATATGCGCGAGTGTGACGATCTCCACCTCGAGCCTCGGTACCGTACGTTGGGGACTTTTGTCGCCGGCGTGCGGGCCGGCTCCGGTGACCAGGGTGCCGGTGATCAGTGTTGCGGTCAGCAGTACAGCACTGAGCAAAGTCAACTGGCGCAACGGTTTTGGAACCACAGCGCTGACGACACCGCCATCGGGCTCACCGATCTTGATGTAGAGCAACGTCGCCAGCCAGACCATCGCCATCGACACCAGTAAATGGATCGCCACCGTCCACCACAGCAGCCCGGTCAGGACCGTGATGCCGCCGATCACTGCCTGCAGAACCGTCGAGGCCGGCATCAGCCAGGCATAGATCACCACCTCGCGGCGCCGTCGGGCACGAGTGACCGCCAGCACCGCCAGGATCGCGGTGATCACGACGGCGAAGGTGATCAACCGGTTCCCGAACTCGACGGCCTGATGGACGATGGGGACCTCGGCGTGCGGCACGGGTGTGAAACTGCCCGGGAAACACTGCGGCCAGGTCGGGCAGCCCAATCCGGATGCGGTAACCCGGACGATCGACCCGGTGACTGCGATCAACGCCTGGGACAGTACGACCGCGGCAGCCAGGATTCGCTGCGTGTGCAGGCTCGGCAGCGGAAGTAGGTCCACCAGCCGATAAAACAGTCGCGTCACGTAAACCGGAACCAGCGCAGTGCAGCCATCGCCGAAATCCCGCCCCACGTCACCAGTACGCCGATGCCGAACCAGTCGACCGACAGTGTCGTTGCCTGCGAGAGGGCTTCGGTCAACGCTCCGGCCGGTGTCAGCCGTGCAATCCAGGACAAAGTCCGCGGGATCGTGCCGGTCTCGATAGTGAGCGCTCCCAGTCCGGCGAAGATGAACCACAGCAGGTTAGCGACGGCGAGCACGATCTCAGACCGCAGCGTTCCACCCAGCAACAAGCCCATAGCCACAAACGTTGCGGTGCCCAAGGCAATGATTGCCGCACCCAGGAGCAAGCCGGCCGGACTCGGCCGCCAGCCCAGCGCCACACCGATGCCACCGAGGAGAAGCGCTTGCAGGAGAACAACACTGACTACAGCCAGTGCCTTGCCGACGATGATGCCCCACACCGGAAGGGCGGTGGCGCCGAGCCTTTTGAGTGCCCCGTAACGGCGGTCGAAGGCCACCGCGATGGCCTGACCGGTGAACGCCGTGGAGATCACTGCCAGGGCCATAATCGCGGGCACGAATACCGCGACCCGGTCGTTGCCGAAGTCGCCAAGTGGCAACACCGTGAGTCCGATCAGCAGTGTTATCGGGATGAACATGGTCAGCAACAGTTGTTCACCGTTGCGGAGCAAAAGCTTCAGTTCGAGGCCGTACTGGGCGGCGATCATCTGCGGCACGGTGTTCGGTCGGGGGTCCGGGGTGAACGTTCCGGCAGGGAACAACGTCGTCACTGTCGCAACTCCTTGCCCGTCACATCGAGGAACACGTCCTCGAGGCTGCGCTGTTCAACTCGCAGATCGGTGGTCAGGATGTTCAGCCGGGCGCACCATGCGGTCACCGTGGCAAGAACCTGTGGGTCGATTTTCCCCTCAACGAGGTACTCACCGGCAGTGTGTTCGCATACCCGGTAGCCCTCTGGCAACGCTGCCGTCAACAGCGACAGATCAAGCCGTCGCGGGGCGGTGAACCGCAACTGGTTCTCGGCCCCGCTACTCATCAACTCAGCCGGTGTTCCCGACACGACGGCGGATCCGCGGTCGATGATCATGATCCGGTCGGCCAACTCCTCGGCTTCCTTGAGTTGATGTGTGGTCAACACCACCGTCACCCCGTCGCGCCGCAACGCATCGATGAGCTCCCACACGACCAGACGTGCGTGGGCGTCCATGCCGGCGGTCGGTTCGTCGAGGAACACCAACTCCGGTCGCCCCACGATCGCGCAGGCCAGAGACAGGCG
The DNA here is from genome assembly GCA_049315425.1 of Mycobacterium sp. Lineage (GTDB taxonomy): Bacteria > Actinomycetota > Actinomycetes > Mycobacteriales > Mycobacteriaceae > Mycobacterium. The sequence goes on along the minus strand of JBMOKE010000027.1, from coordinate 2,146 downwards.
CTGCTGTTGACCGCCCGAGAGCCTCCGATAGGTGGTTCGGGCGACGTCGGTGAGACCGAGCGTATCCAGCAGCCAGGCGGGGTCCAGGGGCCGGGCCGCGTAGGCCGCGACCAGGTTCAGCATCTCCCCGGCCCGCGCCGCCGGGTAGCCGCCCCCGCCCTGCAGCATTACGCCGATCCGTTCGCGGACCCGTGCGTTGTCGGTCACCGGATCGAATCCCAACACCTCGATGGTGCCGGCGTCCGGGCTGATGAACCCCTCGCACATTTCGACCGTCGTCGTTTTGCCCGCACCGTTGGGGCCGAGCAGAGCCAGCACTTCGGCGCGCTGCACCTCAAGATCCAGGTCACTCACCGCGAGGGTGGACCCATAACGTTTCGATACCCCGCGAAGCCGCACCGGGGTGTTGGCGACGGAACTCACGGGGACTCAGCGTAGGCGTCGGGAGAAGTGCTTACCGCCGGTGGTTGCGGCGCGGGTCCGCCGAGCGCTCCCGGATCAGGATCCTCGCCGCTGTAGCGCTCACCGGTACCCGGCACGTCGCGCCACGGTAATCGGTTGAGCGTCACACCGATCAACAGCAGCACGATCAGGGCGCTGGCTACGGTCGCGTCGATGATCTGGAAAAGGGCGAAGCGGTCGCCGTTGGCAGTCGGTCCGAAGATTCCGACGATCAATGTGACGGCGATGACCGCTATCCGGAACCGCGGCCGGGTGGCCCATGCTGCCAGTGGGATGATCGCCCACAGCAGATACCACGGCTGCACGACTGGGAACAGCAGCACCGTGGCGCCCAGAGCGACGCCCAGCCCGCCGACCGGATGCAGCCGGCCGCGTAGCACCGACAGCAGCAGCCCACTCACCGCGACGGCGATGATCAGCACGCCAATCCCACGGGTCAACGACAGCACTGCGGTGGTGTGGTCACCCAAGCCGAGCAGGATGCCCACCTGCCCGGTGCCGAGGGCCAGCAGAGTCGGCGGTGACATCCAACTGCGCACGACGTTGGCGGTACCGAGGGTGAAAATCCAGCCGAAGCCCAGTCCACTTGCCCAGCCGATCAGAGCCATCACCGCCAGCGCCAGGGATCCCAGCGAGCAGCTTGCCAACAGGAAAGCCTTCAGTGTCCCGCCCCAGCGGTAGGCCAGTGCCATCGCCGTGAATCCCAGTGCCAGCAGGCCGGGCAACTTCACCTGAGACGACATGGTGATCAACACCGTGCCGGCCATCAACAGAGCCAGTGGGGCCCACCGGCGCCAATCAGCAGGGGACCGTGGCCACTGGAGCGGACGCGGAAGCAGCGGACTCACCTGATCAATTCCGCGCAGCGAGATCTCGGTGCCGGTCAGCATCAGACCGAGCATCAGCGCTTCGTTATGGATTCCCGCCACCAGATGCATCAGCAGCAGCGGGTTGGCGGCGCCCAGCCACAGGGCACTCACCTCCGCCACCCCGCAGCGCTGCGCCAATCTCGGTGTGGCCCAGACGATCAGTCCGACCCCGATCAGCACGACGACACGGTGGCACAGCACCGCGGCGACGATGTTTTCTCCGGTGAGGGCGGAGATGCCGCGGCCGATCCACAGGAACAGCGGCCCGTAGGGTGCGGGCGTCTCCCGCCACAGGCTCGGCACCGAGAGGGTGAAGACGTGGTCCAGTCCCAGCCCGGGCGCCGGGCCGACCTTGTAGGGGTTGAGTCCGATACGGGCTATCTGGCTCTGGGCCAGATAGGAGTAGACGTCCTTGCTGTACATGGGTGGGGCGATCAACAGCGGCAGTATCCACAGCAGCAGGGTGCGGTCCAGTTGGCTGCGCGACATCCGACGCGGGCCCAGAGTGAACCGGGCTAGCATCAGCCAGGCCAGTGCCATCATGACCGCACCGGTGGTGGTCATCGTCAACGAGACGGTCTGAATGCGTGACGGCAGGTTGAGCAGCCGGACCCCGAAGGTGGGGTCCTGAACGACCGGCCGGGCGCCTGCGCCGAGCGCCCCGATGCCCATCAGGACGGTCCCGGTTGCGCCGAACAGCCGGGTGCGCCGCATGGCCGTCAGTTCGATGTCGTTGAGCGGGGGAGCCTCGGTACGCTCGTCTCCGTGCAACCTGGCGATCGACGAACTCAGGGAGAGCTGCCGGGCTGCCACTA
>JBMOKE010000026.1:0-22333 GCA_049315425.1 Mycobacterium sp. | reverse complement strand
TCGGCACCGGAGTCGGCAAGGATGCCGTCACCAGCGGTCTGGAGGTCATCTGGACCCCCACCCCGACCCAGTGGGATAACAGCTACCTGGAAACCCTGTACGGCTACGAATGGGAACTCACAGCCAGTCCCACCGGAGCCCATCAGTGGAAGCCCAAGGACGGCGCGGGTGCTGATGCCGTGCCCGAGGCCTTCGGATCGGGCAGGACCAACCCATCGATGCTGACCACGGACATCTCGATGCGGGTTGATCCGATCTACGAGCCCATCACCCGTCGCTGGCTTGACCATCCCGAGGAGCTCGCGGACGCGTTCGCCCGGGCCTGGTTCAAGCTGGTTCACCGCGATATGGGTCCGGTCGCCCGCTATGTGGGGCCGTTGGTTCCCAAAGAGGCGCTGCTGTGGCAGGACAATGTCCCCACCGGTCAGAGCAAGCTCAGCGCAAAGGATGTCACCGCGCTCAAAGAGCAAATTCTGTCCTCGGGTCTGACTGTGCCGCAGTTGGTTTCGACCGCGTGGAAGGCGGCCGCGTCGTACCGCGACAGTGACAAGCGCGGCGGCGCCAACGGCGGTCGTATCCGCCTGCAACCGCAGGCCGGCTGGGAATCCAACGAGCCCGACGAACTCGCCCAGGTGGTGCGCAAACTGGAGGAAATCCAGAAGGCGTCCGGTACCGCAGTGTCATTCGCCGACCTCGTCGTGCTCGGCGGTGTCGCGGCTGTCGAGAAGGCGGCCAAGGACGCCGGGTTCGATGTCAAAGTTCCGTTCACCCCGGGTCGCGGTGACGCCACCCAGGAGGCGACCGACGTCGAGTCGTTCGCGCACCTGGAGCCGAAGTCGGACGGGTTCCGCAACTTCGCCGGCAAGGGCAATCCGCTGCCGGCCGAGTACATGGTGATCGACCGGGCCAATCTGCTGACACTGACCCCGCCGGAGATGACGGTTCTGGTCGGCGGTCTGCGCGTTCTCGGTGCCAACTTCAAGGACTCGAAACTCGGAGTGCTCACCGACAAGCCGGGTCGGCTGACCAACGACTTCTTCGTGAACATTCTTGACATGGACACCCAGTGGTCACCGTCGCCGAAGGATGACGGGACCTACGTGGGTAAGGATCGAGTGAGTGGCAAGGAAAAGTGGACCGGCAGCCGCGTAGACCTAATCTTCGGGTCGAACTCCCAGTTGCGTGCGCTGGCCGAGGTGTACGCCGAGGATGATGCCAAGGAGAAGTTCGTTCGCGACTTCGCCGCGGCGTGGGCCAAGGTGATGGATCTCGATCGATTCGAGGTTAAGAAGTAGAAGTCAAGGCTCAGATAACGAACTCCCCCCGTCGGCATGATCCCGACGGGGGGAGTTTGTTTCGTCGTGGCTAACGGCAGGTGCTGGCGTCCACCCATCGGCCGTTGTAGCCGACGCATGCGTTGACATTGGGCGTGAAGTCGCCGGGCAGAGGTGCGTAAGCGTCGGGTTGGACCACGTACGGAGCCATCACATCGGAGAGGTTCGCGCATCCGCTGACCGAGATCCGCCGGCCCGCACTGGCGCACACGTCCGCGTTGGCCTCACCGCCGGGTGCGATGGTGACGATGGTCGCAGGCACCGCGGCAAGGCCCAGGACGGCCACCGCGGCGGCAACCCGGGTGCGGGTGAACTGGCTCATCTGTGGGGTCCTCTCATCGGCACGGCCCATCGGGCAGTAAGCGCTGAGTATATCGTCGGAAACGGCTACCGGGGTGTGCGCCGTCGGCGCCGCCGCGTCCACATCGCCCCCGCTGTCACGATAAGCGCGGCCAGCACCAGCAGCCAGGGCCAGCCGCCGTGCTGGTAGACCCAGCCTGCCAGGGTGCGCTGCAGGCGCCCCGCGCCACTGATGACCGGATCGTCCGCACTGCCGTTGGCGGTGAACAGACGAATCTCGTAGAAGCCGTAGTAGGCGACGTACAGGCCCACCACGATCAGGATCAGCCCGCTGATCCGGTTGATGTACGGCAGCACCGTGCGCATCCGATCAACCAGCGAGGAACTCGCCAGTGCGACCGCCACGGCGAGGACGCCGACGACAAGCGCGATGCCGGCCGCGTATGCCAGATAGACCAGTACGCCCTGGGCCGGTGATCCGTTGCGAAGGCTGCTGCCGGTGACCGCCAGGAACGGGCCGATGGTGCACGACAGCGAGGCGATCGCGTAACCGACGCCGTAGCCGAACATCGATCCCAGCCGCGCCGTCGGCGCCCACCGTCCGCTGTTGCCCACCATGTTCGGCATGCGGATTTCTCGGCCGGACACCAACCAGATTCCGAGGCCGACGAGCGCCACCCCGATCACTAATGTCACATACGGCAGGTAGCGCTGAACCGTCGATGCCACCGACACCGTCAACAGACCGAACGACCCGAACACCGCCAGAAAACCCAACGCCATCGCCGCGGTGGCGGCCAGCGCCCGACTCACCGCGGTGAGTTGGCTGCTGCCCTGCGGATCAATGACCAGTGTGAGGTAAGCAGGCAGCATGGCGAATCCACACGGGTTGAAGGCCGCCACCATGCCGGCGACGAAGGCCAAACCGACGAGATTCTGATCCAACGTCAGGACGTCAGTGCTTGCACCCGGTCGCTCAGCTCTTGCTGGGACATTGCCGAGACCGGATTGTTCACGAAGGTCGACGTTCCGTCAGCGCGCAGGAACACGTAGGCGGGCTGCCACGGCACGTTGAACCTGGCCCAGATGGATCCGTCAGCATCGTTAAGATTGGTGAAGTTGAGGTTGTACTTCGAGACGAAGTTCTGCATGGCGCCCACATCGGACCGGGTCGACACACCGACGAAGGTCACCTTCGGATTGGCGGCCGCGACGGCGCTGACACTCGGGGCCTCGGAATTGCAGAACGGGCACCACGGCGTCCAGAACCACAGCACCGCGGGCTTGCCCTGCAGGCTTGCGCCGTTAAAAGGTGCGCCGCTCAGGGTCGTGCCGGTGAAATTCAGGTCATCGGCCACCGCGGTCGCCGGCTTGGCAAGGCCGAATGTCAGGCCCATCACCGCCAGAACAACTGCCAGCGGCCTGATCAGGCTCCGGATCGGGTTCTTCATGCAAAGTCCTCCCACTAGTGCAAGCAAACGACGTCGAGCAAACGATATGAATGATCCTAGGTGCACCCGGATGCGACCATGACCGATCTGGGCCGGAGGTCAGAAAAGCGTAAGACTGCCGATCCATGCGACATACCGTTGACCTCCGGGTACGCGAAGGAGTGCCCGCGGGGTACGCGAAGGAGCATTGGGTGATGGCGGAGGACGAACTCTCGCAGGCATTCCACGGATTGCTCGCCGAACTGGCGACCATCGAGCAGAAATTTCTGAACGCCGACCCGCCGTTGGACGAACCGGATCTGCTCGACGGTTATCGGCTGACGTTCAGCCTGCTGCGGGTCGCCGTCGACGCCTACGTCTGGGGCGATAAGGACAACCCCCGATTCGTCGACGTCATCGGCCCCTACCAGAAGTGGGGCGGGGACAACTCCGACGCGTTCTACCAACTGGCACCCATCGACCCCAACCGCACCTACCGGGTCACCGGGAACCGCGGCGACTCGGTGTATCTCTCGATCACGGTCTACGGCGGGCCCGACGACGGCCACTACAGCAATCGGATTGTCGGAACCCTCAACGACCGTTCACTACGGTTCGACGACGCCGGCAACTTCGAGTTCGTGCTCTCCCCCGGCGCAAAGTCCGGACAGTCACTCAAACTCGACCCGGACGCCGTCGTCGCACTCACTCGCGACTACCTCGACAACCCCGACACCGACCGAAGGGCGTACTGGAAGATCGAGGCGGTCGATCCGCCGCCACGTCGATACGACACCCGTGCCGATCTCGCCCGGCGGCTGCGTGCCGCGCGCACCTGGATCACCGAGCAGTGCTCGTTCATCCCCACCCGGATCTCACCACCCAACGAGATCGCCGAGCCCTATCCGGTACCCGAGCACGCGTACGGGTGGTCGGCCGCCGACGCCGCCTACGCCATGGGTGCCTACGAACTCGAAGCCGACGAAGCCCTGGTGATTGAGGGAACCTCGCCGGAGTGCGTGTTCTGGAATCTCTGCCTGTGGAACCCGTTCCTGCACACCTACGACTACACCTATCAGAGAGTCACCCACGAGAAGGTCACGATTAACGGTGCGCATGTCACCTACGAACCAGACGGGTCGTGGCGAATCGTGGTCAGTGCCAGCGACCCCGGCCATCCCAACTGGGTCTCCACTGCAGGCCGGCCCAAGGGCCTGATCTGGCTTCGCTGGTTCCTACCCGACGCAACGCCACAGCGCCCGGTGTGCCGGGTGGTCAGGGCTGCCGAGGTCTGCGCATGAAAACCCCATGGCCGGAGCCGATCTCACTCGACGACCTCGCTGACCCCGTCTATCCGGAGCAATCGCATCCGATCCGAGCGGCACTTGCGGCCTACGGTGCGGCGCTGGAACTGACGCCACAGGCACTGATGTCGACCGCTTCGGAGCGCACCGGCCTGAATCACTGGGGTGATTCCGGCTTCCGCGAGCGCCTGACGGTGTTGTGCGAGGCCCTTCGCACTGAAGCCGGCCTTTCGGCGACCGGTGTGGCGATCGTATTCGAGCAACTGGTGGGCAACCTGGTGAACCGGCTACGCCTGGAAGCCTTGATCGCCGAGCATCCCGAGATCGAGTCCATCGCGATCGAACGGCCGATCATCATTTGCGGGTTGCCCCGCAGTGGCACCACCCATCTGCACAACCTGATCGCCGCCGATCCGACTATCCGTTCCCTGCCCTACTGGGAGAGCCTGGAACCGTTCCCGGCACCTGGCGAGATCGGCGATCAGGGCCGCCGGGACCGCTGCTCGACCGGTCTGGAGTTACTCGATGCGACCATGCCGGAGTTCAAGCGGATGCATGAGATGACTGTCGACCATGCGCACGAAGAGATTCAGCTACTGGCCAACGACATTTCCGGCATGTTGTTTGAGACCACCTACCAGGTCCCGACTTTCGCCGAGCACTACAAGTCGCACGACCAGTTACCCTCCTACCTCTACCTCAAACGCAGCCTGCAGGCCATGCAGTGGCTGCGTGGCGGTACCCGCTGGGTATTGAAGTCGCCGCAGCATCTCGAGCAGTTCCCGACTCTCGTCACCGCGTTTCCGGATGCGACTTTCGTTGTCACACATCGTGATCCGGTCGAGGTGACCCGCTCGATGGTCACCATGGTCGCCTATGGCACGCGAATGGCATGCGATCACCCCGACCCGGCTGCGATTGGACGGTACTGGATGAGCCGCGCTGAAGAACTGCTGAACGGGTGTCTGCGCGATCGCGATGTGCTCCCGGCCGAGCAGTCGATTGATGTGCGGTTCACCGACTTCATGGCCGATGAGGAAGGAACGCTGACAGCGATCTACGATCTGGCCGGTCAACCCTTCGGTGCGGATGTTCGCGCTGCGATGGCGAGATTCACCACCGCGCACCCGCGTGGCCGCCACGGCGAGATGATCTACGACCTCGCCCAGGTTGGTCTGGACCCCGATGACGTCGCTCGGCGATTGGGTGGCTACCGCGACCGATTCGTCGGTAGCTGAGATCTGCGCGCCCGGGCCATCCGGGCCAGCCGTACCCGGTCAATGAGAACGCACCCGTGCACCTCGGCGAGACACCCGGCCGCCGGGGTGTAACGGTGATTCGACACCACCATCGTCGCCGTGCAGTCGTGCACGGCAGCACCTGCGACCACCTGCTGGATCGCCGACCCGTCGACCGCGCGAGCCTGCCGTTTGCATTGCACGGCGGTGCGGACACCGTCCTTGGTGGCGATCAGATCCACTCCGAAGTCGCCGCTGGCTTTGGTGACCTCGACGGTGTAGCCGACTCCGCGCAGTACGGCGGCGACATAGTGCTCGAAGTCCAGGCCGGCCATCTCATCGACGGCTGCCTGCCCCGAGGCCCGGTACAGCGCATCGCGTCGGCTGCGGCGGCGCTCCTCCAGCCAGACCAACCACCACCGCCAGGAAGCCACCATCGCCAGGAGCGCGGTGACACCCGCGGGTACCCACAAAGCTCTGTTCAGCGTGCCCATATAGGCCAACAACGCCGAGGCGGCGCACCACAACCCGACCCACCGCAAAGCCGTCGCAGCCATGTGGCTGGCGGCCTGCACCGAGTTATCCCGCACGGGGTCACCATAAGCGCAGGTTCTGACATCGGATCGGTTCCGCGTACCCTTGGCTGCCGTGGGTCGTGTAATCGCGTCGGTTCTCCAGGTGGTGACCGTGGTGTGCATTGGCACCGGTGTCGGGGTGGCCGCGGCAGACCCGATCACTCCGGCACCGGTGCCCCCGCCGGGACCGGTTACGGCCATCGACCGCGACGGAACGTTCACGGTCGGAACCCAGATCGTCCCCGGCGTCTATTCCTCCGCAGGACCGGCAGAGGGCACCAAGTGCTATTGGCGACGGATCGGCGCAGATAACGTCACGCTGAACAACGCGTTGTCATCGCAACCCCAGGTGGTCCAGATCGAGGCGACCGACGTCGCCTTCAAAACCAGTGGATGTCAACCGTGGCAGCTGACCGATGGCGCCGCGCTGCCGGGACAGACGCCGCCCTGGTTGTCCCAACTGCAATTGCGCCACGAACTCGATATTCTCAACGGGTTGGCCGGGCAGTCCGGTAACGGCCAACTGCCGCCCTACTGAACCTGACGGCTACCTGGTGATCGTTCTGCTTCCCCCCTCGGAGACCAAGCGCGCCGGTGGCGACGGGTCCGCAGTGAAATTCACGCTGCTCGGATCTCCGGAACTGAACCCCCTGCGCAAGGCTCTCATCGGCGAATTAGTCCAACTGGCCGCCGACCCGGCGGCCAGCAGGCGGGCGCTGGGTATCTCGGCGGCCCAGGACGCCGAAATCGAGCGCAACGCCGCGCTACGCACCTCCCCGACACTGCCTGCCATCCACCGCTACACCGGAGTTCTCTACGACGCTCTGGATTTCGGGTCCCTGCGATCGGCGGAGGCGGCCCGGGCGCGTTCGCGGTTGACTGTCGGTTCCGCGCTGTTCGGATTACTGCGGGCCGATGACGCCATACCCGCTTACCGGCTGTCGGCGGGTTCCAAACTGCCGGGCCGGCCAGGCCTGGCCGCGCGGTGGCGCCCCGTGCTCGAGCCGGTGTTGGCAGAGCTATCTGGCCGCGAACTCATCGTCGACCTGCGATCCGGTGCCTATGCGGGGCTCGGTCGAGTCAACGGTGCCGTTGTGGTGGACGTGATGACCGAACAACCAGACGGACGTCGCACCGTCGTCACCCACTTCAACAAAGCGCACAAGGGCCGGCTGGCCCGCGCGTTGGCCACGTCCAGATCAGAACCCGACGACGCAGCATCGGTTGCAGCCCTGGCGCGAAAGGCCGGAATGCGGGTGGAGCGAAAAGCCGACGAACTGACCATCATCGTTGCGGCCTGAGGTAAGAAGATCAGCTATGACCAACCGCTGGCAGCGCACGGATACGCCGCGGGGCGAGGAGTACGACTCGCGCTGGCACGCGTTGGCGCAAGCCGGCGAGAACATCCACGGCGAGGCTGATCTGGTCGAGTCGCTGTTGGCCGAATCGGGTGGAACGAGCGTGCTCGACGCCGGCTGTGGCACCGGCCGGGTCGCGATCGAACTGGCCACGCGGTCGGTGCGGGTCATTGGAGTGGACGCGGATGCCGGAATGCTGGAGACCGCGCGCACCAAAGCGCCTGGAATCGATTGGTATGAAGCCGATCTCAGCGATCTGACCGGAATCCCGAACGGGACTTTTGACCTCATCCTGCTGGCCGGCAACGTGATGATCTTCCTGGAACCGGGGACTGAGGATCGGGTCCTGGCGAACATGGCGAGTCGGTTGACCGAAGGCGGCCTGCTGGTCGCCGGTTTCAGTCTGCGGCCCGGCCAGCTGACCTGTGACCGCTACGACGAGTTGACGGAGGCCGCAGGCCTGGCACCGGTTGCCCGATGGGCTACGTGGGACCGGATTCCCTACACCGGCGGTGACTACGCTGTGACCGTGGTCGGCCGATGAGACTGCGCGCCGGACTCGCGCCGGACCAGTATCACGCATTCACCGCCCGGCTGGCGGCCAGCGGCTACCAGACCACAACAATGCGCGTGGTCGCCGGATGCATCCTGGCGCTGGGTCTGCCCGCACTGCTGGCCGGAGTTGCTCCGCACACCCCGCCGTGGCCCGGGTTCAGGTGGGTCTACGGGTTCGTCGCCGTGATGTGTATTGCGCTGGCTGTGCCGTGGCTGCGCTACCGGTGGCCGACCCGCAGCGAATCAGCCGCCGTCGTGGTCCTTGGCACCTTGGCCTTGGCGGGAGGTTGTCTGGCGACGATCGATCCGATGGCCGGGATGGTGACCGCGTCGGCATTCACCTTCATCCTCGGCTTCACCGCGTTGTTCCACAATTCCCCGCTACTGGTGTTCGCGGCGTCCGTCGCGGGTCTCACCGTGCTGTGGCTGACGGCGCGGATCGCGGCCGATGATGTTGCGACCGCCATCGCATTGATGACACCGGTGGTGTTGCTCTGCGTCGTGGCGACCTTCGCGTGCCGAACGATTGCGACGGTGGGGGCGCCAGCTCAGCCGGTCACCGCCGTCGACCCCGTCACCGGGCTGCTCACACAGCAGGCGTTCTACGACCGCACCGCCACCTTGATCGGTGCCCGGCATCGCGAGGACGATCGCTATTTCGTCTTGGCAGTGGTTGGTATCGATAATCTCGCTGCGATCCAGAGCCTGCACGGTCCGCGAGGCACCAACGCGGCTCAGGTGGCGGCAGGACAGGCGCTGCGGGAGACAGTGCGCCGCGAGGCCGTCGTCGGCCATGCGCGCGATTGGGAGTTCCTCATCGCCGAGACCTTCACCGTGCCCAGTCCGGAACCGCTCGTGGAACGGGTGCTCGGCGCGATCGCGGCAACCCCGCAGGGCGTCACCGCCAGTATCGGAGTGGTCAGCACTGCGCTGCGCCCACTGGCCGACCGTCCCCCCGGCGATGTGCTCGACAAAGTTGTCGCGCTGGCCACTGCGGCGATGCACGAGGCCAGGCGGGCCGGTGGCAACCAGGCTCGCTATGTGACCGATGTTGAACTCAGCGGCCCCTACTGACCCATCAGCAGTGCCTGCCGCAGCAGATGCATGGCCACCGTCGTTGAACGGTCCCGAACATCAAAGCGCTCGCCCGGAATCCTGATGCAGCGGGTGACCGTCGATCCATCGGTCAGCACCACGGCGAACCACACCGTTCCGACCGGCTTGTCTGCCGTTCCGCCACCGGGCCCTGCCACACCGGTGGTCGCGATCGCGGTGTCAGCGCCGAAGCGACTCAGCGCACCGGCTGCCATCGCCTCCGCGACCTCGGCCGATACCGCGCCGTGTTCGGCGATCAGTGCTGCATCAACGCCCAACAGTGCCACCTTGGCCTCGTTCGCATAGGCCACCACCCCGCCTGCGACGTAGTCCGAGGAGCCCGGCCGGTCGGTGAGGCGCGCCGCCACCAGACCCGAGGTGCAGGACTCGGCGGTGGCGATCCGTCGGCCTGCCAGCAACCGGGCCACCTGATCATCAACGGAGGAACCGTCCTCGGAGAAGATCGTAGCGCCGTGCCGACCCCGTATCAGCTCCATCAGAGCCTGGTAGGTGGCCGTGCTGACCGGCTCATAGCGGGTAACCATCTCCACCTCGCCCCGCCGCAGGCAGGTGGTGATCTCCAGGTCACCGAACCCGGCGATCTGCCGCTCGGCTTCGCGAAGGGTGTCAGCCAGTCCAGACTCGGCCAGGCCGAACATCCTCACCGTAGATTGCCGATACTCGGCGCGGCCGGCGATGGCCTCCTGCACGGCGGCGGTCGCCATCGCGGCCGGCCACATCGCCTGCAGTTCTTGCGGCGGGCCTGGCAGTACCACCACCGTCGGCATACCCGGGATCACCGCCCCGGGTGCGGTACCGACCGGATCGAGCACCGTGGCACCGTCGGGCACCATCGCCTGTTTGCGGTTAGCTTCCCGGACCGCATTGAAGTCGGTGTCGGGAAAGCGGGACATCCATTTGTTGACGATCGCAGCGATCGTCGCTTCCATCGCCTCATCGAGAACGAGCTCACGCCCACAGAATCGGGCGACGATCTCCACGGTCATATCGTCGGCGGTGGGCCCCAGACCACCGGTTGTGACGATGAGGTCGACACCCTCGGCGCGCAGGAAACGCAACTGCGCCTCGATATCGGCGGCACGGTCGCCGCAGATCGTGATGTGGGCCAATTCGACTCCGAGTTCCAGCAGTCGGTCGGCAACCCAGGGGCCGTTGCGGTCAGCGACCCGCCCGGTCAGGACCTCGGTGCCGGTGACCAGGATTGCGGCGCGGACGCTCACGTGCCCGCAGCGGCGCCGGGTGACCGCACCACCAGGGGTACGGCGGGGAACTGGGCTGCCATTTCCGACCGCGACTTGCGCAGGGCGGCCGTGCCGTAGCCCTTCTGCCGATGCGCCGGATGGATCCAGATCCTGACGTTGACCTCACCTCCGACCAGCTCGCCGAACACCATGCCGACCTTGTCCTCGCCGTCGAGGGCCACGAACCAGGCTGCTTCCTCGGCCCACAGACGGTTACGCGCGGCGCTGATCTCGTCGTCGAGGCTGCCCGCGGGTGATCCGGAGCCATCGCCGGCCGCGCCTACCTCCTCGGTGCGGGTGGCGAAGATATCCCGGTCCGAATCGTGCGAGAAAGGCCGCAGCCATAGGCTCTCGTCCGAGCTGGCCGGACGCTCGCCTGCGGTGAAGCTCAATCGGCTGTTGAGATCGTCGAGTTCGGCCGCGATCCGTTTCCGTGATTCGGTGGTCAGCTGGTCGAAGGACATGTTCATCACGGCCTCGCTGGCGATCCGCGGGGTGCCCAGCAATTCCGTGATGGCATCGACTGCCGATTTCCGGTCGCTGGACCCGACAATGACGTCGAGCACCTCATGGCGCCGTTCCAGCGCGCTCATGAGGGCATCAGCGATTGCACGACGGGTGACAGCGAGGTCGGTATCGGTCATTGGATTAGCCTAGGGCCGAAGTCGGCTCGCATCCACCGCAAGGAGTCCCCCGCACCGTGCCGAAGACCTTTCTGAAGATCTTCGCGGTCGTCCTGTTGCTGGTCTGTGCGGGTGACTACCGGGTGTTCGCGCGACCCCAGCCGCCCGGGACCCAGGGCATCGAACTTGCCGACGGATGGAAACTGGTCTCCGCAACCGGCCTGAAGGCTGACGGCGCGACGATCTCCGCCGCCGGCTATGACGACGGCGCATGGGTCCCGGTGTCGAAGATGCCCGCCACGGTGCTGGAGATACTGCAGCAGGCCGGGATCTATCCGAACCTCTACTTCGGCAAGAACCTGCGCACCGAAGTCCCCCCGGACCTCTTCCAACAGGATTGGTGGTATCGGGTCACCTTCACCGCTCCGGCCGGCTACCGGACCTATCAGCTGAACTTCCCGGGCATCAACTACCGGGCAGACATCTGGTTGAACGGCCAACGCATTGCCGACAGCACCCAGATCGTCGGCATGTACACCCATCACACACTCGATGTGACGCCCTGGTTGGTTTCCGGTAAGCCGAACACGCTGGCTGTCAGGGTGATTCCCGAACGTGCCATCCAGGACGTCAACGGTGTCGAGTTGGCTGACAGCTGGTACGACTGGATCAACTGGCGCTACCTCGGCTACCAGGGACCGGATAAAAATCCGGCCAACGGCAACTCGTTCGTCTCCGACCGAAACGCCGGAATCTTCAAGCCGGTTCAGCTGCGGGCCTTTGGCGACGTGGACATCGGTCCGGCGCTGGTGAACAGCGAACTGCCCCTGCCGGGTACCGACAGCGCACGGTTGACCATCTATTCGACCCTGCACAACTACAGCAGCACACCGGTCCGCGGAGTGCTGCAGGCAACGATCACCCGGGACGGCAAGACACCCGTGCGGGTGGCTCAACCGGTGACTCTGGATCCCGGTGCTGAACGCGAAATCGCCTTCACCCCTGATGATTTCGCGGGCCTCACTATCAATCGCCCAGATCTGTGGTGGCCCTACACCATGGGTAACCCCGATCTCTACGACCTGAGACTTGACTTCATCCAGAGCCGAATCGTCACCACCACCTCGACACTGAGGTTCGGTATCCGAACCGTCAGTCAGGGCCGTGATTCCGATGACAGCTCAGCGGCGCCCGGCGGAAACTTCTATTTGCGGATCAACGGACGGGACTTTCTGGTGCGCGGCGCCACCTACACCCCCGACCTGCTGTACAAGTACGACCCCGAACGCGATAAGGCGATCCTGCGCTATGTCAAGGATCTGGGCCTGAACATGCTTCGGCTCGAGTCCAAGATCGCATCAGCCCGATTCGTCGAGCTGGCCGACGAGATGGGTATACCGCTGATGTACGGGTGGATGTGTTGTAACCAGTGGGAGAAGTGGCAGCAGTGGGACGATGAGGACCGCCGAGTCGCGAGCGAGAGCCTGCAGTCGCAGATCACCATGCTGCGGTCACATCCGTCGGCGTTCCTCTGGGCCAACGCAAGTGATGGCCGCCCGCCCGACAAGGTTCGCGACACCTACCGCAAGATCATCGACGACCTGCATTGGCAGAACGCCACCGTGGACACAGTCTCCTCGTTCGCCCGCGATGCTGATGGCAATCCACTGTGGGACGGCATCCAGATGGCCGGCCCCTACTCCTGGCGGCCGCCGTCGTACTGGTTCAGTGGGCGCTACGGCGCGGCCCGAGGTTCCTCCGCCGAACAGGGCGACAATGAACATATTCCGCCCTACGCCAGCCTGCGGCGCTTCATCCCGCCCAACAAGATGTGGCCGATCAACGACACCTGGTACTTCCACGCCGGTGCGGCACCGCAGAACTCAAACCTGACCAACATCCGGCGCGTCATCGACCGCCGCTACGGCTTCTCCACCAGTGCCCAGATGTTCGCCGACAAGGCCCAACTCGCCCACTACGAATCCACCCGCGCACAGTTCGAATCGTTCGCCGCCAACGGCTGGGACAGCCACAAGATGACTATCTACTGGATGCTCAACAGCCACTGGCCATCCTTCTTCGGCAATATCTTCGACTACTACCTTCGCCCCGGCGGTGCCTACTACGGCGCCAAGAAGGGCCTGGAACCGCTGTCGGTGGTGTTCGACTCCTACGCCGGCAGCAATCACCGTCGGGCAACCGTCACCGTGATCAACCAGAGCCCGGAAGCCAAGCAGGACTTGCGGGTTCGGGTGCGCATCTACGACCTGTCGGGCAAAGTGCGCGACGATCGCGCCGCCGACGGTATCGATGTCGCTTCCGGGAGCACGGCCGCCGCGATGACCCTGCCCCCGGGACCTGCTGACTCCCGCGTGTTCTTCGTCCGTTGCCAACTGCTCGATGCGAGTGGTGGCGTGATCACCGAGAATGTGTACTGGCAGTCTCAGGTACCCGATGATGTCGGCCCACCCGCGAACGACACGGCGTTCGATTCCCGCCAGATCAGCTGGGCGGATATGACACCACTGAACTCCATGCCGAAACCCGCACTGGACATCACAGCCCATCGCGATGAGGCCGACGCTGCACGGGTCACCGTTACTCTCCGCAATCGGGGTAAGCAGATCGCGTTCTTCGAGCGAGCTGAATTGCTCAGTGCAGCCGAAGGCGACGAGATTCTGCCCATCTCCTACGACGACAACTACGTCACCGTATTCCCGGGTGAGACGGTCGAGATCCGCGGCCAGGTGCCCTCGCCCGGACCGACCCCGACCGCGGTGCGGGTCACCGGCTACGGCGGAGTACCGGTGGTGGTCGCGGTTCACTGACACGGGGCCACCAGGATCGCACGGCGCGATTCCGGTGGCCTAGATTCGGTGGCGGGGCCGGCACCGGGAAGGACTGACGACATTGCTTGAGCGCGCCGTCGCCGTTGTCGCTGCCCTTGCGGGTGCGGTGTTCACCGCGATAGGGATCGTCGTGCGACAACGAGCCACCATGGACGTGCCCGCAGAGGACGGACTGAGCCCCGTGATGCTGAAAACCCTCATCCGGCGGCCGCGGTGGTGGGCGGGTACCGCAGCCGCGGTGATGGGTTACATCTTCTACGCAATCGCGCTGGCCTTCGGCTCCCTGCTGCTGGTCGCGCCGCTGTTAGTCGCAGCACTGCTGTTTGCGTTGCCGATGAGTGCATGGCTGTCGCACCGTCGGGTCAGCCGGGTGGAATGGGCCTGGGCATCATTACTCACCGTGGCGCTGGCGGTGTTCGTCTCAGTGGCCAAGACCAGACCCGGCGACTATGAGGGTGCGGAATTGCCCGCGGCGGTCGTGGCTGCCGGGTGCCTGTTGGCGGTGGCAGCCAGCGTGGTCGTTGCCATTCGGCTGTCCGGCTGGCGAAGGGCGATCCTGCTCGCCCTTGGAGTGGGCGTGCTTTTCGGGGTCGTGGCGGTGCTGACCAAGATCGAGATGCAACTTCTCACCGAAGACGGCGCTGCCCGGTTGCTGACCTCTCCGGTGACCTACACGCTGATCGCGGTGGCTGTGGCAGCGACCCTGCTGCAGCAATCCGCCTTTCATGCCGGTTCGCTGAAGGCGTCGGTCCCGGCGATGCTGGTGCTGGAACCCCTGGTTGCAGTGTTATTGGGTCAGGTGATCCTCGGTGAGCATCTGACCGTGAGCACAGGCAGTGCGATCGCCCTTGGCATTGCCACCGGCGCGATGGCCGTTGCGACCATCGCGTTGGGCCGCGACGAGGGCGCCTACGAGGACGGACTCGAGGCTGTCGCAGCCCCGCGATTGACGCCGTAGCGTGCCCTGCCCGCATGATGGAGATGTGCTGTCCTCGGAGGCCATTGCCCAAATCGCGTCCGGCCCGGCCGGTCCGGACGTCGGCGCTTTCTTTGACCTCGACGGCACCCTGGTCGCCGGGTTCACCGCGGCTTCGCATGCCAGTGACCGACTCCGGAACGGACAGGCCCGCGTCGGCGAGGTACTGGGTGTCGTCGAAGCCTCAGTTCGCTACAAACTCGGCCGCATGCAGTTCGACCGCCTACTGGCCCGAGGTGCGACCTACCTGCGCGGCGAATCGCTGACCGGACTGAGTGATGTCGCTGATCGCGTATTCACCGAGCAGGTGGCGAACAAGGTCTATCCCCAGATGCGGGATATCGTCAACGCCCATCACGAACGCGGACACACCGTCGTTCTCAGTTCGTCAGCATTGACCATCCACGCCGAACCCGTGGCTCGCGAACTGGGCATCGTTGATGTGGTGTGCAACACCTTCGAACTGGACGAAAATGGAGTGCTCACCGGACGGGTGAACAGACCCATCGTGTGGGGACGACAGAAGGCCGCTGCCGTCGAACGCTTCTGCGCCGAGCGCGGCGTGCGACTCCAGCAGAGCTATTTTTATGCCGACGGCGACGAGGACGCGGCACTGATGACTTTGGTGGGACATCCCCGGCCGGTGAATCCACGGACGGGTCTGGCCGCGATGGCGGCGACGCACGGCTGGCCGGTACTGCGGGTCACCGCGCCGGGCCAGCGCGGACCGGCAAGTGCGCTGGGACACCTGCCGGCTTTGGGCCGGGCCGCACTGGGCGCGGCGTTCAGTGCCGTCGTACTGCGTGGCCGCGACAAACGCTGACGGGCGTTACGGCGTACGGTGCGGGACATCGGTCACCAGACCGCCGTCGACGACGAATTCCGAACCGGTGGAGAAGGACGACTCGTCGCTGGCCAGGAACACCACGAAGGTGGCCACCTCGTCAGGAGTTCCCGGCCGTCCGAGCGGGGTCTGCACCATGTCTTCGGGCAGATGCTCGGTCATCGGGGTGCGAATGAACCCCGGGTGAATCGAGTTGACTCGGATATTGGAGCTGGCCAGTTCCAGCGCGCACGACTTCGTTAGGCCACGCAGACCCCACTTTGATGCGACATAGCTGTGCACATACGCCGCGCCGCGCAGTCCCTCGATGGACGAGACATTGATGATTGACCCGCCCCCGGCCGCGATCATCGGCCCGATCACGGCTTTGGTGCCCAGCATCGGGCCGGTCAGGTTGACGTCGAGCACCTTCTGCCACCGAGCCACATCGAGAGTCTTCAGCGGACCCAACTGGACGATCCCGGCGTTATTGACCAGAACATTGAGCTTGCCGAAACTGCTGAGGGCGACCTCCACGGCGGCCGTCCAGTCATCGGCATTGCTGACATCCAGGTGGACGTAGCGCGCGGCGTCCCCCAACTCATCGGCCAGTGCCTGGCCCTCGTCATCGAGGATGTCGCCGATCACCACTTTCGCACCCTCTTTGACCAACATGCGGGCGTCCGCGGCACCCATACCGCGCGCCCCACCGGTGATTAGTGCGACCTTGTTATCTACGCGTCCCATGCAGCGTCACGCTACCTTGATCACATGCATTCCCCGTGTCGCTTCGCTCCCGCCCGCCGGGTAAATCCCCCGTGTCGCTTCGCTCCTGCCCGCCGATGACAATTCGCGTCGTCCACATCGGAACCGGCAACGTAGGCCGACTCGCCCTGGCGGAGTTGATCGACAACCCCGCCTTCGAGCTCGCCGGACTGTGTGTGTCTACCAAGGGCAAGGTCGGCAAGGACGCCGGAGAGCTTGCGGGCCTGGACATCGTGACGGGTATCAAAGCCACCGATGATCTCGATGCGGTTCTGGCGACCGAACCCGAATGCGCGGTGTACTGCGCGATGGGTGACACCCGCATGGTGGAGGCCATGGGTGATGTCCGACGAATTCTTTCAGCTGGCATCAACGTGGTGGGTTCGGCACCGGGAGTGCTCCAATACCCGTGGCACGTCATGCCTGATAAATACATCGAACCTCTGGAACTCGCTGGCCAACAGGGCAATTCGAGTATTTACATCAACGGTGTCGATCCCGGGTTTATCACTGACCTGATTCCGCTGGCCTTTGCGAGCACCTGCGCACGAATCGAGCAGGTGCGTTGCATGGAGATCGCCGACTACGCGACCTACGACGGCGCGACCGTGATGTTCGACGTCATGGGTTTCGGCAAGCCGCTCGATGAGGTGCCGATGCTATTCCAGCCCGGAGTGCTGGGCGTGGCCTGGGGCTGCGCGATCCGGCAGCTGGCGGCGGGGCTGCAGATCGAGATCGACTCGATCACCGAGAGTTACGAGCGCGAGCCGGCATCAGAGGCATTCGACATCGCGGCCGGCCGTATTCCTCAGGGCGGTGTGGCGGCGGTACGTTTCGAGATCCGGGGAATGGTGAACGGCCATCCCGCGATCGTCGTCGAACATGTGACCCGGCTGCGCGAGGATCTGCGACCCGATTGGGCTCAGCCGGCCCAGCCGGGCGGCTCCTACCGGGTGGAGATCACCGGGGAGCCGTCCTACCGCGTCGATATCGGCCCGACCAGCCGTCACGGCGACCACAATCACGCGGCTATTGCCGGCGCGGCGGCCCGCATCGTCAATGCGATCCCGGCAGTAATCGCCGCACCTCCGGGAATCCGGACAACGCTTGATCTCCCGCTGGTATCGGGAGTCAAGGTGTATTCAGCGCCTCACGGGTGATAGCCGGGCACCAGGGTCGCCCCGGGATACCAGCCGTATCCGCCGTTCACGTACAGCGACAGGCACTGTGCCCGGAACGCACCACTGCCGACACTGCAGGCGAGCAGCGCGGTCTGATCCGGCGCCGATCCGAGCACTCGTGGCGGACGCGACGGCAAGGCGCAGTTATTGACCTCGGGATTCAGCGGGAACACACCGTTGTAGCAGGGGGCGCTTGGCTGACCGGGGCCTGCGGACGCCACCGGAACCGCGGCGAGGACCGCCGCCACCAGAGCTGAGCCGCTGAGCGCTGCCATAGCGAGCGCGCGGACAGTGGCCATACCTAACACCTCTTCATCGACGACGCACTACGGTAAGCGCACTTCCAACGGTACTCCTGAGGCGAGGACAGATGAGTGTCCCAATTCTGACGGCCTGCGCCGGCTTCCTGATCGCCGTCCTCTGGATGGATCTGATGTTCGACAGCCAGGCCGGTCTCCGCGGACCGAAGCCCGACGAATCCGTGCTGGCATCCATCGGTGCCTACTATTACCGGGCCACCACCAGCTCGCAGCCGATGGGAACCCTGATCGCCACGGTGATGGGCGCCCTGCTGGTCTGCCTGGGAATCGAAGCATGGCGCGGCGGGCGCCCGGGCTGGGTACTCATCGTCTCGGCGGTACTGGCCGGGGGTCCGATCCTGCTCGCGCTGCTGCGAACAGTGCCCGGCGCCGTCCGGTTGGGCCGGCGTGCCGATACCGGAGCCGAGCAATCCCGCCTTGCCCGATCGGTCTACCGCGACCACCTCGTATGTCTGGCGGGTATGACGGCGTTTCTGCTGCTGTGGCTGGTCGTGGCGGTAAGGTCATGGTAGAAAACTAGAACACGTTTCAGTCGGTCCGCGACGCCCCAAGGAGCCGGTCATGCACACATCCCTCTGCGACGAACTCGGTATCGAGTTCCCCATCTTCGCGTTCACCCATTGCCGGGACGTCGTGGTCGCCGTCAGCAAGGCGGGCGGATACGGGGTCCTCGGCGCCGTCGGATACACCCCTGAGGAACTCGAGATCGAACTCAACTGGATCGACGAGCGGATCGGCGACCGGCCCTACGGTGTGGACATCGTGATCCCGAACAAGTACGAGGGCATGGACTCCGACATGGACCCCGAGCATCTCACCAAGATGCTGCAGGACATGGTGCCCCAGCAGCATCTGGACTTCGCCAAGAAGATCCTCGCCGACCACGGCGTGCCCACCGGGGACGCCGATTCAAACGCCCTGCAGCTGCTCGGGTGGACCGAGGCGACGGCAACCCCGCAGGTCGAGGTCGCGCTGCGGCATCCGAAGATGACCCTGATCGCCAACGCGCTCGGCACGCCGCCGGTCGAGATGATCAGACACATCCACGACTCCGGCCGCAAGGTCGCCGCGCTGTGCGGCTCGCCTGCACAGGCGCTTAAGCATGCCGCCGCCGACGTCGACATCATCATCGCCCAGGGCGGCGAGGGCGGCGGCCATTGCGGTGAGGTGGGCTCGATCGTGCTGTGGCCCCAGGTCGTCAAGCAGGTTGCTCCACGTCCGGTGCTGGCAGCGGGTGGGATCGGCAGTGGCTACCAGATCGCCGCCGCGCTGGCGATGGGATGCGAAGGCACCTGGTCGGGCTCACAGTGGCTGATGGTTGAGGAAGCGCACAACACGCCGGTGCAGCAGGCGGCTTACGTTAAGGCGACCAGCCGCGATACCGTCCGCAGCCGGTCGTTCACCGGCAAGCCCTGCCGCATGCTGCGCAACGAATGGACCGACGCCTGGCAGACACCCGGCAACCCCGAGCCGCTCGGAATGCCCCTGCAGTACATGGTTTCCGGGATGGCGGTCGCTGCTACGAACAAATACCCCAACGAGACGGTGGACGTGGCCTTCAACCCGGTGGGTCAGGTCGTCGGTCAGCTGAACAAGGTCGAGAAGAGCGCCGCGGTGATCGAGCGCTGGGTGACCGAATACCTCGAGGCCACCACCCGGCTCGACGAACTCAACGAGGCCGCCGCGGCGGTGTAGCGAACAGGCCTTTTGGCTATCCGGCTGGGAAGAAGTAGCTACCGTTGGCCCAGTCGCCGGCCTTCAGATATCCGGACTGCCACCCCTGTGCGCCGAGGCACAGCATCGGGAAACCCTCCGGCGATTGCGCGGCAGCCTGCGAACCCGGGCACGGCGCGCCGGGGGTCTGGACCCCGTACAACTTGGGTGAGATCACCCAGAAGCCGGTGCCCTCGGGCGGTCGGTAAAGGCCGACGTAGGACTGATTCTCGATGAAGTGGCAGGCCAGAACTTGTCCGTCACGGCCGCGGCCGAAGATGAACTTGTCCCACTGGTAGCACGGAGCGCTCAGGTTGGCGCCGTAGGTGATGCCCGGCACGTCGCCGGCATAGGACGGTTGGTCCCCGTCTGCGGCAGCCGACGGGGCGACCAGGAGCGCGCTGCCCACGACAGCTGCTGCGGTGACGATTTCGCGGAACATAGCGCAGATGCTAGCCGGTTGGACCCGGTCGGCTCGGCGGAACCGCCGGATCAGGGTGGGTAGCGGCAAGCGATCCGGGAATCGCCGCCGTGTCACCGCCGAAATCGCCGTCGGAGGTGGTTCGCTTGGGGTGTCCGATACCGGCGGAAGGGATCCCGATGTCCGATCGCGAATACTCGTTCCTCGGGTTGGCCGCACTTGCTGTGAGCATTGCGATCACCGCCTGCTTTCCCACCCCGCTACCGGAAGCGGCCGCGGCCCCGGCCGGGCCGAGCACCGATGAGCATGGCTATATGGGCTCATCGGCCCGCTGCGACGACACTCAGACTCTGATGGCCTACGGCCGTACCTCGCGCGCCCTGGTGGTGATCTGCGTCAACCGGGACGGGAAACTTGAGTATCGCGGCATGAGGATCAGCGACGAGGCGGGGATCACGATGCTCGCCGCGCGCGCCTCTGACGGGACGATCATCGCCACCAACGACGGTGTCACCTATGCGGTGTCTCCGACCATGCTGCTGGTATCCGAGGGTGACAGCGTGCTTTACCGCGATTCGTGGATTGAGTTCCGCCAACCCCGGTTCCCCGTGGCCGCCGCAACGTCCTCGGCAAGCCCGACCGCTTCGGCAAGCCCGAGCACTTCGGCGAACCCAAGCACTTCAGCGACATCGCCGACGGTGAGTACCACGACGGTCACCATGACACCCACGACATCGAAGTCGGGCAGCTGAGGCGGTCGCCGGGTTTTCCGAAGCCACCCACGGCAGGCCTGCTCGCCGTGTAGTCATGGATCACAGCATCAGTTCACGTAGGAGGCGACGTATGGCTGGCCCGAACCTGCCCCCGGGTTTCGACTTCACCGACCCGGACATCCACGCCGAGCGACTGCCCGTCGAAGAACTCGCCGAACTGCGCAAGACCGCGCCGATCTGGTGGAACGAGCAGCCGCAGGACTTCGGGTTCGAGGACGGCGGCTACTGGGTGGTCACCAAACTCAACGACGTGAAGGAGATCTCGCGGCGCAGTGACGTCTTCTCCAGTCAAGAGAAGACGGCGATTCCGCGCTACCGGGACGGCACGTTCGCCGAGCAGGTGGATCGGGGCAAATTCGTTCTGCTCAATATGGACGCCCCGCACCACACGCATCTGCGCAAGATCATCTCGCGGGCGTTCACCCCGCGGGCCATCGAGGTGCTGCGCGCGGACCTGGCCCGCCGCGCTGCCGAGATTGCCCAGGAAGCGGCCGCGAGCGGTTCCGGGGATTTCGTCGAACAGGTCTCAGCCGAGTTGCCACTGCAGGCGATCGCCGGCCTGATGGGTGTGCCACAGGATGAACGCAAGAAACTCTTCGACTGGTCCAACCAGATGGTCGGCGACGTCGACCCCGAGTTCGAGTCCAATGACGCGATGGGTGCGTCGATCGAGTTGATCATGTACGCCATGGCGATGGCTGCCGACCGCAATGCCAACCCGCGCGACGACCTCGTCACCAAGCTCGTGCAGGCTGACGTCGAGGGACACAAACTCTCCGATGACGAATTCGGCTTCTTCGTCATCCTGTTGGCAGTGGCGGGCAACGAAACCACCCGAAACTCGATCACCCACGGCATGCACGCCTTCACCGAGTTTCCCGATCAGTGGGAGCTGTACAAGAAGTTGCGGCCCGCCACCGCCGTCGATGAGATCGTCCGCTGGGCCACACCGGTCACCTCGTTCCAGCGCACCGCACTCCGGGATACCGAACTGAGTGGGGTGACGATCAAACAGGGTCAGCGGGTGATGATGGTCTACCGGTCAGCCAATTTCGATGAAGAGGTGTTCGACGATCCCTTCCAATTCAACATCCTGCGCGATCCCAACCCGCATGTCGGGTTCGGTGGCACCGGGGCGCATTACTGCATCGGGGCCAACCTGGCCAGGATGACGATCGACCTGATGTTCAACGCGATCGCTGATGCAATGCCCGACCTGACTCCACTCGGAAAGCCTGATCGATTGCGGTCCGGTTGGCTCAACGGTGTTAAACACTGGAATGTCGACTACACCGGCACAAAGGGTGGCTGAATCGAGTTGGTCACTGGACAACTCGACCGGTGAGCTTCTCATCCGGACCGGCGTCGCTGGGCCGGCCGCGAGAATGGGGCATCGGCTGACAATCATCATGGGGTCGTGGCGGGGGACGGTGCGGTG
>JBMOKE010000155.1:0-5138 GCA_049315425.1 Mycobacterium sp. | reverse complement strand
CGCGGTGGCGAAGCCGGGCTTGAAATCGTTATTGGCCGGCGACGTCGGCACCGGACCGGGAACCGGGCAGTTGGTGTGCACCGCCCAACAGTTGCCTGTCGCACCGGTGATGACGTCGAACAGCGACTGTGCCGACAGGCCCAGCTTGTCGGCGAGTACGAATGCCTCGCCGACCGCGATCTGTTGAACGGCCAGCAGCATGTTGTTACAGAGCTTTGCGGCCTGTCCCGCTCCGGACTCACCGCAGTGGATGACCTTGCCCGCCATGGGTTCCAGCACCGGCCTGGCCGTCTCGAGTGCTGCAGCGGTCCCGCCGATCATGAACGCCAACGTGCCCGCGACGGCACCCTTGACCCCGCCGGAGACCGGGGCATCGAGTTGGGCGAAACCGCGCTCAGCCGCGTAGGCGTTAGCACTGCGCGCATCGTCCACCGCGATCGTTGAGCTGTCGATGAACAGCGCACCCGTTGCGGCGGCTGGCATGACGTCGGCGTAGCACTGGCGCACGAGGGTGCCGTTCGGCAGCATGGTGACGACGACGTCGGCACCCTGGACTGCGGCACTGGCGCTCTCGAGTACGGTCACACCGTGATCGGCAGCAGCCTGGCGGGCGGCGGGTACCGGGTCGAAGCCCCGCACGGTATGGCCGGCATCAACGAGGTTGCCTGACATCGGTCCACCCATATTGCCCAGGCCCAGGAATGCGATCGTGGTCATAGCGCATCGTCTCTCTGTTCATTACTCATGTCGAGGCGCGCGCCCGAACGGATTCGGCTCTGCCGATCACCACGCGCATGATTTCGTTGGTGCCCTCCAGGATTCGATGCACCCGAAGATCGCGAACGATCTTCTCCAGTCCGTACTCCCGCAGATAGCCGTACCCGCCGAGCAGTTGCAGTGCTTGGTCTGCGACGTCGTAACAGGAATCGGTGACATAGCGTTTGGCCATCGCACACAGCGCGACCTTGTCGGGCTCATCGTTGTCCAAAGCGCTCGCCGCGCGCCACAGCATCAGCCGTGAGGTCTCCAGTGCGGTGGCCATATCGGCAAGCGCGAAGCGGATGGTCGGCTCATCGATCAACGCGCCGCCGAAGGCGTGGCGGTCGACCAGGTAGCTCGCGGCCTTGTCGTAGGCGGCCTGTCCGCCCCCCAGGGAGCACGCGGCGATATTGAGCCGACCGCCATTGAGACCGTTCATCGCGATACCGAATCCGCTGCCTTCGCCGCCCGCGCCGCCGAGCATCGCATCGGCGGGAACCCGGACCCCTTCCAGGATCACCTGAGCGGTGGGTTGGGCGTTCCAGCCCATCTTGTCCTCGTTGGCGCCGAAACTCAGCCCGGGAGTGCCTTTTTCGACGATGAAAGCCGATATCCCGCGGGGGCCGTCAGCACCGGTCCGCGCCATCACGAGGTAAACATCCGAAGCGCCGGCGCCGGAGATGAATTGTTTGACCCCGTCGAGAACGTAATGATCGCCGTCCCGAACGGCTTTGGTGCGCAATGCCGCGGCGTCGGATCCGGCGCCCGGTTCGGTCAGGCAGTAACTGGCGATCAGCTCCATCGAGGCCAGCCGGGGAATCCACGACTTGCGCTGCTCGGATGTACCGTAGGTGTCGATCATCCACGCGCACATATTGTGAATAGAGATGAAGGCCGCAGTCACCGGATCGGCGACGGACAACTGTTCGAATATCCGCACAGCATCCAACCGACGCAGGCCACTGCCACCGACGTCCTCACCGCAGTAGATCGCCGCCATGCCAAGTTCGGCTGCCTCGCGCATGACCTCGACCGGGAAGTGTTTGGTGCGGTCCCAGTCCAGCGAGTGCGCAGCGATGCGTTTGGCGGCGAAGGCGGCGACGCTCTCGACGATGACCCTCTCATCGTCATCGAGGGCCGAAAAGTTCACTGTCGCTGCCTATTTCATCGTCGGGATGACGAATTCTGCGCCATCCTTGATGCCTGACGGCCATCGCTCCGTGATCGTCTTAGTCTTGGTGTAGAACTGGATCGAACTCGGCCCGTGCTGATTGAGATCGCCGAAACCAGATCGCTTCCAGCCGCCGAAGGTGTGGTAGGCCACCGGCACCGGGATCGGCACGTTGACGCCCACCATGCCGACCTGCACCCGGGAGACGAAGTCGCGCGCGGTATCGCCGTCGCGGGTGAAGATCGCCACCCCGTTGCCGTACTCGTGCTCGTTGGGAAGCTTGAGGGCTTCCTCGTAATTCTTGACCCGCACGATGCACACCACCGGGCCGAAGATCTCGTCGGTGTAGATCGACATGTCAGTGGTGACGTGATCGAACAGCGACGGCCCGATGAAGAAGCCACCCTGCAGGCTCTCGTCGCCGAACGTCATTTCGTCGCTGCCCTTGGTGCGTCCGTCGACGACGAGGTCAGCACCGGCGGCCACACCGGCGTCGATATAACCGCGCACCCGGTCCAGCGCGGCCTCGGTGACCAGCGGCCCGTAATCGGCCTTGGGGTCGAGGCTGTGGCCGACCCGCAGATGCTCGACCCGCTCGGCCAGCCTGTTGCGAAGACGGTTGGCGGTCTCCTCGCCCACGGCGACCGCGACGCTGATCGCCATGCAGCGCTCGCCGGCGCTGCCGTAGCCGGCACCGATCAGTGCGTCGACAGCCTGGTCCAGGTCGGAGTCGGGCATCACGATCATGTGGTTTTTGGCCCCGCCGAAACACTGCGCCCGCTTACCGTGTGCCGCGGCACCGGAGTAGATGTACTGCGCGATATCCGACGATCCGACGAAGCCGACGGCCTTGATATCGGGGTGGTCCAGGATGGCGTCGACCGCCTCCTTATCGCCCTGGACCACCTGGAAGACCCCCGGCGGCAAGCCGGCTTCGAGGAACAATTCGGCCAGCCGCAACGGCACCGAGGGATCGCGCTCGGACGGCTTGAGGATGAATGCGTTACCGCACGCCAGCGCCGGACCGGCTTTCCACAGCGGGATCATCGCCGGGAAGTTGAACGGTGTGATGCCGGCGACCACGCCGAGAGGCTGGCGGATCGAGTACACGTCGATACCCGGACCGGCGCCCTCGGTGAACTCGCCCTTCATCAGGTGCGGGATGCCGGTGGCGAACTCGATGACCTCGATACCGCGCTGGATATCACCGAGGGAGTCGGGGATGGTCTTGCCATGCTCGATGGAGAGGAGTTCGGCGATCTCGTTGGCATTGGCGTTGACCAGTTCGATGAACTTCATCAGCACCCGGGCCCGCTTCTGCGGGTTCCACGCGCCCCATTCCTTCTGCGCCTCGACTGCGGAGGCGACGGCGGTGTCGACATCGGCCGCCGAGGCGAGTAGCACCTTGGCCTGAACTGCGCCCGTACTCGGGTTGAAGACGTCGGCGGTGCGGGTGCTGGCCAGGTTGGAGCGTCGGCCGTCGATGAAGTGCTGGATTGTTGTGCTCATGGGCTGCCTTCCGGCCAGGGTGATCGAGATACTTGCATATCCTAGTAACTGTCAGAACGTCTACACAAGACGTCCCAGGAGAACAATAGAGTCAGCCGTCGCGGCGTGGGTGATCGCGCAACTGCTGGACGAAAGCCTGGGTCTGCTCCCAGTCGGGCAGCAGACCGGCTGATCGCACCCCGGCGAGGGTGGGGGCATCGGCGTCGCGATCAGAAAGACGAAGTTGCGCATCCGGAAGCGGCCACTCGATACCGATCGCCGGGTCGCGCGCGGAGATCGTGTGTTCGCGCGCGGCTGCATACGGTGCCGAGCACAGGTACATGACGGTCGAGTCATCCTGTAGCGCAAGGAATCCGTGCGCCAAACCCTCTGAGATGTAGACCGAGCGCCTATTGACGTCGTCCAGCAGAACCGAGTCCCACCGGCCGTAGGTGGGTGAACCCACCCGGATGTCGACCACCACGTCGAACACCGAACCCTGCACGCACGTCACGTATTTGGCCTGACTGGGCGGTAATTGGGCGAAGTGCAGACCCCGCAGCACACCGGCTTCCGATACCGAGCAATTCACCTGACGCATATCGAAGGTGTGCCCGGTCATCTCCTCGAACTCGCGTTCGGTGAACCACTCGTAAAAGGCACCCCGGGCATCGGCATTCAGTCGCGGGGTGATTTCCCACGCGCCCGGGACCGCGAGTTCACGCGCACCCATCTCACTGACCCCGTTCGGTGTAGCGGGCCTCAACCTCGGCCTTGCATGGGCCCCACCACCACTCGTTGTTCCGATACCAGTCAATGGTGGCTCGCAAGCCCTCGGCAAAGTCGGTGTGCTGGGGCGCCCAGCCCAATTCCTGGCGCAGCGCCGTCGAGTCGATTGCGTACCGCAGGTCGTGGCCCACCCGGTCGGTCACATGGTCGAAGTCGTCGGGGTCGCGGTCCATCAGGCGCAGTATCTCCCGCAGTACCGAAATGTTGTCGCGTTCGCCGTCGGCGCCGATGAGATAGGTCCGCCCCATCACCCCGTCATCCAGGACGCGCCACACCGCACTGTTGTGGTCATCGACGTGGATCCAGTCGCGCACGTTGGCACCCGAACCGTAGAGCTTGGGCCGCCGACCGGTGAGCACGTTGGTGATCTGACGGGGGATGAACTTCTCGATGTGTTGGAACGGTCCGTAGTTATTGGAGCAGTTGGAGATCGTGGCGGCGATGCCGTAGGACCGCACCCAGGCCCGAACAAGGAGATCAGCGGAGGCCTTGCTGGCCGCGTACGGGCTCGACGGGTTGTAGGGCGTGGTGGCGGTGAACCGGACCTCCTCGCCGATCGGCAGATCGCCGTAGACCTCGTCGGTGGAAACGTGGTGTAGCCGAACGCCGTGTCGCCGGATCGCCTCCAGCACTGAGAACGTGCCGACGATATTGCTGCGCAGGAACGGGGTGGGGTCTGCCAGCGAGTTGTCCACGTGCGTCTCGGCGGCGAAGTGCACCACTGCGTCGGACTCGGCCACCAGGCGGTCGACCAGCGACTCATCGCACAGGTCGCCTTCCACGAGCCGGATCTTCTCGCCCAGGGAGGTCAATGACTCCCGGCTGGCGGCGTAGGTCAGGGCGTCCAGCACGGTGACGGAGACCCCGGCTCGGTCGCGGGTGGTGCTGTGGACGAAGTTGGCTCCGATGAACCCTGCGCCGCCGGTGACCA
>JBMOKE010000025.1:0-22527 GCA_049315425.1 Mycobacterium sp. | reverse complement strand
CGCAGTTCGGCGGGATCGACATCTGCGTCAACAACGCCTCGGCGATCAACCTCGGTGGTATCGAAGAGGTGCCACTCAAGCGGTTCGACCTAATGAACGGCATCCAGATCCGCGGCACCTACGCGGTCTCCCAGGCGTGTATCCCCCATATGAAGGGCAGGGAGAACCCGCACATCCTCACGCTGTCTCCACCGATCCGGATGGAGCCCAAGTGGCTGACGCCCACGCCGTACATGATGGCCAAGTACGGGATGACGCTGTGCGCGTTGGGCATTGCCGAAGAGATGCGCGCGCACGGCATCGCCTCGAACACCCTGTGGCCGCGCACCATGGTCGCCACCGCGGCGGTGCAGAACCTGCTCGGCGGCGACGAATCCATGAAACGCTCGCGCAAGCCGGAGGTGTACTCCGACTCCGCCTACGCGATACTGAGCCGACCGGCAGCCACCTACACCGGACACACCCTGCTGTGCGAGGACGTGCTGCTCGAGTCCGGCGTCACCGACCTGTCGGTCTACGACTGCATCCCGGGCTCGGACCTCGGCGTGGACTTCTGGGTGGACGGCGCCAACCCGCCGGGGTACACGCAGCCTTAGTCGGCAGTTCACCGCGATTGTGAAACCACCGCGACTTTTCCGCACAATTTTCGCAGTGGATTCACGCTCGGCGACAGCGAATCAGCGCTTACGGCCGATCCGACGCCAACCGTGTCCGGCGAAGGCACGCATGGCCGCCAGCGCGAAACGACCCTGCCTGCCCGACGACGAGTACCACAGCATCTCGGACTTCTGGGTGGGCAGCCGCGGTGCGGTGATGGCCTGCTGGCGGCAGAACTTGATCAGTCCCGCCGCGCCGCCACCGCGATAGCCGATACCTGACTCTTTCCAGCCACCCATCGGCAGCCCGGGGCAGAACACGTTGGTCAGCGCGTCGTTGACGTTGACCGCACCACAGTCCAGGCGGCGGGCCACCTTCTCACCGCGGGCGTTATCGCCAGTCCACACCGTGGCCGACAGCCCGTAGACGGAATCGTTGGCCAGCCGGATGGCCTCGTCCTCGTCGGCCACCTTGACCACCGGCAGGGTGGGACCGAAGGTCTCCTCGGCCATACAGCTCATGCTCGGATCGGCGTCGACGATCAGGGTGGGCTCGAAGAAGGTGCCGACTCCGGTGGGCTTGCCACCGGCGACCACCCGCGCCCCGGCGGCGGTTGCCTCCCGGACATGCCGGTCGACGATGTCGCGTTGCGCGGCGGTCGCCATCGCGCCGGTGTCATAGCTGTAACCGGAGTTCGACTCCTGACCCTGGGCCACGGCGCGGACCTTATCGGCCAGTTTCGCGACGAACTCGTCATAGACCGGGGCCTCAACGAAGACCCGCTCCACGGAGATGCACACCTGGCCGGAGTTGAACATCCCGCCCCAGGCGATGCCGTTGGCGGCGCGCTCGAGATCGGCGTCGGCGAGCACGATCGCCGGGTCCTTGCCGCCCAACTCGAGGCTGCACGGAATCAGTCGCTCGGCGCAGGCCACCGCGACCTTGCGACCGGTGGCCGTCGACCCGGTGAAGTGAACGTAGTCGGAGTTCTCGATGACCGAAGCGCCGGTGGCTCCGTAGCCGGTGGCCAGAGCGAAGACCGGCGGTGCGCCGACCTCATTCCATCCGCGGGCGAGTTCCACCGCGGACAGTGGTGTCACCTCGGAGGGTTTCAGCAATACCGCGGCGCCGGCGGCGAGTGCGGGCACCAGGTCCAGCGCCAGCATCGCCAGCGGGAAGTTCCACGGCTCAATCATCCCGACCAGCGGGTAGGGCCGGAAGACCGTCGTCAGTTTCTTGACCGCGAACAACGGGCTGTGCGCCTTGGGGTGGCGGTCGGCGAGGAACTCCTCGGCATTGCCGGCCCAGTACTTGATGGCGTCAGCGATCGTGATCGGCTCAATGCTGGCGTCACGGCGGGACTTGCCGGTCTCCGACATCAGCACCTCGGTCAGATGATCGGCGTTGTCGAGGACCCAGTCCTGCCAGACCAACATCCATTTTTTGCGTCCGCGCGGGCCCATCTCCTCCCACTCGGACTGGAACAGCCGCAGTTCACGGGCCTTGGCGGCCACCGTCTCGGAACCGTCGATCGGCACCGACCCGACGGTTCGGCCATCGGCGGGGTTGTGCACCGTGATGGTGTCCTGGTCGATTCCGGGATCTACCGCGGTCATGGCGGCTCCTCTCAGCGTGTGTGTGCTCCCGAGAATAACCCTCGCCCCGGCGGTCAGGACAGGCTGCTCCCGACGCCACCGGGCACGACATCGCCGGCGGGGCCGAGCCTCCATTCGCCGCCACCGAGTAGTTCGAGGTGCTTCTTGTGATGCGGGTCGGCGGCGTTGCGATGGCTGATGCTGACGAAAACCGTCTCGGGCAACTCGCGTTGCATCTCGCTGAGGATCATGAACTCCAATGCTTCGTCGAGCGCCGAGGTCGCTTCATCGAGGAAGACCGCCTTCGGTCTGGCCAAGAGCAGCCGGGCAAAAGCGATGCGCTGTTGCTCGCCGGGTGACAGTTCCTTCTGCCACTCCGCCACGTCGGAGAGTCGGTCGACGTAGTCGGGCAACGCCACCGCCAACAACGCCTCACGCAGCACGTCGTCGGTGAACTGGTCGGTTGGGCGCGGATAGGACAGCACCGTCCGCAGATCGCCGAATGGGAGATAGGGCAGCCGCGACATGAACATCACCTCGCCGACCTCCGTCGGGCAACGCATCGTGCCACCGGCGTACGGCCACAGTTGCGCGAGGCTGCGCAGCAGAGTGGTCTTCCCGGCACCCGACTTCCCGGTGACGATCATGGTGTCCCCGGGTTCCAGACGCAGATCCAACGCGGTGATCAATTGCCCACCAGCGGGATTGCGGACGTCGACCGCACTGAGTTCGATGACACCGCTCTGGCTCGCCTCGACGGCGAGCTGCGGCAGCCCGCGGGCCTTCTCGCCGGCGGTCACGAGTTCGTAGAGGCGAATGATCGAGGAGCGGTATCCGGCGAACTGATCGTAGGAGTTGCGGAACCACGACAGCGATTCCTGGATCGAGCTGTACACCGTCACCGACTGGGTGACGTCACCGAACTTGATCTGACCGGCGAACAGCCGAGGCGCCTGCATCAGCCAGGGCACCGGGATGATGATGTGGTTGACCGACAGGTTCCAGCCGACCAATCCCATGGTGCGGCGAACGAATTGACGATAGTTGTCGACGATCGAGGCGAACCGCTGACGCAGTTGCAGGCGCTCGAATACCTCACCCCGATCAAAGGCCACCGTGTCGGCAGAGTCATGCAGCCGGGTCAGCGAGTGCCGGAATGCCGCGTTGAATTTCTCGTTGTTGAATGTCAGCTTGATCAGCGGCCGACCCAGACGGGTGGCGACGACGGTGGAGATCGCCACGTAAATGAACAGGCTCCAGAACATCGCCTTCGGCAATACCAACCCGAAGACCGACAGATCACCGGAGAGATGCCACAGGATCGAGGTGAACGAGATCACCGACACGATCGAGGACACCGCGCCGAACAACAGGGTGCCGTTGCTGGTCTGATGCGGACTATTCGGCTGCATTCCGGACACGGCGGTGAACACGTCGATATCGTTCTCAATGCGCTGATCCGGGTTATCGATGGTGTCGCCGATGAACTGGCTGCGGTAGTAGGCGCGGCCGTCAAGCCAGTCGCCGGTGAGTCGATCGGTCAGCCAGGCACGCCAGGCGAGCATGAAGCGCTGTGTGACATACAGGTCGACCACCATCCGAGTCACCAGAAGCGCAGCGAGCACCGAGAAGATCAGCAGGGATATCCAAAACCCATGAACACCAGAGGCTTTCACTGCGGCATTGCCGGTAGCGGCGCCCTGCACCGCGATCTGCACCGACGTCGACAGGTCGTTACCCTGGTAGCTGAAGAGCACCGACAGTCGCACACCGGTGATCACCGATACCAGCAGGGCACCGAGCACCAGCCAGACTCGCAGGCTGTCCCGCCCGGTGAAGTAGGCGCCGGTGATGGTGGTGAACTGCCGGCCCCACAGGGTGAATCGCGCCAGCAGTGCAAACGCGATGAGCAGACATACCGCCGCGATCACCGAGGCGCCGGCGATCCACAGCAGCGAATTGGTCAGCTCGCTACCCCAGTCGATCGACGGCTTGAACGGTTCGAGATCATTCATAGTGCTCTCCTCAGCATCACGCGGGTTCGAGAAGCTCCGGTCCATTGTTCGCGACACGGTTGACCAACCTCGAGACCTCCCGGATCTCGATACCGCTGATATCCGCCCGCGCGGTGAGCACGTCCTCAGGCGCCGGATCGTCGGGGCTCAGCCAGCGATCCAGGTCATGATCATCAAGCATCAGTGGCATCCGGTTGTGTATCCCGGCGAGCCCACCGACAGCATCGGTGGTGATGACCGTGCACGTCAGCATCGTCGGGGATTCGCCGGGGAGACCAGACCGCCAGGCCGACCACAGACCGGCCACCCATAGCGGCGAGCCGTCGCGCCGGAACATATAGAACGGCGTCTTCGGAGCCTTCTCGCGGACGGGATCGGGCATCCACTCGTAGTAGCCGTCCATCGGCACCAGGCAGCGCCGACCCCGCGCGCTTGCCCGGAATGCCGGCGATGAGGTCAGTGTCTCGGCACGGGCGTTGATCAACAGCGACTTCGGCTGGGGCTTGCCGCCTGCGTCGGCTTTCACCCACGGCGGCAACAGCCCCCAGCGCATCGGCACGATGCGGCGAGCCGGGGCGTCTTCAGGCTCCTCGTGGCGGGCGACGACGGCAGCGATGGTCGTTGTCGGGGCGACGTTGTAGTTCGGCCCGGCGAAACGGTCACCGGTCTCATCGACCGCGTCGAGCCGCGCTGCCAGCAGTGCCGGACCGGTTGTGACCACGAATCGCCCGCACATGACGCTATGGTCCCACCCGCTGCGATCCACCAACCGCCACGATCCCCCGGCAGGGCAGGATGGAGGGCGTGAACTCTTGGCCGGCACCGCACGCCACCGGGCCGGTGCGTGCGACGGTCACCGTGCCGGGGTCAAAATCCCAGACCAACCGCACCCTGATCCTGGCCGGCCTCGCAGCCGCCGGCGGCCAGGGCACCTCAAAGATCAGCGGGGCGTTGCGCAGCCGGGACACCGACCTGATGATCGGTGCGCTACGCACCCTGGGACTCGGCATCGTCGGCGAGGGGTCTGCGTTGACGGTCAGCGGGTCGCTGAACCCGGGCGCAGCGTCGCGCATCGATTGCGGACTGGCCGGCACGGTGCTGAGGTTCGTGCCACCACTGGCCGCACTGAGCAGCGCGGCCGTGCTTTTCGACGGCGACGACCAGGCCCGGGCCCGACCGATCGCACCCCTGTTGGATGCGCTGCGCGGACTGGGTGTGGAGATCGACGGTGACGGTCTGCCGTTCTCGGTGCGAGGCCGCGGCGCAGTGCCCGGTGGCCCGGTACGAATCGATGCCTCAGCCTCGTCGCAGTTCGTGTCCGGTCTGCTGCTGTCCGGTGCGGCGTTCACCAGCGGCCTCGAAGTGCTGCATACCGGGACATCGGTGCCCTCGGCGCCACATATCGCGATGACGGTGACGATGTTGCGCCAGGCCGGAGTGGACGTCGATGACGCCACACCCAACCGCTGGGCCGTGCAACCCGGACCGGTCGCGGCCCGACACTGGGATGTTGAGCCCGACCTGTCGAATGCGGTGCCATTCCTGGCAGCGGCGGTGGTCACCGGCGGTGTCGTGCGGATCGCCGGGTGGCCGCGCACCAGTGTGCAGCCGGACAACATCATCCTCGAGATCCTGAGTTTGATGGGATCGACTGTGCACCAAACGGATTCCGCGCTTCAAATTCAGGGCGCGGCCGACTACCGCGGATTCGACATCGACCTGAATGATGTCGGTGAGCTCGCGCCGTCGGTGGCAGCGATGGCCGCTCTCGCCACACCCGGATCGGTGTCCCACCTGACCGGCATCGCACATCTACGCGGTCATGAGACCGACCGGCTGGCGGCGTTGCGCACCGAAATCAACGCCCTGGGCGGCGACTGCGTCGAGACCTCCGACGGTCTGACTATCACGGCCGCACCACTGCACGCCGGAATCTGGCACTCCTACGCCGATCACCGGATGGCGACGGCCGGGGCCATCGTCGGGCTGCGCACACCGGGAGTACAGGTCGAGGACATCACCACCACCGCCAAGACACTGCCGGACTTCCCGCGGCTATGGACCGGCATGCTGGGCGACGACGAACGTTGAGCACCCGCGAGTACGACGAGTCCGACGTCAAAGTCCGATCCGGCCGGGGATCGCGACCGCGCACCAAGATCCGTCCCACCCACGCCGACGCCGAAGCCGCCATGGTGGTGACAGTGGATCGCGGCCGATGGGGCTGCGTCCTCGACGGTGATCCGGGCCGGCCGGTCACTGCGATGCGGGCCCGCGAACTGGGCCGCACCCCGATCGTCGTCGGTGACGAGGTGGACATCGTCGGTGATCTGTCCGGCCGAACCGACACCCTGGCCCGAATCGTCCGTCGCGGACCGCGCCGAACGGTGCTGCGCCGCACCGCCGATGACACCGACCCCACCGAGCGGGTGGTGGTGGCCAACGCCGACCAGATGATGATGGTGGTGGCGTTGGCCGACCCGCCGCCACGCACCGGCCTGGTCGACCGGGCACTGATCGCGGCCTACACCGGCGGTCTGCACCCGATCCTGTGCCTGACCAAGACTGATCTGGCGCCCGCGGCGCCGTTCGCCGAACAGTTCGCCGACCTCGACCTCACCGTGATCACCGCGGGGCGCGAAGAGCCGCTGGACGGCCTGCAGGCATTGCTCGACGGACACATCACCGTGCTGCTCGGCCACTCCGGCGTCGGTAAGTCGACGCTGGTGAATCGGCTTGTGCCACTGGCACATCGGGCCATCGGCGCGGTGTCCGGCGTCGGCAAGGGCCGCCACACCTCGACCCAGTCGGTGGCGCTGTCGCTACCCGGTGGCGGCTGGGTGATCGACACCCCCGGGATCCGTTCGTTCGGACTGGCCCACATCCGCCCCAATGATGTTGTCGCGCCGTTCTCCGATCTGGCTCAGGCGGTCGCCGACTGCCCACGCGGGTGCGGCCACCGCGGTGCGCCGGCGGATCCGGAATGCGCACTGGACACACTGACCGGGGACCCGGCCCGCCGGGTCGACGCCGTGCGACGGTTGTTGGTCGCCATGGACGAGAGCACCGGATACCCGCGAAAGGGAGACGATGAGCAGCATTGACGGCCCTGTCCCGACCCCGACGATCAGCCTCAACGACGGTCACCGCATCCCCCAGTTGGGCTTCGGGGTGTACCAGGTAACGCCCGAGGACACCGCGGCGACGGTGCGGATGGCGCTGGATATCGGCTACCGCCATATCGATACCGCACAGATGTACGCGAATGAGAAGGGCGTCGGCGACGGTATCCGCTTGGCCGGCCTGGACCGCGATGCGGTGTTCGTCACCAGCAAGCTCAACAACGGCTTTCACCGTCCCGATGACGCCCGCAGGTCATTCGATGCGACACTGCGCGAACTCGGCTCCGATTATGTCGACCTGTTCCTCATCCACTGGCCGCTGCCCACCCTGTATGACGGCGACTTCGTCTCCACCTGGAAGACGCTCGAGGAGTTCAAGGCCGACGGCCGGGCCCGCAGTATCGGGGTGTCGAACTTCGGTATCGGTCACCTGCAGGAGTTGGCGCGGGAGACCCAGACCACCCCGGTGGTCAACCAGATCGAGGTGCATCCCTACTTCACCAATGACGCGGTGCGGGCCTACGGCATCGAGCACAATATCGCCACCCAGGCCTGGTCCCCGATTGCACGCGGTGCGGTGCTGGGCGACCCGGTGGTGGTGCGGATCGCGACGTCACTCGGAGTCCAGCCGGCCCAGGTGGTACTGCGCTGGCATATTCAGCGCGGCGACATCGTTTTTCCGAAATCGGTGAATCCGCAACGGGTTCGGGAGAACTTCGAGATCTTCGACTTCGACCTCAACGATGAGGAGATCGAAGCGCTGACAGCGCTGGACAAAGGCGAGGCCGGCCGCCGCGGGCCGAACCCGGATATCTTCGACTACGTCCCGGCCTGAGCGCGATCCGCGCGCCAGCGCCGCGCCGTCGCGATCGCAGTATTCAATCCACGCCTGCGACCACTGACCGGATCGGTGGCTGCGAAACCGGGCCCGAGCGCGGCGAACATCCGCTCACTGCGGGTCTCCGGGGCGTCGTCGGCGGTGTGGCGCAGGAACCGGTCCGGCAGTGACAGTTTGGCGATGGTGCGCCAGGTCTTGGAGAACTGCACCAGCATCGGCCCACTGGTGTAGGGCAGGTCGTACTTGTCACAGAGGGCACGCACCCGAACCGAAATCTCCGCCAGCCGATAGCTCGGCAGATCCGGGTAGAGGTGGTGTTCGATCTGGTACGACAGGTTTCCGGTCATGAACGCCAACGCAGGTCCGGCATCGATATTGGCGCTGCCAAGCATCTGACGCAGGTACCACTGGCCTTTGCTCTCCCCCTCCATGTCGGAGAGGGCGAACTTCTCCGCTCCGTCGGGGAAATGGCCGCAGAAGATCACCGCATTGGCCCAGACATTGCGGAGGATATTCGCCAGGATATTGGCCTTCACCGTGGCGGCGAAACCGGCCCGCGGCGATAGCGCAGTCAACGCCGGGTAGGCCGCGTAGTCCTTGACCAGTTGACGGGCGGCCTTAGCGCCGAACTCCCGCATCCTGGTGAAGGTGGCCGCCCGGCTCGCCGGACCTTCGAGCATCTTGCTCAGTTGCAGATGCTGCAGGCCGATCCCCCACTCGAAACCGACGGCAAGCACGGTGTTGAAGAACAGGTTTCCGACGTTGTACGGCCGCCATGGCTCATCGCGCGTGACGCGCAGGATTCCGTAGCCGACGTCGTCATCCATACCCAGGATGTTGGTGTACTTGTGATGGGAAAAGTTGTGCGTGACCCGCCAGTGCTTGGCGGCCCCGGTCATATCCCATTCCCATGTGGAGGAATGGATCTCGGGATCATTCATCCAGTCCCACTGGCCGTGGATGACGTTGTGGCCGATCTCCATATTCTCGATGATCTTCGCCAACGCCAGTGTGGCGGTGCCGGCCACCCAGGCCGATCGTTTCGATCCGAATGCCAGCAGCACACGGCCGGCCACCTCGAGGCCGCGTTGGGCGGCGATGGTGCGGTGGATATAGCGGGAATCGCGCTCGCCGAGGGAGTCCTCGACATCCTGGCGGATCGCGTCGAGTTCGACGGCCAAGCTCTCGATATCGGCGTCGGACAGATGAGAGAAGGCTTCGATATCGGTTATCGCCACCGTGCGGCCTTCCTGCTGTCGGTTCTGGGCATTCGGGTTCTAGGCATCAAGCACACAATCCCCCGATGCCGCCGAGATACAGGTCTGAATCCGGCTTCCCGCTTCGTGCTCGGCACCGGTCCGCAGATCGCGCACCCGGCCTGCCGTCAATCCCACCACGCAGGTGTGACAGATGCCCATACGGCAGCCAAACGGCATGAGAACTCCGGCTTGCTCGCCCGCCTCCATCAGGGACGTGGCCCCGTCGGCCGCCAGTGTCTTACCGCTGCGGGCGAAGCTCACGAAGCCGCCACTGATCCGATCCGTCATTCGCACCGCAGCAAATCGCTCACAGTGCAAACGATCGGCGATACCGTGTGCGGCCCAAAGCTTTTCAGCAGTATCGAGCATGGCAGCCGGCCCGCACACCCAGGTCTGCCGATCACGCCAGTCCGGAACTTCATCGGCGATCCGGCTCAGGTCGAGCCGGCCCTGCGCCCGGGTGGCCCGCGTGATCAGCCGGTATCCCGGATGGGCTTGTTCCAACTCGGCGAGTTCGGCAGCGAATAACACATCCGCGGTCGTGGGAGCCGAGTGCAGGTGAATGATGTCGGATGTCGCACCGGGCCCGATCTGTTCACGCCGCACAAGAGTGCGCAGCATGGACATCACCGGGGTGATACCGGAACCGGCGGTGAGGAACAGCATCGACGCCGGCGGCGGGTCAGGCAGAACGAAGTTTCCCCTCGGCGCGGCAAGCCTGACAACGGTGCCCGGTCGCACACCTCCCACCAGGTGGGTGGACAGGAAGCCCTCCGGCATGGCCTTGACGGTGATCGTGACGGTGCGGGCACCGGTGGCCCGCGGTACGGATGTCAGTGAATAGGACCGCCACCGCCAGCGGCCGTCGACGAGCAGGCCGATCCCGATGTACTGCCCGGGTTGGTAGTCGAAACTGAAGCCCCAGCCCGGCTTGATCACCAGCGTCGCGCAATCGTGGGTCTCGGGGCGGACCTCGACGATCCGGCCGCGCAGTTCGCGGGACGACCACAGCGGGTTGACCAGCTTGAGGTAGTCATCGGGCAGCAGCGGTGTGGTGACCCGGCCGACCACGGCCCGCATCGCGGCGCCGATCGTGACCTGCGTGCTCACGTAACCTACGGTACCGTAACCTCCGGCTCCGCACTCTGCGGCTTCAGAGCAGGTCGAGCAGGAACGGCAACTCCTGGGTGGCGTACCAGGCCAGGTCGTGGTCCTGGGCGTCGCCCACGGTGAGTTCGGCGTCTTCATCGCCGAGGTCAGCGGAGTCAATCACCTCGATCGCGGCCGCCACGGCGGGCTCGGCGGCGGCATTGTCGACGTACACCGCCGCCACCTGATCAAGACTCACCCGGCCGCCCACGCGCACCACCGCGCTGTCCAGATCGGGCCGCGGTTCGGCGTCGGCGTCGGCAATCAGCACCGCTCGGCGCAACGGCAGGCCGTCGGCGCCGGACTCGGCGGCCAGCAGCCGAATCGAGGCCATCGCGGCCTCACCGATCGCCACCTCGGCGAGCTCCTCGTCATCGCCCTCGGCGTAGGCCTCCCGCAATGTCGGCGTCACGGCAAATGCGGTGCCGCTGCGCGGCTGCATCTCACCGTCGCGGACGAGCAGCTGGAGCATCGCCAGCGTTGCCGGAATATAGACCCGCATCAGTACCGACCACTCGGGCTATTCACGATCCCCCAGCAGGGTGGCGGCGTAATCGTCGACGTACGTGGTCAATTCGCGCGAGGAGCGCCGATAGTTACCGGTCACCGGGGCCTTCGGCAACTCGACGATCTCGGGTTCGACTTCTTCGTACGGAATGGTCGACAACAGGTGCGACATCATGTTCAGCCGTGCGTTCTTCTTGATATGGGACTCCACCACGAACCACGGGCTCACCGGAATGTCGGTGTGCACCATCATGTCGTCCTTGGCGCGCGAGTACTCCTCCCAG
Source organism: Mycobacterium sp. (assembly GCA_049315425.1). Taxonomy (GTDB): domain Bacteria; phylum Actinomycetota; class Actinomycetes; order Mycobacteriales; family Mycobacteriaceae; genus Mycobacterium. The sequence goes on along the minus strand of JBMOKE010000025.1, from coordinate 11,161 downwards.
CGGTACACCGACTCCAGGTCCATCGGGCTCAGCTTCCAGCGGCGCACCGGATCATCGGCGCGGCCTTTGAACCGGCGCAGCTGTTCTTCCTCGGAGACCGAGAACCAGTACTTGCGCAAGATGATTCCGTCATCGATGAGCATCTGCTCGAAGATCGGACACTGCCGCAGAAACAGGGCCTGCTCCTGCGGGGTGGCAAACTCCATCACCCGTTCCACACCGGCGCGGTTGTACCAGGATCGGTCGAACAGCACGATCTCACCCTTGGTCGGCAGGTGTTCGATATAGCGCTGGAAGTACCACTGCCCGCGTTCGCGTTCGCTGGGGGCGGGCAGTGCGGCGATACGCACCGACCGGGGACTGAGGTACTCGGTGATCCGTTTGATGGTGCCGCCCTTGCCGGCGGCGTCACGGCCCTCGAAGATGACGACGACTCGCGACCCGGTGGCCTTGACCCACTCCTGCAGTTTGACGAACTCCGTCTGTAACCGGAACAACTCGGCTTCGTAGACGTCATTGGGCACCTTCGGCGTCGACTTCGAGTCCGAATCGGATGCTTTCTCGCCCACCGCCGAATCCTATCCCTGCGGAGATACTATTGGGCCGCTGCCTCGATCAACTCCTCGAGGGATTCGGCCAGCAGTTCGGGAAGCACCTCGACATCGCTCATCGCGTCGCGGTCAGCGTTGATGCCGAAGTACAGCATGCCGCAATAGGACGTCACGCCGATGGCCAGCACCTGATCGTGCAGCAGAGGCGGAACCGCATAGGTCTCCAGTAGGTTCGCTCCGGCAACATAGCGCTGCGACTGCGGCCCCGGCACATTGGTGATCAGCAGGTTGAACTGGCGCGGCGGAAATTGGCTCGCAACCCGGGTGCCCATGGCGTGCAAGGTGGGCGGCGGGAAACCCGACAGCGTGAGGATGGTGTTGGCCTCCACCAGACTGGCTGCCGCGGACTGCGACTCGGTGGCGTGCGCGACCTGGGACAGCCGCACGACCGGGTTGCCCTCCCCGACCGGGAGGTCGATCAGGAACGGGGCCACCTCGCTGATGGCCTGCCCGGGACCCGAGGACTCCAGTTCGTCGGTCGGATAGACCGACATCGGCGCCATCGCCCGCACCGTCATGCTGGCCGTCACCGGCTCTCCCCGGGAGAGCAGCCAGTTGCGCAGCGCTCCGGCGATGACCGCCAGCACGACGTCATTGACATCACAGTCATACCTCTCCCGCACCCGCCGGTAGTCCGCGAGTGCGGCACTGGCGACGGTGAACCGACGATGGCGGGACACGGTGGTGTTGAGCGGGCTGCTCGGTGCGCTGCCGCGCGCCAACCTGCGGGCGACGTCGACCGCCCGCCGGGTCAGCTGGGCGAGCTCGCCGGTGTTGGTGACGATGTCGACGACCGTCGATCGCAACGCATCCAACTCATGGCCGGGGCGTGCGAGCCAGTCACCGACGGCATCACTGAGCAGTTCGGCTGCCGACGGTTCGCGGGCGGGCAACCAGATGTCCTCGCCGGTCTCGACGGGGCGACGGGTGCGGTCGGCGATGACGTGGCCGATCTCGCACGCCGTCATCCCATTGATCAGCGCCTGATGGGATTTGATGAACAACGCCAGCCTGTTGCGCTCCAAACCCTCGATGAGATACATCTCCCACAGCGGCCGGGTGCGATCCAGCGGACGGCCGGCCAGCCGCGAGATGAGGTCGTGCAATTGGGCATCGCTCCCCGGCGACGGCAGCGCCGAGCGGCGTACGTGGTAGGTGATGTCGAAGTCGGGATCGTCGATCCACACCGGGCGTGCCAGACCCAACGTCACCTCCCGTACCTTCTGGCGGTAACGCGGGATCTGCGGCAGCCGCTGCTCGACGGTCGCCAGCATGGTGTCGTAGCTCAGTCCGCCCCTGGGCCGCCGCAGGATCGACAGCGAGCCCACATACATCGGCGTCGCGGTGTTCTCCTGGTGGTAGAACGCCGCATCCGATGTCGACAGCCGAGTCACCATCTCACGGTAACGGTGAATACGCGCCGCCGCCGAATGTGGGACCATGATCCCTGGTTCGCCACTCTCCAGCGGCCGGCCTAATTCGACCGATCCGTGGAGAGTGCCTGTTGTCCGGCAACGTTTTACAACCCGCCAGCGTTTTACACACCATCGCCCCCGTCGTCGACTATGAACCGCAGGCGTTCGGCGGGCCTCCGACACTGCCCCCGGTCACCGTGCTGCGCCCCCGAGCAGCCGCGCCTGCGGCGGCCACGCGTCTCGCCGGCGATACGGATCGGGGCTCGAACAGCGTCCGGGCCGCCGCGGTCTTCGCCGATGCGGCGCTACGACGTGTGTTGGAGGTCATCGACCGGCGCCGCTCGCTGGCCCAGTTGCGGCCGCTGATGACCGCTGCGCTGGTGGACTCACTGCTGACGGTGGTCGGTCTGCGCGATGGCACAGATGCGGCACGGTTGCGGCGGGTGCGCGCCCAATCGGTCCGCAGCGATGGCACCGCGGCCGAGATCGCCGCGAGCTACAGCCGGGGTGACCGCGTGCACGCCATCGCCTGCCGCGTCGAACAGTTAGCGACGCCCACCGGCCCGCGCTGGCAGGTGGTCGCCCTGCACCTAGGTTGAATCGACCGGGAAGCCTAACCCCGACGCAGCAGCTTCCGGCCCTTGGACTCCTGGCGCTTGGCCTGCCGCCGTTCCTTGCGGCTGACCGAACCGGGCTCGGGCGCGTCATGCTGCTGGATCTCGGCGTTGCCGTCCTCGCTGGGGCCGACGTAGGTCAACTGGCGCGATGCCTCGTCCTCGATGCCTTTGGCCCGTAACCCCTCCGGCATTTCCTGCGCGGCCACCGTGGGCGCCTGCGGGGTCGCCTCGACCTGGACGTTGAACAGGAAGCCGACCGACTCCTCCTTGAGCCCGTCGAGCATGCCGATGAACATGTCGTAGCCCTCGCGCTGATACTCCACCAGCGGATCGCGCTGGGCCATGGCCCGCAGGCCGATACCCTCCTTGAGGTAGTCCATCTCGTAGAGATGCTCACGCCATTTGCGGTCCAACACATTGAGCAACACGTTGCGCTCAAGCTGACGCATGGCGTCCGGTCCGGCGATCGCCGCGATATCGGCTTCGCGCTTGGCATACGCCTTTTCGGCGTCGGCAACGAGCATGTCGAGGAGTTCCTCGCGGGTCAGTTCGCCGGCTTCACCGATCGCCTCGGAATCGACGAGTTCGTGGTGGTCGATGCCCACCGGGTACAGCGTCCGCAACGCACCCCACAGCTGCTCGAGATCCCAGTCCTCGACATAGCCCTCGGCGGTGGCCCCGTTGACATAGGCGGTGACGACGTCGACCAGCATGTCGTGAGACTGCTGCTGCAGATTCTCACCCTCGAGGATTCGGCGACGCTCGGCGTAGATGACCTTGCGCTGCTTGTTCATCACCTCGTCGTACTTGAGCACGTTCTTGCGGATCTCGAAGTTCTGCTGCTCAACCTGGCTCTGCGCGCTCTTGATCGCCCGAGTGACCATCTTGGCCTCGATCGGCACGTCATCGGGCAGATTGAGCCTGGTCAACAGGGACTCGAGGGTGGCTCCATTGAACCGTTTCATGAGCTCGTCACCCAGTGACAGATAAAAGCGTGACTCACCCGGGTCACCCTGGCGCCCCGATCGACCACGCAACTGATTGTCGATACGGCGCGATTCGTGACGCTCGGTGCCCAGCACGTAGAGACCGCCGGCGGCGACGACGCTCTCGGCCTCCTCACTAGCCGCCGCCTTGACCTTGGGCAGCTCGTCATGCCAGGCGGCCTCGTACTCATCCGCGGTCTCGATCGGGTCCAGGCCGCGATCGCGCAGCCGCAGGTCGGTCAGGAAGTCGATGTTGCCGCCCAGCACAACGTCGGTACCGCGGCCGGCCATGTTGGTGGCCACCGTGACCGCGCCGAGCCGACCCGCCTCGGCGATGATGCTCGCCTCCTGCTCGTGCTGCTTCGCGTTGAGCACGTTGTGCGGTACGCCGCGCTTCTGCAACTGACGCGAGAGATACTCGGAGCGTTCGACGCTGGTGGTGCCGATCAGCACCGGCTGGCCGACCACATGCCGCTCGGCGATATCGTCCGCGACCGCGATGTACTTGGCTTCCTCGGTCTTGTAGATCAGGTCGGTCTGATCCTTTCGGACCATGTCCCGGTTGGTCGGGATCTGCACCACACCGAGCTTGTAGATCTCGAACAGCTCGGCCGCCTCGGTCTCAGCGGTGCCGGTCATGCCGGCGAGCTTGTCGTAGAGCCGAAAGTAGTTCTGCAGGGTGATGGTGGCCAACGTCTGGCTCTCCGCCTTGATCTCCACCTTTTCCTTGGCCTCGATGGCCTGGTGCATGCCCTCGTTGTAGCGTCGGCCCACCAGCACCCGGCCGGTGAACTCGTCGACGATGATGACCTCGCCGTCGCGCACGATGTAGTCCTTGTCGGCCTGGAACAGTTCCTTGGCCTTGAGGCAGTTGTTCAGGTAACTCACCAGGGGTGAGTTCGCCGCGGCATATAGGTTCTCGATCCCGAGCTGGTCCTCGACGAACTCCACACCCAACTCGTGCACGCCGACAGTCCGCTTACGCAGGTCGACCTCGTAGTGGACGTCCTTCTCCATCATCGGGGCCAGCCGGGCGAATTCGGTGTACCAGTGCGACGAACCATCGGCCGAGCCGGAGATGATCAGCGGGGTGCGGGCCTCGTCGATGAGGATGGAGTCGACCTCGTCAACGATCGCGAAGTGGTGATCGCGCTGGACCAGTTCGTCCAACGAATGCGCCATGTTGTCGCGCAGATAGTCGAAGCCGAACTCGTTGTTGGTGCCGTAGGTGATGTCGGCGGCGTACGCGGCGCGCCGCTCGTCGGGCGTCAGCCCGGACAGGATCACGCCGACATCCAGGCCCAGGAAGCGGTGCACCCGGCCCATCCACTCGCTGTCGCGCTTGGCCAGGTAGTCGTTGACCGTGACGACGTGCACGCCTTTGCCGGCCAGTGCATTGAGGTAGGCCGGCAGCACACAGGTCAGGGTCTTGCCCTCGCCGGTCTTCATCTCGGCGACGTTTCCGAAGTGCAGCGCCGCCCCACCCATGACCTGGACGTCGAAGTGGCGCTGTGAGAGCACCCGCCAGGCTGCCTCGCGGGCCACCGCGAAAGCCTCGGGCAGCAGGTCGTCAAGTTTTTCACCATCGGCCACCCGGGCGCGGAACTCGTCGGTCTTGGCCCGCAATTCGGCGTCGGTCAGCTTCTCCACGTCGTCGGACAAGGTGTTGACATAGTCAGCCACCCCCCTGAGGCGCTTGACCATGCGGCCTTCACCGAGGCGCAACAACTTCGACAGCACATTTTCCCCTGAGTATTGGCGGTTTTGTCCCCCGTGGACCGGGGGTTCGAGCGCCCTCCATCCTAGGTGACGCGCCGATATGGGCTCCTCAGGCCAGCCGGATCAGTCCGTAGTCGTAGGCGTGGCGGCGGTAGACCACCGTGGGCCGATCGGTCTCGCTGTCGTGGAACAGGAAAAAGTCGTGGCCCACCAGTTCCATCTCGTAGAGGGCGTCATCGACGGCCATCGGTTTGGCCGGGTGCTCCTTGACCCGCACGATCCGGCCGGGCTCATGGTCATCGGCGGCGATCTCGTGCACGGGTGGGGCCGGCTCGGTCAGCTTGAAAGCCTCGGCCAGTTCCACCGGCAGCAGCGCGGTGTTGCCCTGGCGCACTGATACCGGGGTCTTGTCGCCGTAGTGCACCTTGCGGCGATCCTTGCCGCGGCGCAGGCGGCCCTCGAGTTTGTGCGCGGCCGCCTCAAAGGCGCCGTAGAAACTGTCCGCACAGCCCTCACCGCGCACGACCGGACCGTCACCGTGGGCGGTGATCTCGACGTGCTGGCAGTTCTTGCGCTGGCGGCGGTTCTTCTCATGGGAAAGCTCGACGTCGAAGCGGCGGATGGTGTTGTCTATCCGCTCGGCGCGGGCGAGTTTCTGCCCCACGTAGACCCGGTAATGGTCGGGGACCTCGACATTGCGGCCGGTCACCTGGACGTGGGCGGTGGCGGTGGGTTCGAGCTTCTCGTCTTCTGCGGAGAATTCAAATGAGTTCACGGATTGTGTTGACATGCTTGGCAACTCGTTTCTCTTACGGGTTCGCACGCGCTGATGCACATGCGGCCGGTCGTCAATGACTGCGCCGCACACGGTTGCCGGAAACGCACACCCGACGGCGCCAGAGATCTTGAGAACCACCTCCTGAACGATCGGTGTCGCGGTTATCCCCGACCGTAGTCCCAGTCGGTTGGCGCTGCCACCCTTTACCGGGCCGTGTTTGACAACGGAGCGGTCACGCTTGCGCCAGGGCCAACACAGCCGTCACTCGAGCACCACCGGAAACCAGCACCCGGACCGCCTCCCGTGCGGTGGCCCCGGTGGTGATGATGTCGTCAACCAGCAGAACCTCACCGGGCGGAACCGCCGAGAGGCGCACCCGCCCGGTGATGTTGCGTTCCCGGGCGGCGCTGTCCAGGCCCACCGAGTCCCGGACACCCCAGGTGGTGCGCAGGACCGGCGCGACGCGCAGGGATCGGTGCGCGGCTGCGGCGCCCGAGGCGATACGCGTGACCGGGTCACCGCCCCGCCGGCGGGCCGCTGAACGACGGGTCGGGGCGGGAACCACCGACGTCGGCCCGGCGACGATGCCCCAGTCCAGCAGGCGGTGGATGCCCGCCGCCAGCGCCTGCGACAGGGGCGCGGCCAGGTCCCGGCGACCTCGTTCCTTCAGCGCGACGATGGCGTTGCGCCGGGCGCCGCAGTAGCGACCGAGGGCGAAGACCGGCACCCCGGGATCGATACGAGGGGCGATGACAAGAGGTTCGTCAGCGTGCACGGCCAACGCGGCCGCGCAGGTCGGACACCACCGGGTCGACGGCGCACCACAGCCCCCGCATTCCAGCGGAAGGATCAGGTCCAGCATGGCTCGAGAGTCTGCCGCCGGGGGCTGACATCTCAGCCCGGCAGCACCGGTATCGCTCCCGGCGCCATGAACCCCCGCAGCTCCGACCATGCCTGGCCGCCGGAGCCGCTGGTGCTCAGCAGTTGCACCACCCCGCGGGCGTCGGAGACATAGACCGCCGAGGGATTGGCCGCCACCGCCACCACCGGCATCACCAGGTTGGTGTTGGGGCCGTCGGAGTTCACGCCGTCGAGGTTCACGTACGACACCGGATGCAGCGGGTCGTTGCGGGCGACCACCATGTCGTCGCCGGTGCGCCAGGACAGCGCGACCACGGAGTTGCCGAGTCCGAAGCCGATGCGCCGCGGATAGGTCAGCGCGAACTCCCCGCCGGGGGTCTGCTCGACACCGGCCAGCACGACCTCGCCTTCGATCACCATCGCCACCCGGGTGGCATCCCGGGAGAGTTGCAGTTCGGAGATGACACCGGGGAATCGCGAGGTGACCGCAGCCGAATCCACCGGGATACGGGCCGGCTCGCCCGATGCTTCCTCCCGGATAACCCGGACCACGCTGTTGCCGTCCACCGCGACCCAGACCGCGTCATCAAGTGCCCACGACGGCCGTGTCAGCGTCCGGCCGTCCGTGGCCCGGACCGCCTGTCCACCGTTGGGCCCGATCCACAGCGAGGCGCCGGCGTCCGGCGTGGCCACCACCGCTGCGACATCGCGACCGGTCCGGGAGAAGGCGGCTGACTGCTGGTCACCCATCGCCCCGAACGAACCCTCCACCTTGACTGAGCTCTGCCCGTCCAGCGCCACCAGGGAGCCGCCGATGAGAGCGTGCACTCCGGCCGTCGCACCATCGGCGGCGCCGGGGTCGGTAGCGGCGACGTCGGTGGTTTTCCATCCATCGATAAACCGCTCGTCAAGCGCCGTCCCGTCCACGTCGATCAGGTAGGGACCATTGATATCGGCGCGGGCAAGTGTCCAAATGAGTTGCGCTGCAAGCAATAATCGGCTGCTCGGGTCGGTGATGGTGAGGCTCTCCAGATCGATGCGAGCACCACCGTATCCGCGACCGATGCCGGTCTTACCACCGTCGGCCCGGGTCACCGGACCGCGCAGTTTCAACGGCGGGCCCAACAGGTTGCGCACGGCGGCGGCCATCTCCGGTCGCGGACCGGCGATGAGCTTGGTGACGAGTTCGGTGGCTAACAGGTCCGGATCGGACACGGCCAGGTAGCGGGGATCCGGGACGACGGTTTTACCGGTGGGATCGACGAAGTACAGGGTGCTGCGCTTGTAGCCCGCCTGAAACTGCTGCCAATCCAGGAACACCCCATTGGGCAGTCGGTTGATCCGCCAGCCGTTGGATGTCCGCACCAATTCGAGTTGTCCGGGGTCGGGTAACTGTCCCTCACCGGTCTCGAAGACGCCGATATCGGACAGCGATCCGAGGATATCGGCCTGCATGGTCACCGAAACCTTGTCCAGGGAACGGGTTTCGGTGAACACCACCTTGTCGATCAGCAATGCGCTGCCCTGATCGTCCCAGTCCTTGGAGGCCGACTCGGTAAGGAACTGGCGCGCTGCCGCGTGACGGTCCGCGGGATCTGCGGTGGCTTTGAGGAATTCGCGAAGTGTCTGGTCGGGATCCATGCTGGAGTTCGGCTCCGGCCATTGCTTGGGAGCCGGCCGCTCGACCGTCCCGATCGCCTGGGGCGCAGAGGAACTGGGCACTCCCGCACACCCCGAGAGCAGAACCACCAAGCCGACCAGCAGCGAGGTCAGCGACCGATGCGTCACACGCGCTCCCCCGCTGTTTCCCACTGGCGCTGCGCCGCAACGGGTTTCATCGGCAGCGGGCTGGTGGTGACTTTATGACCACGAATGAGCGGCAGCGTCAGGCGGAAACATGCGCCCTTGCCCGGCTCACCCCAGGCCTCAAGCCGACCCTGGTGCAGACGGGCGTCCTCGATGCTGATGGCCAAGCCCAGTCCGGTGCCCCCGGAGCGCCGCACCCGGGACGGATCCGAGCGCCAGAACCGGCTGAACACCAGCTTCTCCTCGCCCGGTCGCAGACCGACTCCGCTGTCGCGGACGGTGACCGCGACGGTGTCTTCGTCGGCGGCCATCTTGATCCGCACCGGTTTGTGTTCGGCGTGGTCGATGGCATTGGCGATGAGGTTGCGCAGGATGCGCTCGACGCGGCGCGGGTCGACCTCGGCGACGACCACCTCGTCGGGCATATCGACGAGCATGTCGATACCGGCCTCGGCGGCGAGGTGCCCGACATTGCCCAACGCCCGGTTCACCGTGGTGCGCAGATCGACCGCCTCGACCGACAGTTCGGCCACGCCGGCATCGTGGCGGGAGATCTCCAACAGATCGTTGAGCAGAGTCTCGAACCGATCCAACTCGCTGACCAACAGTTCGGTCGAGCGGCGCAGCGCAGGGTCGAGATCCTCGCTGTTTTCGTAGATCAGATCCGCGGCCATCCGCACCGTCGTCAGCGGAGTCCGCAACTCATGGCTGACGTCGGAGGTGAACCGGCGCTGCAGGTTGCCGAACTCCTCCAGGGTATTGATCTGACGCTGCAGGCTTTCGGCCATATCGTTGAACGACACCGCAAGCCGGGCCATATCGTCCTCGCCGCGTACCGGCATCCGCTCGGAGAGGTGGCCCTCGGCGAAACGCTCGGCGATCCGGGATGCCGACCGCACCGGCAGCACCACCTGCCGCGAGACCAGCAGCGCGATGCCGGCCAACAACAGCAACAGCACCAACCCGCCGGTGGCCATGGTTCCGCGGACCAGCGTGATGGTGCTCTCCTCGCCGGTCAGCGGAAAGACCAGATAGAGCTCAAGGTTGGTGATACGCGACGGCGCGGGTGTGCCGATCAGCAGGGCCGGACCGGAGAATCCCTCGGTCCGCACGGTCTCGTACTGGTAGCTCACCTGCCCGGCCTTGACGAAATCACGCAGCGAGCGGGGAATCTGGTCGACGGGTCCGGCGGCGGTCGCCTCGCGGGGTCCTTCGCCCGGGACAATCAGCACCGCGTCGAAGGTGCCCGCCAAACCCGCCCCGGAGGTCTGGCCGGTCTTGGATATCAGGGTGGTTCGGGCCAACTGCAGGCTGCTGTCCAGGGACCGCGCCTCTTCGCCGCTGACGATCCCGCTGACGGTGACACGCGCCCGGTCGATCTCTTCGGTAGCGGCGCGGACCTTGACGTCGAGGACCCGGTTGGTGATCTGACTGGTCAGCACGAAGCCCAGAATCACAATGACCACGGCCGAAAGCCCGAGCGTCAGAACCACCACCCGCAGCTGCAGCGAGCGGCGCCACACCATCGCCACCGACCGAGTCAGCGCACTCGTGCCCCGCATCAGGGGACCTGATCGCCCCCGCGGGCCGCGAAAGCGCCGCTTCGAGGCCCGGGTCACTGCCGCGGCTCCTCCGATGCGGCCTCCCCCGGGCAGGTCACGGAGGTCCGGCCTTGTAGCCCACTCCTCGAACGGTCAGGACCACATTCGGGTTCTCCGGATCCTTCTCGACTTTGGCCCGCAGCCGCTGGACGTGCACGTTGACCAGCCGGGTGTCGGCGGGGTGTCGATAACCCCACACCTGTTCGAGCAGCACCTCTCGAGTAAACACCTGCCGCGGTTTGCGCGCCAACGCCACCAGGAGGTCGAACTCCAACGGGGTGAGCGAGATCTGCTCACCCTCACGGGTCACCTTGTGGGCGGGCACATCGATGTCGATATCGGCGATGGAGAGCATCTCGGCGGGCTCGTCCTCGTTGCGCCGCAGCCGGGCCCGAACCCGGGCCACCAGTTCCTTGGGCTTGAACGGCTTCATGATGTAGTCGTCGGCCCCGGACTCCAGGCCCAGCACCACGTCGACGGTGTCGGTCTTGGCAGTCAGCATGACGATCGGCACCCCGGAGTCCGAGCGCAGCACCCGGCACACGTCGATACCGTTCATGCCGGGCAGCATCAGATCGAGCAGCACCAGGTCGGGTCGCAGTTCGCGCACCGCGGTCAGGGCTTGGGAACCATCGGCGATCACCGCGGTCTCGAAGCCCTCATTGCGCAGCACGATAGTGAGCATCTCCGCCAGCGAGGGGTCGTCGTCAACGACCAGAATCCGTTGCCTCATGGAGCCCATCGTGTCACCGAATCGCGATTATCCC
>JBMOKE010000024.1:0-22548 GCA_049315425.1 Mycobacterium sp. | reverse complement strand
ATCGGGTGGCGATTGTGACCGGCGCCGGGGCAGCGGAGGGCATCGGTGCCGCTGTGGCCCGCCAGCTGGTCGACGAAGGCGCGCGGGTGGTGTTGGGCGCGACATCAGATCGGATACACGACCGGGTGGCCGAACTCGGCGAGGCCGCCATCGGCGTGGTCGGTGATCTGACCGTCGAAGGTTCCGCCGACGCGTTGGTCCGGGCGGCGGTGGACCGCTGGGGCCGACTGGATGTTCTGGTCAACAACGCCGGCATGACGTCGGTTTCGTCAGGTTGGGACACCGACGCCGACGTTGCATCCCTATCGCTTTCGGACTGGGATGCGGCGATCGCCCGCAATATGACCACCGCGTTCCTGATGTGCCGGGCGGCGGTTCCGGTGATGACCGCAGCCGGCTACGGCCGCATCGTCTCGGTCGGATCGACCACGGGCACCGTGAACGCGATGCCCGGCCAGTCGACCTACACCGCAGCCAAAGCCGGTCTGGTGGGGCTCTCCCGCGCGCTGGCGCTCGAGGTGGTCGGCAGCGGCGTCACGGTGAACGTGGTCGCACCGGGTTACGTGGCAACCAGCTCACAACTTGCGTTCGAGGCGGCAGCGGCCGCTGCGGGGCCGATCGGCCGCAGTGCCACTCCGGCCGAAATCGCTTCATGCGTCGCATTTTTGGCTCATGAATCCGCCTCGTTCGTCACCGGTACGGTGCTGGTGGCCGATGGCGGGCACGGCCTGCCGGAGACCTGGCCGCGGCCCTAGGTTCAGGAGTCCGCGAGGATCCAGGATCGGGCCTGCTCGGACTCGCCGGCCGGGAAGTGCTTGACCTCGGCGGAGATGAAGTGCGCCGTGATGTGCTGCGCGACGTCCCCGAGTGGAGAGTCGGTGACCATCGCGATCTTCTTGACGTGCCGGTGATGATCGCGGATGAACCGCAGGTGGTTGATCAATGCCCCGAAACTGTCCCAGCCCGGGAAGTGCGGTGCGGCGATGATGAGTCCCGCCAGGTCGCCGTGCTGGGTGATCTGCGGGTCCAGCGCCTGGGCGACCTCGATGAAATCGTTTTTCTCCAGGGCGGATTCCGGACGCAGTGTGAGGATGGATGTCGCGATGTCGAGGTGGTAATCAATCATGAATCCCATCCTCGGCGCGCCGACGTGGCGTGGCCAGAGGCCAAGGTCACTCAGCGGCCTCCGAAGTCCGGGAACTAGGGACCTGGCGCGGGGATCGTTGCGGCGGTGGTCGGCGGCGGCGGGGGCGGCGCCGCGTCCCTGGGTGTCAACGCACTGCCGTTGACCCAGTCACTCCATGGGATCGTCCAGTCGCCGTTCTGATTCGGCGCCAGCGGCGGGCCACCGGTGAATCGGATGTCGACAACATCGCCGGGCTGGACGAAGTCGAAGAACCACTTGGCGTTCTCACCACTGAGGTTCAGGCAGCCGTGCGAGAGGTTGGTGTTGCCCTGGGCCCAGACGGTGTCATCGAGCTGGTGCAGATAGATGCCGTCCAGGCTGATGCGGGTGGCGAAGCCGATCTTGCGCTTGTACCCGAACGCCGAGGTATTGGGCAGGCCATAAGTGGCGGAGTCCATGGTTACCACCTCGGCCTTGTCGATCACCGTGTACACACCCGGCGGGGTCCACCATGAGAACGTCCTGCCCGCGACCACCGCGGTACCGCCGCGGCCCATCGATGTCGGCATGGTGCGCACCAGTCGGCCATTGTCGAACACACTGACCTGCTTGGTGATGTCGTTGGCGATCGCGACGTGCGCATCGCCGATCGTGAAGGTGTTCTTGGCATCAGCCTGGCCGTAGAGTCCCTCGCCAAGCTTGAGCCCAAACATGTTGAGCGCCACCGAGACCGTGGTTCCGGGCGTGTAGTAGTGCTCGGGACGCCAGCGCGCCACATAGTCGTCCGTCCAGAACCACGAGCCCTTCACCGGCGGATTGGTAGTGACGACCATGTTCTTCTCGGCAAGTGCCTTGTCGGTGATGGCCTCATCGAAGTGAGCAGCGATCACGGTGCCGATGCCGTACTTCTGTTCCTCCTGGATGGCGAACCCGCCCTGCACCTCGAGGTAGGGATGCGCGTAGTTATACGGCGACAGGGTGTTGAAGTTGATGGTGCGCGACAGCGGCACCCCGCTGTTGCCCCTGCTGTTGACGGTCATCGTGTACCCGCGGGCGAAGTTCAGGCGTTGCGTCGGCGCCCAGGACGTGCGATCCGGGGAGATTTCACCCTCAACGACGTTGCCCCAGTCGTCCGATAGGGCGACATCGGTGATCGTCCCATCGAGGACGTTCACGGCGGGCGTGGTCAGCGGGTTGACGTCCTCGGCGCCGTCGAACGGGGCCAGGCCGAGGAGCGGAGGTTGCGGAGTGGCCGCCGGCAACTGTGCCTGGGCGGTCGCGGTGACGGTCTTGCAGCCGCCCTGGCAGCCCGGCAGCCCCGCGACGTCGCTGACCAACACCGCTGCCAGCAACGTCACGAAGACGAGGCTCGCGGCACGGGCGCGGCGGGGGAAACTCACCGTAAAACTCCAAGGCAGGTGTCGATGGGTCAGATGTCACCGTTGACGAAAAAATCATAGACGCAAAGAACCCCGGACCGCACCCGGCCGGTTTCCCCACGGGGCGACTGGGCAATAGTGCCAGACTGACGCCCATGACCGAACCCGGTGCGGCCCGCGTGGCGGTGTATCTCGACTTCGACAACATCGTGCTATCGCGCTACGACCAGGTGCACGGGCGAAACTCGTTTCAGCGCGATAAGGCCAAGGGCCTGGAGGCCGCCAACCTGACCCGGGCGATCGTCGACGTGGGCGCGGTCCTGGATTTCGCGTCGTCGTTCGGCACCCTGGTGCTCACCCGCGCGTACGCCGACTGGTCGGCCGTGATCAACGCCGGGTACCGCGGCCAGCTGGTGGGCCGGGCGGTGGACTTGGTGCAGCTGTTCCCGGCGGCCGCGTACGGCAAAAATGCCGCTGACATCCGGCTGGCAGTAGATGCGGTCGAGGACATGTTCCGGCTCCCGGATCTGACGCACGTGGTGATCGTGGCCGGCGACTCCGACTACATCCCGCTGGCGCAGCGGTGCAAGCGACTCGGTCGCTATGTGGTGGGTATCGGGGTGGCGGGGTCCTCGAGTAAGTCGCTTGCCGCGGCATGCGACGAGTTCGTCATCTACGACGCGCTCCCGGGCGTTCCGGCCGTCGCGCCTGCTCCCGCCGAGGCCGAAACATCCACGGCCCGCGCCCGCAAGGCCAAGCCGGCCGAACCCGATGAGTCAGACGATGCTGAGACACCCGATCCGCAGGCCGCCGCCACCGCACTGCTCAAGCGTGCCCTGCAGATCGGCCTGGAGAAGGATGACGCCGAGTGGTTGCACAACTCGGCGGTCAAGGCCCAGATGAAGCGGATGGACCCGTCGTTCTCCGAGAAGTCTCTGGGATTCAAATCATTCAGCGATTTTCTGCGCTCGCGGACCGACGCGGTGGAGCTCGATGAGACCTCGACGACCCGGTTGGTGAAACTGCGCTAGTCGCTGATCCCCAGCCGCCGCACCAGATCCGGACCGCCCACTTCTGCGATGAATGCCGGGGCGGCACACACCACAAGTTGGTCGCGCGCCCGGGACAGCCCGACATACAACCGTTCCCGTGAGCGCTGGAAGGCAGCCTTGTCGTTAACGACCAGCACCACGGCCCGTCGCTCAAGGCCCTTGAAGCCGAGCACGTGGCCGTAGAACACCTGCTCGGCGTCCCAGAAACTGTCCCAGTAGGCCGTGTTGCCCTGCCCCTGGCGGGCGATCTGTTCAGGGTGGCGGCTGCCGGTGGTCAGCAGTGCGACGTCCTCGGGCCGCCAGCCCTCGGCCAGGAGCGCCTCGATCTGATCGTCGCCGACGTCGAAGGCGTCTTCGGGGGTGCAGGCCACAAAGCGGACGTCGGGGCCGTCGGCGCCCAGGAAACGCATCGGGTGGTCAACCAGTGGCTCGAAGGCCTTCGCGATCTGACGAGTATTGCGAATGTTCTGCTCGAGGATCAGCGGCACCAGTGGCACCGGCGGGGTGCCCTTGCGGTCGAAGACGCGCTGGCCCTCGTCGCTGAACAGGTAGACCCCGCCGGTATCGGGATCGCGCAGAGCGGCCAGGATCGGTTCCCACCAGCTGTCAGCGAAGTCCTGGGCCTCGTCGATGACGATCGAATCAAACCGGTGGCCGTCGGGCAGGGCGCTTGCCAGTTCGAGCATCTGCGCGGGCAGGTCACGTTCGAAGAACTGTTCGGCGGCAGCGGTCCGCTCAGATTCGGCGGGTCCCACGGCGGCGCCCCAGGCGATACCCAGGTCATGGAACTCCCCGACATACCCGGGCCGCTGGCGTCGGTTCCATCCGGAGGTGATGCGTTTCAGAAACGAGGCCAGGCCGTGGGAGTAACAGATGAGTGCGACCCGCTGGCCGGAGTTGGCCAGCCGGCGGGCCTGTTCGAGGGCCATGAAGGTCTTGCCACTGCCCGCACCGCCGCGGACTTCGACGCGGGTGAGCAGTTTGATGGCGTCGAGGATGATCGCCTGTTGGTCGGTGAGAATGTTTGCGGCCTCTTCGTTCTCCAACGCGCGGGCGACGACGTCACGTTGCGGCAAACCGCGCCCGTCCAAAGCCCTCTGAAGTTCCTCGATTCCCTTAGCACTTAGTAGCGGCAGTTCGGTCTTCTGGTTGAGCGCGATATCGCGGATGCGCCCCGCCACGGTCGGGAAGTCGTCGCGGTCGATAACCATCCAGCGCGGGCAGTCCGGCAGCGCGAATTCTTGTGAGAACCGACTGTTGGGCAGGACGACCACGTGGTTCCACCGCACCCGGCCCTGAGTCCAACGCGGATCCTTCTCGATGAAATCCCGCAGCGCGTAGCGGGCTTGGCGCACCTGACGAACCGGGTCGATGGTCTTGACCTGACCGCTGCGCAGGTGCTGCAGCCACGTCTGGCCGTTGTGGGTGACCTCGCCGCCCTTGACCTCAACGCACACGATGCCCGCACCTTCGATGGCGATGAGGAGGTCGATCTCATGATCCTTGAGGTGATCGGTGACCCGCTGGCCGGCGATCACGAGGTCGCCGTCGCCGAGCTGCTCGGTCAGCGCTGTCCAGACACGCCGCTCGGTGTCATTGGCAAAGCGAGGGTCATCAGGCAGCGTGACGGCCATTTCGATCCCTCCCCTGTGCATGGCTCCGCACTGCGGTGAATCGTAAGGCCGCTCCGACCCTGTAGAGTCGGTACCAAGAGTCGTTTCGCCCTCGGTGGCGACATCGAGTTTCGATCCACCACATGGATTCACTCGAACGATTTCCCTCCCCGGCCACCAACTACGTTTCCGGTCGGGCCCGAAGATGAAGGAAACCCATGGAAAACAGCCTGTTCTCCCACCCCGTGGAAGCCGAGAACGCTGCGCACACCAACGAGCACACCGCCGAGCACTCCTCGGAGCCGGTCCAGAATCCGGTGTTCTCGGACAAAGACAAATAACTGCTGGCATTGCTGCACAACGATTTTCACTCGAGTGCTGATCAAGCGGTTTTACCGTGCTAGTCTGGGGTGGGGCGCCCGATTTAGGCGTTCTTTCGATTGAATGAGAGAAGTAAAGAATGGCACAGGGAACTGTGAAATGGTTCAACAGCGAAAAGGGCTTCGGCTTCATCGCACCCGATGGTGGGGCTGAGGACGTTTTCGTCCACTTCTCCGAAATCTCCGGAAGCGGCTACCGGTCGCTGGAGGAGAACCAGCGGGTCACCTTCGACATCGGCCAGGGTGCCAAGGGCCCCCAGGCTCTCGCGGTTCGCCCCGAGTAGCAAAAGCCAGTAAATAGGTGGGTCGGCAGGGAAACCTGCCGGCCCACTTTTTATTTCGCGGGGCAGCGAAATTGGTTGAGCGTAATGACCTTTCGTGATCAACGCATGTGCGACTAGACTGAACCCATCGGGGGGCTTTTGCGCACGACCGTTGAGGTTTGTGTCACCCCCGAATGATTCCGGCGGGTTCATCCGGCCGCAGATGGGAGCGTCTGATGACGCCTACACAATCTCGCGCAAGCGCCGGATGGCACCAGCCCGCCCCCGAGCACACTCCGCGGCTACGCCTCAAGCCCAAGGGCTCCCCCGCGAACTACCCCACCGGTTTCGTCGACGGTGCCTGGTGGCCGGCCAGTAGTGATCTACTCGCCGAACTCCCGGATCTGCTGGCTGTGCTTTCGGTACGACTCGGCCCCATCAGCCATGTGACCTATCAGATGGGCGAGTGGGCCAAAGCCCCGGTCAAGACCGTTATCGGCGGCCGAGTGGTCCGCCTTGCCGGCTACCGCCGCCAGCCCCGCAACACCATCGAGGTGCTCGGTCTTGGCGGAAGCAGCGTCGTACTTCTGGTGGTGCCGGCTGACACCGAGGAGGATCAGGCTCACGACACCATGATGGCCGCGGCGACGCCCGAAGACTCCTCGACCACTGACGGCCTACTGGTGGCTGCTCACCGCTGAAGCCAGGATCCAGCCGCGTCGCTGAGCGGTAATCTACCCGCGTGACTGAACCGGCAAGCGATTCGGCAACGCGCCCATCGGATGTGCCCGCTCTCGTCGCGGCATTTCTGTTAATCATCGGGTTCACCTTCAGCGACGACGCTGTCGAGTTCTTCCTCGACGTGAGCGGACACCCGGATTTCGCAGCCAAGGGTTGGCTCGTATTGGCCCTGGATTGCCTCCTAGTGGCCGGCACCGGCGCCCTGAAGTGGCGTATCACGGGCGGCGACAGCAATCTCACGACGTTCCTGCGGGGGCTGTTCAGCGGATGGTGGGCGGCGGGGGCGGCGCTTGTCGTCGTTGGCCATCTCCTCCTAATCGCGACCGAAGAGCAGCGAGCGAGTCTCGGGGATACCGCATCGGTATGGGTCAACCTGCTGGCTGCGCTGGTCTTCACCGCCGCTATGACCCTGCTGCTATTGTCCGCTCTCAGTGACGGATCTGACTCACGTAGCTGGGTGATGCCGCTCGTCATCGGAACCCTCGCCGTCGCCGTCGCCACCGAGCTGTGGGCGCCGGTGATCGACATTAACGAGAGCTGCGCGAGCGACGTTTCGGCCCAATACTTCTCCGATGTGGCGAACGCTCTCGTCGTGATCTTGCTGGCACTCGGGGTCGAGATGGGCTACGTTCGCCGATCTGCCACCGCCCTTGATCCGGGCCGTCGGGTGGCACCTGTCTTCACCGTGCTCATGTTGGGCATCGGCTTGGCGTTGTCGCTGACTATGCAGGTGTCGGCCGGTACACCGCGCTGCGGTCTCGGCGCAGTCTGGCTCCAGTACTTCTCATTCGTCGTCTCGGTGCAGGCGGTGGCGATCGGGTTGGCGACACTGATGTGGCTCATGGTGACTGACGCGGTCAATGGCTAGCGTTCAGCTGCGCAGTGACGCCGGCGACTTCTCGAACAGATAGTGGAAGACCATCCACTCGTTGCCGTCGCGGTATCCGAAGACCTCCGAGCAGAACAGGAGGAACATCCGCCACCGCTCCAGCGCCACCGTGGCTGACGTCGGACCGCCCTCCAGTGCCTGCAGGCACTCTTTTCTGTTGGCGTCCAGGCGTTCCAGCCACGCGTCGAGGGTGCGGGTGTACTGGCGCCCATTGACATCCCAGACATGAGTTTGGGTGAGATCGGCGGGCAGGAAGTTCTCGAACAGGTCCCGGCTGGGCATGGTGCCGCCCGCGAAGAAGTACTTCCCCATCCAGTCCGTGGTTTTGAAGTCATAGGCGAACCGACGGTTACCCAGGATCTGCACCATCATTCGCCCATCGGGCCGCAGCCATGAGCTCACCTTCGCCAGCACCGTGTCGTAGTTCTTCATGTGCTCGAGCATCTCGCAGGACACGATCACGTCGAAGCGCTCGCGGAACTCCGGATCGTCGAACGTGCTGGCGTCGGCTTTGACGCAGGAGAATCGGCCCTCGTGCTTGGAGTTCTTCGACGCGATGTAGTCCTGCTGGGTGGCGCTGTTGGACAGGAACGTGACGTGTACGCCGTCGTAGTTCTCCAGCACGTAGCTGCCGTGGGAACCCCAGCCGCAGCCGAGATCAAGAAGTCGGACGGTCTTCTTGTCTTTGATCAGCTCGCCGAGGTTGAGCCGCTCTTCCAAGAACGTGTGCAACATCGCGACTTCAGCATCGGCAAGGCCGGTGGAATCTTGCGGGAATAGGCAGCACGAGTACTTCAGATGCGGCCCCAGCATCAGGTGAAAAAAGCGGGTGGGCACCT
Source organism: Mycobacterium sp. (assembly GCA_049315425.1). GTDB lineage: Bacteria > Actinomycetota > Actinomycetes > Mycobacteriales > Mycobacteriaceae > Mycobacterium. Next base: position 14,266 of record JBMOKE010000024.1, on the reverse strand, counting down.
CGTAGTGCTGAATGTTCGCATCATCCTGGTTCAGCGCCCCGGCACTGGCCCGCAACTTCTCGAAGTACTTCTTCTTGAAGAAGGCCTGCTTCTCAGTGTCACCACCACACTCGAAGGTCCGAACCCACTGCGCGCACATGATGCGCACCAGGGCGCGCATCACCGCGTCGGGCAGCAGTCCGCGTTCTTTGAGGGCCAGGATGGTGTTGAAGAGGAGTTCCACAAAGGCGATCGTTGCACATCCAAGTGGCTGTCTTCGCGATCTAAAACAATTCGTGGCAGATGCAGGATTCGAACCTGTGTAGGCGTTAGCCGACGGATTTACGGTCCATCTTTCTCGTTGTTTGTTATACGAAGCTGTATTGAGTGCGTCGCACAAGCACTGGTGGCGGAGTTGGTTCTGTTGGCTAAGCGGAGCCGTGGCACGTTCCGCTGCGGACGGGCGCTCTACCCCTGGGAAGATGGCCGGTGATCAAAGTTCAGGTCCAGTCTCAGCCGTCTGCGCGAGTTCGCCGAGGGTTCAGCGTCACGCGCGTGTGGATGGTCATAGTGTCGGCGCTCCCGCGGGCGTCCAAGCTGATCCCCTAACCTGCACTGCCGCCCCGGCGGCGCCGATTCCACGCAGCATGCGGGCGAATTCCGCAGTAGCCGCCGGCCACCATCTGGCCTGTGTGGCGCCGGCGACGCCGTCGCCACACTGTAAACAGCCGCTTTCCCGAAAAACGAGGTAGCACCGGATGTACTCGAACCACAATCTCGGATGTTGACGGGATACTCGGGTACGCCTCTACTGCGGAAATGATTGACCGCAGTTCACGGCAGTTATCTGTCAGTGTGGGCATTGGTTCGGCTGTTTTGTACGTGTGATCACCGGCGGTCTAACTCGATCCGCAGAAAGCAGATCCGGATTTCCCAGCTAAATGGAGCTGGCAGAAACGCTCAGCGGTGTGAGGTCGACCGCGATTCCAACGAAGGGAAAGTCGGTGATCAACACCACGGCGATGGACATCGCGGAAATGAGCGCCGAGAGATACATGAGGAAGGGCCGTTCCACCGTCAGCGCTGACATACCTACTACGGCCGCCAGACATAGCCCGGACGCGAGGATGAGCGCAACCAGGACAGCCGGAAGCTTTCGCTGCGCCACAGAGGTTACTTTACTCCAGGCGGCGGTCAGCGATGCGGAAGCCGACACCATTCCGCTCGCCACCGGGTCCGCATTAGCTTGCCCGGATGCTACTCGGTGCACGTTGTTCTGCAGAGTGTCAAATATCTCGTCAGACGGCAACACACTGACGTTCCCCTCCGCGAGATGCCGCTGATCATCGCGCACAACTGTGTTCAGAAAATCGCGCAAATTATCGTTGATAACGTCGGCGCCGGCTTGGTCCTGCATCGCACTCGCGGCCCACGAAAGTTGTTGGGCTACGCCTGCCTGGAGGTCGACTGCGTCCTGGCCAGCACTCACCGCCGACCAGGTGATCGTGATAGAAAAACCGACGAGGAGGGCGAAAGACGCCCCAAACACACCGAGTAGCTTTCCGGCGTACCCTTCCACCTGCGTACTTAGTTCGGGCGAAGCCGCCCTGCGAAGGGCCAACCGGCAACCAGCGCTAACTGAGGCGAACAACACGAATCCGATAGCGATAAGTAGCCAGGGAGGGAGCGCGGAGAGGGTTCGCACGTCTAAAAACCTTTCGTTGGTCGGGATGAAATGCCCGCCAACTGTGTGGGCATTCGGGCGCTACCCCAAGACGGGAACCACTCGCGCCTGAGTTTCGCCACCCTATCGACTCAGGCGAACGTTCGAATAGGACTTTCCCGAATCAGTCCCCCAGAAGAACTCTGACTAAAGCCCCCCCCCCTGACTTGTGCTGATAACATCTGGCTCGTTCTCGCGAAGAACTCGTGTATCCACTTCGAGGGCGTTCGCGTGTAATCCGATCATCGGCGTCGACGAAAACGGGGTTTCGCAATGGTGGTTTCTAGCGTGCGAGTCAGCGCGGCGGCGGTCATGCTGGGATTGTCCTTGGCCGGAACTCAAGCAACGGGTGCAGCCGCTGCCGACGAAGGCACCAGAACGGACACGGCCACGGTGTCGGCGGGCCCGACTGCCCCCTCGGCGGGGACCACTCCAGAGGCCCCTTCATCCGCTAGTCCGGCCCGGCGGGCGGGGCGCTCTGCCCGATCCGTGGTGACTAGCTCTTCGTCAAGGGCCACCGAATGGGCGGTCCCCGCACCGGCCGCGGCAACCGGTCCACCACTCTCGGTGATCGCAGAAGCCCGGCAGGGAACGGCGGCCCTCGCCGGCCAGGCAAGCAATACGCGTTCTAACGCGCGCCAACGCTCTTCGACCGCTACCGCGGCGGGTGAGACCCCGGCCCGTAGCTTCTCGTCAGCCATCCGGGCCATCCCAGATGTTCCGGCTGTTCTCATGAGCGCAAGCCCGCAGTCCGCCGCGGTCGTTGTGGCCCCCTCAAGGGCTGTCGCGAGGGGGGCCATCGCGCGAGAGGCTATCGCGATGGGGACCCCTCCATCCCGACAGTCGCTGCGGGCGCTGGCCACAACGTTCCTCGACTCCGCCGTTAACTGGTTGAGAGGTTTCCCGACCAACCCGATCACCGACTTCCTGGCAGGGGCGTTGTGGCAAGTGCGGAAAACCTTGACACCCAGCGGGGTCCACGTCCTAGTCGGTGGCTCGACGGCGTGCGTCGCAACCAGAAACTGCAAACAACAAGACCTGGAAGGCGTGAATCTCACAGGAGCCAATCTCAGTTACGTAGACTTCAGGTACTCGAATCTATCCAGTGCGATCTTGAACGGGGCGAACCTGACCGAGGCGGACCTGACGGGTTCGGTGAACCTGAACTACACGCAACTGGTCAAGTCGAATCTGCAAAGCGCAAAGCTGAATGACGCGAGCCTGCGCGGCGCGGACCTGACTGGTGCGGTCCTGAAATACGCGTACCTGAGCGGCGCGGACCTGACCGGTGCCGTCCTAAACAACGCGGACCTGACCGCAGCCCGCGTCTTTGGATGGATCCTGTTTGGTGCGACCCTGACCGGGGCAAACATGACGCAGGTGGACTTCGGCCGGACGGACCTACGCGGCAAGGACCTCACCGGGGTGAACCTCACCGGGGCGTACCTCGCCGAGGCGTACCTCAACGGGGCGAACCTTACCGGGGCGAACCTCACCGGGGCGAAACTTACCGGGGCGGACCTCACCGGGGCGAACCTGACCGGGGCGACATGCCCCAACGGACAGATCTACGGCTCAGGCGGCGACTGCTAACTCGGGGCCGGTCTGTTTCGGGTCAGTCGTCGCGGGTCATAGACCGCACCGCCGATAACCGGGTGCGCCGGGTAGCGGTTTTGTGCAGTGTGCCGAGAATCTCGATCAGCGCACGCGCCGAACCGTTGAATGCCGCTGCTGCGGACAATCGGACTCATCGATCCGTTGACCGTCAACGCAAACAGCCGCTGATCAGCGTGGCAGGTACAGGATTCGAACCTGTGTAGGCGTTAGCCGACGGATTTACAGTCCGCTCCCATTGGCCGCTCGGGCAACCTGCCTGGAAACACCTCACCGAACAGACCCGGCATGATGCGTCTAGCAGGGTACAACGAGAATGTACTCAAGGCACAAACCGGCCGATAACCACTAGGAGGGCACCCACAGTGGCGGATTCGTCGTTCGACATCGTCAGCAAGGTCGATCGCCAGGAAGTCGACAACGCACTGAACCAGGCAGCCAAGGAGCTCAGCACCAGGTTCGACTTCCGCGGTACGGACACCACCATCGAGTGGAAGGGCGAGGAGACCATCGAGATCGTCTCCTCCACCGAGGAACGGGCCAAGGCAGCCGTCGACGTGTTCAAGGAGAAGCTGATCCGCCGCGATATCTCGATGAAGGCGTTCGACGCCGGCGACCCGCAGCCCAGCGGCAAAACGTACCGAATCAGCGGCACCCTCAAGCAAGGCATCAGCAGCGAGAACGCCAAGAAAGTCACCAAGCTCATCCGCGACGATGGCCCCAAGGGCGTCAAGGCCCAGATCCAGGGCGACGAGATCCGGGTCAGCTCCAAGAAGCGCGACGACCTGCAGGAGGTCATCGCTCTGCTCAAGGGCGCCGACCTCGAGGTAGCTCTGCAGTTCGTCAACTATCGCTAATCCCGGGCCGGCCGGCCCGGGCACGCTAGCCCCTGGCCGACCGGACCGGCCACTGCCTAAGGTGGTCCCATGACCGTCACCCCGCACGAAGGCACCCGCCCCGCCGAGTCCGACGGCGACATCCTCGACGTCGTGATCATCGGCGCCGGTATCTCCGGAATCGGTGCCGCGTACCGCCTCGGCCAGCGTGAACGCGCCACCCGCTACGTCGTCCTTGAGCGCCGCGACCGCATCGGCGGCACCTGGGACCTGTTCCGCTATCCAGGAGTGCGCTCCGACTCGTCCATATTCACCCTGAGCTGGCCGTGGGAACCGTGGACAGGCAAGGAGTACGTCGCCGACGGCGACCAGATCCGCGACTATATGGAGGACGCCGCCCGCAAGCACGGTATCTACCCGCACATCCGCTTCGACACCGAGGTGCACTCAGCCGACTGGGATTCCGCCACCGACACCTGGACCCTGCACGTCACCGACAACGGCCAGTCCAAGTTCTACCGCAGCCGTTTCGTGTTCTTCGGCTCGGGCTACTACAACTACGACGATCCCTACACCCCGCAATTCCCCGGCATCGAGAACTTCACCGGTACCGTCATCCACCCGCAGCACTGGCCGGAGGATCTGAACTACTCGGGCAAGAGGATCGTCGTTATCGGCAGTGGCGCCACCGCCGTCTCAATGGTGCCTGCTCTGGCTCGCAAGGCCGCACACGTGACGATGCTGCAGCGCTCGCCGGGCTATCTTTTCGCCATGCCGCGGGTCAACCGTTTCTACAGCGCACTGCGCACGGTGATGCCAAAGAAGGCCTCCTACAACATTATTCGTACCCTGGCCCTAATTTTCGAGAAGGTGCTCTGGGTCCTCGCCCGCACGTTCCCTAACGGCATACGCAAGTTCGTCCGCTGGCAGAACGTCAGTCGCCTACCGAAGGGTTATCCGGTTGACGTCGACTTCAAGCCGAGTTACAACCCGTGGGATGAGCGGATGTGCCTGGTCGCCGATGGTGACGTCTTCGAGGAGATCGGCAAGGGCCGCCTTGAGGTGGTCACCGATCACATCGACCACTTCGATATCGGCGGCATCGCATGTAAGTCCGGCCGGCACCTCGACGCCGATATCATCGTCACCGCCACCGGATTGCAACTCCAAGCCCTCGGGGGCGTTCGGGTCAGCGTGGACGGCACTGAAGTCAAGCCCCAGGAACGCTTCTCCTACAAAGCCCACATGCTCGACGACGTACCGAACCTGTTCTGGTGCATCGGCTATACCAACGCCTCGTGGACGCTGCGCGCCGATATGACGGCACGCGCGACGGCGAAGCTGCTCGACTACCTGGACACCCACGGCTATACCCACGCCTACCCGCACCTGGGCGGTGGCCCGATCGCCGAGAAGCCCACCTGGGACCTGCAGGCCGGTTATGTCCAGCGAAGCCCGCACGCGCTACCCAAGTCCGGCGCCAAACGGCCATGGGTGGTGCGCCAGGACTTCCTCGCCGATGCCATCGACTTCCGCTTCCTGGACAAGACCGAAGAGGACATGGTGTTCGGGACTGTGTCGGTGCCCAAGCAACTCGTCGGGTAACCGCGGTTTCCAGAACACCCGGTAATCACGCGTCTGCGGCATTACGTTGATCGCCATGACTTCTGATCGTCGTGAACCGCAGGTCGTCGTGCTGGGTGGTGGGTCCTGGGGCACCACCGTCGCCTCCATTTGCGCTCGGCGAGGGCCGACGGTGCAGTGGGTGCGCTCCTCGGAGACCGCCGAGGACATCAACAAAAATCACCGCAACTCCGCCTACCTCGGCGATGACGTCGAACTGCCGGAGACCCTGCGCGCCACCAACGATTTCGCCGAGGCCGCACACTGCGCTGACGTCATCGTCATGGGTGTTCCCTCGCACGGGTTCCGCGGCGTGCTCGGCGAACTCAGCAAGGAACTGCGCCCGTGGGTGCCCGTCGTGAGCCTGGTCAAAGGTCTTGAGCAGGGCACCAATATGCGGATGAGCCAGATCGTCGAGGAGGTGCTGCCCGGACACCCGGCGGGCATCCTGGCCGGACCGAATATCGCCAAGGAGGTCGCCGAGGGCTACGCCGCCGCCGCGGTGCTGGCAATGCCTGACCGCAACCTGGCGGCGAATCTCGCAAGTATGTTTCGCACCAAGCGATTTCGGACCTACACCACCGACGACGTCGTCGGAGTCGAGATCGCCGGCGCGCTGAAGAACGTTTATGCGATCGCCGTCGGAATGGGCTACTCGCTCGGAATCGGCGAGAACACCCGCGCCATGGTGATGACGCGCGCGGTACGCGAGATGTCCAAACTCGGCGAGGCCATGGGTGGCCAGCGCGACACTTTCTCCGGCCTGGCCGGGATGGGTGATCTGATCGTCACCTGCACGTCCCAGCGCAGCCGCAACCGCAGCGTCGGCGAGGCACTGGGCTCGGGTAAGCCCATCGCCGAGATCCTGGCGGGCATGAACCAGGTCGCCGAGGGCGTCAAGGCCGCCAGCGTGATCATGGAGTTCGCCGATAAGTACGGCATCAACATGCCGATCGCCCGGGAGGTCGACGCGGTGATCAATCACGGCTCCTCCGTCGAGCAGGCCTACGAGGGTCTGATGGCCGAAAAACCCGGCCACGAGGTCGACGGGACGCGCTTCTAACCGAGCGGCATTCCCGGCAGGTAGGGATTGCTGCCCTCCGGCCGATCCAGCATCGGATTGAAGTCGTTGATATAGGTGCCGGCCGGGCTGACGACAAAGCCCACCTGATCGTGGCCGTTGACGCAGGCCACCGCCCCAGTTCCGTCCACCCCGCAGCTGATCTCCCGGAAACTCACCCGGGTGTTCGGCGGCAGGGCTTTGACCTCACCGGCTGCACCGAAGATGGGCTGGCCCGTGCTGGCGAAGGAGGGCGGCCCGACCGGACCGGCGCTGACCAGATTCGCGCCCTCCGGCGCGCCGGGCAACGCACCACTGCATCCGTAGCCACCGCTGGTCTTGTTGATCACGCAGGTGACGCCGGCAGGCCCGGCGAAGGCGTACCAGTTCCCGCCCATCACCGAGTAGGCGACCGGGCTTATCGGCGCATAGGCGTTGACGTTGGGAAGCGGCGGCGGCACGGGTGCCGGATCGGGATCGGCCCAGGCCAAGGCCGCACTGGCCACTACAGCCACTGAAGCCACTACAGCCCCAGTCGCACCACGAACAGTCCTGCAGATCATCACAACACCGTACCGAACCAACATCGGCAGCACCCCAGTGTTTAAAACTGCTGCGGATGCTCTAACATAAGAGTTACCTTCGTAGAACCTGAGAATCAGAAAGGCTGTTAGTCCAATGGGTCGGCTCACCAACCACGCTTTGCGCGCAGGCGCATCTGCCGTGGGCGTCGCCGCCGGTCTGATGGTTCTGGCCTCGACCTCACAAACGCCCGATGGGTTCACCCGGGCCAGCTTCGACGGCCCGCTTGACATCTTCGGCAACTCGGCTCCTGAGCCCCAGGGCGACCTACTGGCCATCGGTAACGGAGCCGGTGATGCCAGCGATCTCGCCGCAATCCTGAACGGCCCCCTGTCCGCGGGCAGCCCGAACTCCCCCTTCCAGGAGGCCTTCGCGGCAGGTGTCGGGCCCAATAGCCTTGAGGTCAGCGCGATTCCGCCCGCCGTCGCGGCGTTGGGCGCGACTACCTCCAAGCAGGCACTCACCACCATGCCGTCCAAACCTGTCGTCGATTCACAGGGCCGGGTGGACTGCACCGGCTCGGTGAGCTGCCTGACCGACCCCAGAACCAATGTGACGACGGTCACCTACCCCGACGGCGTCGTCGCACTGATTCAGCAGATCAACGACATGACGGTCGTCGCCTACAAGACGGTGACCGAGTCACTGAAAAACAACATCCAGGCGTTGCTGCCGAACCAGGTTCCTCGTTCCCCGCTGGCCGCCCCGGTGCCCGCCACTGCGGCCCCGATGCCCGCCGCCGCCCAGTCACCGGAGCTGTCGGCGCAGGTCATCGACCCGGGACCGTCGGCGGCGCCGGTCGAACCGGACATCAGCGCGAGCACCATACGTCCGAGGGTCGTCGTCACGCCGTCGCCACAGGACCTCAACCCCGGGCAAAGCGGCCAATCAACCCGCTCCTCGAGCATCACTATTCCCGCGGTGAAGCCGACCAGCCCGATTGATGTGGTCAGGGACGCCTTCAACTCCGTCGTGAATGCCGTGACCGGTCGCCATTCGGCCTCCCAGACAGCGAACCGGCCTGACCCGAATCCAGATCCGCCGGGCAATCGTGGCGCCCGAGGCCTCGATAAGTAGCTAACCGCCGGCCATCTTTTCCAGCCGTGCGATCCGGTCTTGGACCGGCGGATGCGTCGAAAACATCTTGCTCATCCGCTCCCCCGACCTGAACGGGCTGGCGATCATCAGATGCGCCTGGTCCGCCAACTGCGGGCTTGGCGGCAACGGATTCCTTTCCACACCGCCACTGATCTTGCGCAATGCCGAGGCCAGCGCTAGCGGGTCGCCGGAAAGCTCAGCACCGGATTCATCGGCCTGGTACTCCCTGGAGCGCGACACCGCCATCTTGATTACCCCTGCCGCCATCGGCGCCAGCAGCGAAACCAGCAGCAGCGCAAGCGGATTCGCACCACCCTGCCTACCTCCGCCCCGCGCGCCAGTGAACATCGCCATCTGGGCCATACCGGTGACCACCGATGCCAATGCGCCGGCGACACACGAAATCAGGATGTCGCGGTTGTAGACATGGGAAAGCTCATGACCGAGCACCGCGCGCAGCTCACGCTCGTCGAGCAATTGCAGGATGCCTGTCGTGCAGCACACCGCCGCATTGCGCGGGTTGCGGCCGGTGGCAAACGCGTTCGGGCTGGCCGTGTCACTGATGAAAAGCCTCGGCATGGGCTGGTGCGCAGCGGTGGACAGCTCACGCACCATCGCATAGATCTGCGGGGCCTGAACCTCGGTGATCGGCTGGGCCTTCATGGCCTTCAACGCCAGCTTGTCACTGTTGAAATAGACGTAGATGTTCATGCCGACAGCCATCAGCACCGACAGTCCCAGCACGGACTTGTTGTTGAACAGCGCGCCGATGAAGACGATCAACGCTGACATTCCGACGAGTAGCGCAAACGTCTTCATCCGGTTGGCGGTGGGATGCCAGGTCATCTCAGATCCTCCTGCGAACGGGTCTTCCAGGGGAGAGTAACTCCTCGATACAGCAAACAGGTGCCCGATGGGTTAACCATGCCTGTCAACCGTGTCTGTTGACCGTGTAGTCCACCAGCGAAGCCAATGCGCGCCGTCCCGGCACATCCGGAAGCCCGGCCAACTCTGCTCTTGCCTGCGCGGCGTACTGCTGCACGATGTCCTTCGCCGCGGCGATACCACCGGAGGCCCGCAATAGCGCCAAGGCCTCAGCCAGGGTCTCATCGTCGGTTACCGGCCCCTTGAGGATCTCCCGCAGCCGGTCGGCGGCCGGGCCGGTTTCCTCCAATGCGTAGAGCACCGGCAGGGTGTGCACACCCTCACGCAGGTCCGTCCCGGGCAGCTTGCCGGACTCGTCGGGGTCGCTCTCGATGTCGATGATGTCGTCGGAGATCTGGAACACCGTGCCGACGATCCCGCCGATGCGGCCGAGCCGCTCGATCTGATCGTCGTTCGCACCGGAGAATGTCGCGCCGAACTGACCGGAGGCCGCGATGAGGCAGGCGGTCTTCTCGGCAACCACCTTCAGATAGTGCGAGACGGCATCGTCGGCTTCGGCTGCGCCTTTGGTCTCCCGCATCTGGCCGGTCACCAGGAGTGCGAAAGTCTCGGCGATCAGGCGTACCGCGTCGGGGCCGAGTCGCGACACCAGCCGCGAGGCTGTCGCGAACAGATAGTCGCCGGCGAGGATCGCGATGTTATTGCCCCAGCGGGCATTAGCCGACGGCGCACCGCGGCGCATCTGCGCCTCGTCCATGACGTCGTCGTGGTAAAGCGTGGCCAGATGCACCAGTTCGATGACCGCGCCTGCGACGGTGACCTGCCAGGCATCCGGTTCGGGACCAATCTGAGCTGACAGCACGGTGAACAACGGACGGAACCGTTTGCCACCCGCCTCGAACAGGTGCAGCACGGCCTCGGTCATCAGTTCGTCACCGCTGCGCAGTTCGGTGGAGATCATCTCCTCAATGCGGGCGACGCCATCACGGACGGCTTGAGCGAAGGCCGGGTCGCCGAAATCCACGCCCGCCACCACAGTCGCCGGTGTCCTCACCCTGCCAACATACTGTGAAGTATGCGCGCAGCGTCATCTGAGGTCCGGGCCGAAGTAGTCGTGGTCGGCGCCGGCCCGTCCGGTTCCGCCGCCGCGGCGTGGGCGGCCCGCGGCGGTCACCAGGTGCTGGTTGTCGACGCGTGCGAGTTCCCACGGGACAAGGCCTGCGGTGACGGGCTTACCCCGCGCGCGGTCGCCGAACTGCAACACCTCGGTCTGGGCGACTGGCTGGACGGCCGGATTCGCCATCATGGTCTGCGGCTGGCCGGCTTCGGCACGGAGGTGGAGGTGCCTTGGTCGAGTCCGTCATTCCCACCAATCAGCAGCGCGGTACCGCGTACCGAACTCGACGACCGCATTCGCAATGTCGCGGCGGAATCCGGTGCGTCAATGTTGTTGGGACACAAGTGCGTTGATGTTTCCCGGGATTCCGCCGGGCGGGTTGACGCGGTGGTGCTGGCCAACGGATCCCGAGTGAGCTGCCAATGGCTGATCGTTGCCGACGGGGTACGGTCGGCGTTGGGTAGGGCGCTGGGGCGGCAATGGCATCAGCAGACGGTGTACGGGGTGGCCGCGCGGGCCTATCTGCCCTCGCCGCGCGCAGACGAACCGTGGATCTCCTCGGATCTGGAATTGCGATCACCCTCCGGCCAGGTGCTACCCGGGTATGGCTGGATCTTTCCGCTGGGCAACGGGGAGGTGAATATCGGTGTGGGCGCACTGGCCACCGCCAAGCGGCCCGCCGACGTGGCGTTGCGGCCGCTGCTGACCCACTACACCGACCTCAAACGTGCAGCGTGGGGCTTCGACGGTGCGCCACGGGCACATGCCTCGGCACTGCTGCCGATGGGCGGGGCGGTTTCCGGCGTGGCCGGGCCGAACTGGATGCTGGTGGGCGATGCGGCGGCCTGTGTGAACCCGCTCAACGGCGAGGGCATCGACTACGGGCTGGAGACCGGGCGGATGGCCGCGGACATGCTGGGCTCGCGTGAACTGTCGAGCGCCTGGCCCGCGCTGCTGCAGGCGCACTATGGGCGCGGGTTCTCAGTGGCCCGCCGGCTCGGGCTGCTGTTGACGCTGCCGCGTTTCCTGCCGATCACCGGCCCGGTGGGGATGCGCTCGGCCCGGCTCATGACTATCGCGGTGCGGGTGATGGGCAATTTGGTCAGCGATGAGGATGCCGACTGGGTGGCGCGGATGTGGCGGACGGCCGGTTCCGGATCACGCCTCCTGGATCAGCGAAAGCCGTTCTGCTAGTTGGGTTTACGCGCCTCGTGTAGGGCGACAATTCCGCCGGTGAGGTTGCGCCAGCTTACCTGCGACCAGCCGGCCTGCTCGATGCGGCGGGCCAGGGTCGGCTGGTCAGGCCAGGCCCGGATGGACTCGGCCAGGTAGACGTAGGCTTCCGGATTGCTCGATACCGCTCGGGCCACCCGCGGTAGTGCCTTCATCAGATACTCCTTGTACGCGGTGGCGAACACCGGCACGGCAGGTGTGGAGAATTCACACACGACCAGTCGCCCGCCGGGTTTGGTCACCCGTGCTATCTCCCGCAGGCCGGCACTTGAGTCGACGACATTGCGCAGGCCGAAGCTGATCGTCACCGCATCGAAAACGCCGTCACCGAAGGGCAGCCGGGTCGCATCAGCGCCGACCTTGGGCACCGGGCGCTGTCGGCCGGCGTGCAACATGCCGACCGAGAAGTCCGCGGCAAGACACCACGCCCCGGACTTCGCAAGTTCGACCGTCGACACGGCGGTCCCGGCGGCCAGGTCGAGCACCACATCCCCGGGGCCGACCTGCAGTGCCGCGCGGGTGGCCCGACGCCAGTAGCGATCCCGTCCGACTGAGAGCAGGGTGTTGGTGATGTCATAGCGGCGCGCCACGGCGTCGAACATCGACGCCACGTCACCCGGATCCTTATCCAGCGACGCGCGGCTCATGTGTCTGACGCTACCGGCAGCCGCCGTTCCCGTCGCACCAGCCCGGCCAGGATCGCGGCGCAGATCAGCCACCCCATCGCCGCCGTTGATGCGGCCGGAATGATCGCCAGCGAGGCATTGCGGTTCTGGACCCGGACCAGATTCGGATTGTCGCGAGAATATTCGACGTAAATCCGCATGCCGGTGGCCAGCTCGGAGGGATACAGCACTCCGAGTTCGGGCCGATAGGTGACCCGGTCCGGCGTGACGAACTCGACCGTCGACCGCCGCGGGCCGGCGGAGAGCACCTCGGCCTCGGCAACACCCATATGCCGCTCGATCTGGCGGTCGTTGCGCCACGCCCCGGCGACCAGCAGCACAGCCTGCAGAGCGATGATGCAGGCGATAATCCACACGCCGGTCTTTGCCCACCGCAATGCTTTTCGCTCGCCCGTGTCGAGTAGGTCGGGATTACGCCGGGGAAGCGCTGATCGCAACGCATCACGAAGGCGTGAGATCACAGAGCCGCTCGGATATCGGCGTGCAATCGGCGCAGCGAGGACCGGTCGGCCTTGACCTCCAGCACCCGCATGCCTTCATACGATTCGTCGAGGGCACCGCGCACGTCATCGACCTCGATCTGGCGGGACTCGACGTGGTAGGCCCGGCACAACGCCAGGACGTCGACGTCGTGCGGAGTCCCGAAGATACGCGAGGACACGTCGGCGAAACGCGGATCGCCCTGCTCAAGCAGTTCGAAGATGCCGCCGCCGTTGTCGTTGGACACCACGATGGTGAGGTCGGCCGGTATGGGCTCGGTGGGGCCGATTAGCAGCCCGGAGGCGTCGTGGACGAAGGTGAGATCGCCCAGAAGCGCAATAGTGCGCTCCGAATGCGCCAGTGCGGCGCCGATCGCCGTCGACACCGTCCCGTCAATGCCCGCCACACCCCGGTTGGACCGCACCACGATGCCCTCGGTGTTCAGCCCGACCAGGGCGGCGTCCCGGACCGGATTGGAGGCGCCCAGCACCAGTTGATCGCCCGGGCGCACCGCGGCGGCCACGGCGGCCGCGACATGCAGACCGGTGGTCAGCGGATGGACCGCCAGTTGCTCGGTCACGACATCGACCGCGTGTTGGTTGGCCCGTGCACAGCGCTCCAGCCAAGCCGGATCGGCGGTGCCGACGGTATCGGCGCGGGTGCCGGTGGCCAGACAGTTACCCGACACATCGGGCCAGCGCGGACCGGTGGTCAACGCATACACCGGGATGGTGGAGTCTGCCAGCAGCGCCGATACCGAACGGTGCAGCGTCGGGCGCCCCAACATGATCACCTGCCTGGGGTGCAGCTGTGGCAGCGCCAGCGGGTGCAGCAGGTTGGCCGCCCAGGGTGCGGTGGGCTCGGCGACGGTCGGCAGATGCGCAAGGTTCGGGTGTACCCCGGCGCCGTGACCAGCGATGACGACGGTGTCGGGCGTGAGGTCAATGGCCAGCGGCTGATCGAAGCTGACCGGCGGTGTGTAGGTCCACGGCTGGCCATCGGGTCGCCCGGGCGGGATATCGCCGGGATCCGAATCCGGTTCGGGCACAAGGGGTTCGCGCAGCGGGATATCGAACTGCACCGGTCCGGCGTTCGCGGTACGAGCACCACTGGCGGCTGCCAGTACCCGGCAGGTAGCCGAGCGCCACTGGGCGTTGAGACCAGCGAGATCGGCGCCGTCCTCAGCCAGTCCGAGGCTGATCGCCGCGCGGACCTGAGTGCCGAAATAGCCCAGTTGCTCCATGGTCTGGTTGGCGCCGGTACCCAGCAGTTCATAGGGCCGGTTTGCACTCAGTACGATGAGCGGCACCCGCGCATAGTTGGCCTCGATGACGGCCGGTCCCAGGTTGG
>JBMOKE010000023.1:0-22754 GCA_049315425.1 Mycobacterium sp. | reverse complement strand
GACGCTGATCAGCAACATCACCCCGAACGCCAAGACGAGTGCCACGCCGTACCCCTTGCTGTCCGTAGTTCAATCGAGGCCAATGGTGCCACCGCCGGTCCACCGGCCCGCCGCGAATCCGGCAAAGAGACACCTTCGGTGCGTCTAATGTTCTTGACGTGAGTACTCGTCCAGAGTCCGTCGATTTCCACTTCGACGTCATGTGCCCGTACGCCTATCAGACCTCGCGGTGGATTCGCACGGTCCGCGATCTGACTGGACTTGAAGTGAACTGGCGGTTCTTCAGCCTGGAAGAGATCAACCGGCAGGAGGGCAAGAAGCATCCCTGGGAACGGGACTGGTCCTACGGCTGGTCGATGATGCGCATCGGCGCGCTGCTGCGCCGCCGATCGATGGCCGATGTGGACGCCTGGTACGAACGGGCCGCGCGAGCATTGCATGTGGAGGGGCACAAGCCGCACGAGAAAGCGGTCGCTCGACATCTGCTCGAAGAGCTCGGATTCGACCCCGGATTGGTCGATGAGGCCATCGCCGATCCGACGACCAACGATGAGGTCCTGGCCGATCATCGGCGGGTGGTGGTCGCCGCCGGTTACGGCGTTCCGACGCTGTTCTTCCCCGACGGCCAGTGTCTGTTCGGGCCGGTTCTGGTGGATCCGCCCACCGGGGATGCCGCGCTGCGTCTCTGGGACGCAGTTGTGGCTTGGACGGAGTTCCCGCATCTCTATGAACTTCAGCGGCCCAAGACCGATGCCGACGCACTGGTAATTGCTCAGACGTTTCGGCCCTACCTCGAGGCTCGCGACTGGGTTTCGATCAATCGTGGCGAGGTCATCACATTCGACCGGTCGAGCGAGTAGCTCCATGATGGCGACGGCTACCGCATCATTGCTGTCGCATCGCGACCGCATCATGATCGCCGTCACCGTGATCGCCGCCGTCGCCGCCGGGGTTCTGCACTATGCCCACGCCAATTCCGTGATCTCCTTCGTGGTGGCCGCCGTCGCGCTGGCCACACTCGCTTCATTGGTCGGCCGCTCGGTGGAGGCACTGGGGGATCGCCTCGGCCCGAGTGCCACCGGTGTCCTGCAGTCGGCGCTGGGTAATCTGCCCGAATTATTCGTGATCCTGTTCGCCCTCAAGGCCGGCCTCTACGGCGTGGTGAAGGCCACCCTGGTCGGGTCGATCCTGGCCAACGTCCTGCTGATCCTGGGGTTGGCTTTTGTGGTGGGCGGACTCAAGCATGGCCGACAGCGATTCGCCGCCGATGACAGCCGCACGTTGGGCCTGATGCTCACCCTGGCGGTGTTCATCCTCGCGATTCCGTCGCTCACCGCTTCGTTGCACACGCCCGCGGCCTCGCACGAACGTGTTGTGTCGGTCGTGGTGTCAGTTGTCATGCTGGGGCTATTTGCACTTTCGCTGCCGGCGGCCCTGGCACGTAGGGCGCCGGCCGACCATGCCGGGCATTCCCGAAGCCCGTCTCCGATTGTTGCGAGCCCGGAGTCGACGGCGGCGGCCAGCAAGGCGGACGCGCACGGACAGTGGCCGCTGGCAATGGCGATCGGGATGCTCGCCGCGACCGCTGTCGGGGCGGCATTCGTCTCGGAGTGGTTTGTCTCGGCTCTGGAGCCGGCCATGGAAGCCGCCGGCATCAACGAAGTGTTCGCCGGTCTGGTGATCGTGGCCATTGCCGGCAATGCGGTGGAGAACGTCGTCGGCATTCAGCTGGCCGCCAAGAACCAGATGGACTACGGCGTGCAGGTGGTCCTGCAGTCGCCGGTTCAGATTGCGCTCACGGTGGCGCCGATCGTCTGTCTCGCGGCGGGTTTTCTGGGCCAACCCGGCTTCGATCTAGTGCTGTCCCCGCTGCTGCTGGCGGCGATGGTGATGTCTGCCCTGGTGGCGGTCCTGGTGACCTTCGATGGGGAATCGAACTGGTTCGAAGGCGCAGCGCTTATCGCGCTGTATGTGGCGATCGCTACCTCGTTCTGGTGGGGCTAGCGGCCGGTGCTGGTTCGGTCAGCCGCCATCGCGGTACTCGTAGCGGGCTTGGTTTCACTGGCACCGCCGGTGGCCGCGGACCCGCAGCCGTCGGCCGCCGACACTCTTGCCAAACTCGACACCCTGCCGATCAAGGGACGTGCGCCGAAGACCGGATACTCACGTGGGCAGTTCGGAGACTCCTGGACTGACGATGTGACAGTGCCTCTGGGCCACAATGGATGTGACACCCGCAACGATATTCTGCGCCGAGATCTCATCGATGTGGTCTTCAAGCCCGGATCCAATGGCTGCGCGGTTCTTAGCGGAATCCTCGATGACCCCTACACCGGCACCACCGTTGAGTTCGAGCGTGGTCCGGCCACCTCGGCGGAAGTTCAGATCGATCATGTCGTCGCATTGTCCGACGCCTGGCAGACCGGCGCGCAACAATTGGATCTGTTCATGCGGACCAACTTCGCCAATGATCCGCTTAATCTGCAGACCACGATCGGGTGGATAAACCAGGAGAAGGGGGACGGTGACGCGGCATCGTGGTTGCCGCCCAACAAGTCCTACCGGTGCCCGTTCGTCACGCGCATCGTCGATATCAAATCCGCCTACGGCCTGTGGGTCACACCGGCCGAACACGATGCGATCGCCTGGGTGCTCAGCGACTGTGGCGGGTAACTACACCGCAATCTCAGTTGGCGCCGGGGTCGGCTCGGAAAGGCCTTTCAGGGTGAGGCTGAAGCTGTGTTGGCGTTGCCCCATGGCACCGCTGCCGTTATCGGAAACCAGCAGCACGGCATACGAACCATCGCTGAGTTGGGGCCCCAGGGTGATGCCCTCGAAGTTACTGAATCCGGTATTGCCCTGCCAAAGAAGCGCTTTGCCGACCGCTGTGAAACCGCCGGAACTGAGACTGGCCACGTTCGCGACGTCCGACGCTCCTATGAAATCAACCAGGTAGATCCGAGTGCGGTAATGCGGGAGAAAACCCCCCAGTTCCCGCTCTAGGGCTAGGACATCGCCGTTGGGAAGAGCAAGAAGATCAACGAGTCCGCTGCGTTCGACGGTCACGAACGGAGACAGTCGGGAAATCGGATCGGTGCGATAGGCATACTGGGTTCCCGGCGTCAGATTCGGTCCGTCGAACTCCTGGATCCGGACCCAGCTTCCTTCTGATGTTGTGGATAGTGCCCCATCCGGTTTCAGCGCTTCCTCGTTCGCTGTCCATAGCCTGCCTCGGCCGTAGCTGAGTGATTCGAGTCCCATGTTGTTTTGGATGTTGGACGGCCGGTAGATATCGGGTACCGCGACCGAACCCACCACCAGACCGGTGATAAGGCTGAATTCGTTGATGCTCGAGGCGACTTCGTCGGAAATCCAGACGTTGTTCCCGTCGGGTCCCAGGGCGACACCCTCGGAGTCGATTCCCATACCGGGCGCGTTGATACCTGCGGTGACGAGACTCGATCTGATCTGGCCGGTTGCGGAGTCCAGTGACGTGTAGACCTGCCAGATGGTCCTGGCACCGTTGTCTCCCACCGCGTAATAGGTGGTGCCGCCGGCGAAGGTGATGCCGCTGAGTTCAGCCGCCCCGGTGGATCCGCTGCTGAGCATGAAGGGACTCTGGCCGGAGCGGGTGATCGACAAACCGGGCTGGGCAGTCGCACCGGTTGCGACAAACCCGCGGCGCGCGTGCGTAGCGGGGGTGGGCTTGGCCACACCGGACGTTGTCGCCTTGATAGCGGAGATCCGTGTGGCAGCAACCCGTTGGGCCGGGCGCCCCTCTGATGCGCGCGTGTGATTCGCCGACGCGGCACTGGCACCACCGGTTGTGTCAGCCCGTGCGGTCGGTGCCTCGGCGGCCAACGCCGCGCCGATACCGAGCGCTACCGTCATCGCCCCGAGGTACCCGAGGCGGTGTAGAGCATTAGGCCCCACGGCTAGACCAGTGTGGTCTTCAACGCCGTGATATCGGTCTTCATCAACACGACGTTGTAATTGCCCCACAGCGACATATTCCAGTACAGGCTGCTCACGTCGGGGGTGCCGGCCGCGTCGGTCAACTCACCGGTGCCTGAGAGCGGATGGATCATCGGCGCGTACAGACCCGGGTATTGAAATGACGTGGCGACGGTGACCGGATCGGACCACGGCCCTTCAGGAGTATCGGCCGTGCGAAGGATGACGTTATTGGCGCCGTTGCCGTACATCACCACGTACTTATCGAGATAATCGTTGTACTGCACCGACATCTCGCTGACGTTTCCGCCAGTCTTGGCGCCGGTGAGGCCGGCGAGCCAGCCGCCGAAGAAGTTCGGGTTGTTGGCTATGTCGAGAACGAAGCCGAACAGCCCGGCGGAGTTGGGTGAGTCGCCGATGATCGGCGCGGCAACGGCAGGCTTGTCAGGAACCCAGCTGCTGCCGTCCCAGTACTCGTACTGCTTCAGGTCGGTGATGGCGCCTTCGGGCACTCGCGAAAGAAAGGCCGAACCGGCCCGGCCGGCCGGGGTGCCGAAGGCATAGACGTAGCGGGTGCCGCCGGGGGCGACCTTGCTTTCCGGCTGCAGCACGTAGGCGGCCTGCTGGAAGTTCTGGCTGCCGGCCACGTATGAGGTGGAGGACCGGAACCAGCCCGCCGAGCGCACGGTCGAGGGCTGCAACTCCCACTTGTCGGTTGCCGGGTTGTACATCGAGATCGCGGAGTAGTTGGTGGTCCAACGGCCGGGGGTGTCCCATGACTTCACCGAGAAGTAATTGACGTAGTTCTGGCCATTGGCGTACACGGCTGCGGATGGGATGTTGGTGACCTCGGAGCCGATGAAGAACACCTGGTTGCGGGCCGCCGGGATGAACTGATAGGCGTAACCGGTGTTGACCAGGTCCAGCCCGTCGTAGAGCTCGGTGTCGCTACTGAGCAGCAAGACATTCGACCGCCAGTCGCCGCTCATGTTCACTGCGCTGAACGTGTCGCCAAAGGCGAGTTGCGTCAGCCCGTTGTCGCCGTTGAACCACATGACGCCCACATCGGTGCCGTAGACGCCCGCCCACTTGGTGTTGTTGGTCTGGGTCCAGTTCAGACCCGGATAAGCCGAATTCCGTTGACCCGTCACCCAGCCGATCGGCGCCGATGTCAGGCTGGTTGGCGGAGTAGCCACAACCGCGGCGGTGGCGACACCGGCCGCCGGCGACGCTGCCGACGACGACGCTGCCGACGACGATGCTGCCGCCGCCCTGGCCGCGACCGCCCTGCTGCCGGACCCGGCGAGGTCCCGTCTGGACCAGGGTGTCAACGCCCACGGCGCCCGCGAGTTCACCGGGGTTCCCAGGGCGGTGGCGGCCGACGGGATGGCGGCGACGGGTGCCGTCGGCGCTACGGAGTCACGGGTGGGGGTGCGGATAGCCGCGGATCGGGAGGCACGCCGATGTGCCGAGGGTTTGGTGGCCGATGTCGATTGCTGTGCTGCGGGGGATCCTTGATCGGTGGCGTCGGCGGACGCGACGCCGGTGCCGGACGCCAATGTGTGCCCCACGCCGAGGGTGACGGCCAACGCACCGATCCGGCCGATATACCTGGCGGCACGCTTCGGGGAAGTCATCGGGTGTTCTCCTGCTTCTGGCTAACTGCGAATCCTGCGGCTGGCAAACCCGAAGCCCGGATATTCGAGCAACGTGTTCATCAAACTCTACTCACACTGGCCCCAAACTCGCCAGAGGCGCTTCCTACGCCCGAGGCGGAGAACTCCGCCCTGGTAGGGCTCGATTTACGGCGTTCCGGGCGCGGCCCGGACCTGGTGAATTCAGCAAAACCGGAGATGGCGAATGGTCACATCTTGGCAACGGTCACAGAAGCAGGAAACCGAGGCGTACGGCTTCGCCGGCCAGGACGACGAGGAGCATCGAATACACCCACCGATTGGCATTGGGCCCCAGTGACACCCGGGCGCCCACCTGTGAACCCACCATCGCGCCCACCGCCAGTGGTATCGCCCAGAGCCAATCGATCTGCCCCTTCACGGTGAACAGGATCACGCCTGACAACGCGACCAGTCCGAGGGAGAACACCTTGATGGCATTGGCCTCCCGAAGCGGGAAGTGAGCCATCAGAACCAGAACAGCGAGCATGTAGGTCGCTGAATCCAGAACGATCAGTCCCGCCCAGGCTCCAACCACGAACACGGCGACCGTGATCAAAGGACCCGGGGCGCGATCCGGTTCGGCGATGTCGGCTGCCAACCACTTCGACGGGTTGAGCACCACCAGCAACGCCGCTATTCCCAGTGCGAAGACTGTCACCCTGATGGTCCGTATATCGCTGAGGTTCTCCGCCGCGATCAGACCGACAACTGCGCCGGCGAGCAGTGGAACCGAGAGCTTGAGTGCAGGTTTCCACGGCATCTGGCCGGCCTGGTGGAATTTCCATACCGCCACCGCACAACCCAGCAGAACGGGGACCCTGTTGGTGGCATTGGCGATCATGGGGTGCAGACCTAAGGCGATCATCACCGGGAGGGTCACCGCGGTGCCACTTGATGCGACGGTATTGAGAAAGCCCGCCGCCAGTCCCGCTGCGATCAGCAGCAGTGCGGCGGTGAATTCGAGGTTGTTAACCATCGGGCGGTCCAGGTTGCGCTCCGGCTCACTGAGCCGCGAGCAACTCCGCCATTTTCGCGATGACTGCCTGCAGGCCCTTGAACGGGCGCATCATCACCTTGACCGATGTCAACCTGCCCTCGTCATTCCAGTGCAGGATGTCGATGCCCTCGACGGAGATACCGTCGACCTCCGCGGCGAACTCGAGCACGGCGGAGTGGCTGTCAATCCATTTGTTGACGTAGTGGAAGTCGGTGCCCGCGAACATGTGCTCAGCGGCGCGCAGGTAGGCCGCCGCTTTGGCTCGCCCATGTTGGGGCGTGAAGACGGCGGGGGAGTAGAACACCACGTCCTCGGCGAGCATGTCGTCGAGGACGGCGGTCTGGCCGTTCTCGATGACGTCAAGCCAACGGTCGATCACGGGTGTGGTCATGGCGTCACCAGACCCACAGCGACATGTCACCCGCCGGATACTGCTGGCAGATATCGGTGGTGTTGGCTGCCACGCCCTTGTTATTGAAGAACAACTTGGAATGGTTCGGCCATTGGAATGCGAGCTGGTCGGCATAGATGTCTGTAGCCAGTTGCTCCGACCACGCCCGACGTTCGGCGGGGGACTTGGCGAAGAAGCCGTGAATGTAGTCCTGAGCCGCCTGCTGGACCTCCGGCGACTTGTTGTTGTAGTCGATCATGTAGCGCTCGTAGTAGATCGGCTCCACGTCGCGTGCTGCCGCCATGATCTGCTCGGCCGTGCAACCGGTGATGATCATGCGGTGCGGGATGGGGTAGTCGTCTGTGGCGTCGGCGGATGCGGTCGCGGGTAGCAGTGCGGCGGCCGCCGCGGCCATCACTACTGCGGCCCACCGGCTCGGCCGGTAGGTGGTGTTATCTCTCATCGTGAGCCTCCTTGCGAGCTTACGCTCAGGGTCAGCTGGTCCTGATGGACCTGCTCTTCGGGGGTGGGGGCGGTGGGTGTCGGCGTCGGCTCCGGCCAGGGTTGCGGCACCGGCCGCGGACGCACCGCCTGCGGCCACCAGAACCACCGGCCCAGCAGTGCCGCCATGGCCGGTGTCATGAATGAGCGCACCACCAAGGTATCGAACAGCAGGCCGAGTGCGATTGTGCTGCCCACCTGGCCGGCCACGATCAGATCGCTGACCATCATCGAGGCCATCGTGAAGGCGAACACCAACCCGGCTGACGTCACGACGGCACCGGTGCCAGCCATCGAACGGATGATGCCGGTATTGATCCCGGCGTGAATTTCCTCTTTGAACCGCGACACCAGCAGCAGGTTGTAGTCGGAACCGACGGCCAGCAGGATGATGACCGACATCGCCAGCACCATCCAGTGCAGTGGCATCCCGAGGATGTGCTGCCAGATCAGCACCGACAGACCGAATGATGTGCCCAGTGACAGCGCGACGGTTCCCACGATGACCGCCGCGGCCACCACGCTTCGGGTCAGGATCAGCATGATGATGAAAATCAGGCAGAGCGAGGCCAATCCGGCGATCATCAGGTCGTAGTTGGCGCCGGTCTGCATGTCCTTGTAGGCCGACGCCGTGCCGCCCAGGGAGACCTTGGAGCCCTCCAGGGGCGTTCCCTTGATCGCCTCGAATGCTGCGTTACGGATCTTGTCGATCAGTGCAAGTCCCGCCGGAGTGGCGGGATCGGTCTCGTGGGCAATGATGAACCGCACGGCTTTTCCGTCCGGTGAGACGAACATCTTCATCCCACGTTTGAATTCTTCGTTGTTGAAAACCTCGGGCGGCAGATAGAACGTGTCATCGTTCTTCGATGCGTCGAAGGCCTGACCCATAGCCGTCGCGTTGTCCTGCATGGCCTGCATCTGGTCCTGCAGACCACCCATGGTGGACTGCATGGTCAGCATTATGGTCTTCATCGACTTCATGGTTTCGATCATTGGCGGCATGATCGTGAGCATCTGGGGCATCAGGGCGTCGAGGCGATCCATATCGACGGTGAGTGCACCGAGATCGTCACTGAGTTTGTCGATTCCATCAAGGCCGTCGAAGACCGATCGCAGCGACTGGCAGACCGGGATGTCGAAGCAGTGCGGTTCCCAGTAGAGATAGTTGCGGATCGGACGGAAGAAGTCGTCGAAATCGGCCAGATGGTCACGTATTTCGTTGGTATCGAGAACCATCTGCTTGGTCTTGCCCACCATGTCGTGGGTGACGCCGGTGAGCTTTGTCATCAGCGCGTACATCTTCTCCATTTGGTCGACGGAGACCTGCATATCGTCACCCATCTTCAGCATGTCCTTCATGCGGTCTTGCATATAGGACATGTTCAGCGTCTGAGTGGCGCCGGACATGCTGATGATGAAGGGGATCGAGGTGTGTTCGATCGGCGTTCCCTGCGGCCGGGTAATGGCCTGGACTCGGCCTACCCCGGGGATGTGGAAAATGCTCTTCGCGACGCGATCGATAACGAGCATGTCCGCCGAGTTGCGCAGATCGTGATCGGTCTCGATGAGCAGCAGTTCGGGGTTCATCCGGGCCTGCGGGAAGTGCCGGTCCGCTGCGGCGTACCCGACGTTGGCCGGTATGTCGGCCGGCAGGTACTGGCGGTCGTTGTAATTGTTCTTGTACGACGGCAGCACCAGCAGGCCGACGAGGGCGAGCGCGATCGAGGCCACGAGAATCGGCCCCGGCCAACGCACGACGGCCGTTCCGATCCGCCGCCAGCCGCGGGTCTTCATCGTGCGCTTGGGATCGAACAATCCGAAGTGACTACCGACAGTCAGCAGTGCCGGTGCCATGGTCAGCGCCGCCACGACAGCGACGAGCATGCCGATCGCGAGGGGGACGCCGAGGCTCTGGAAGTACGGAAGTCGGGTGAAGTGCAGACAGAACGTCGCGCCTGCGATCGTCAGACCGGAGCCGAGGATGACGTGCGCGGTGCCGTGATACATGGTGTAAAACGCGGTTTCGCGGTCCTCGCCATCCAGTCGTGCCTCGTGATAGCGCCCCAGGATGAAGATGACGTAGTCGGTCGCCGCCGCGATCGCCATGGTGGTCAGAAGGTTGACCGCAAACGTCGACAGGCCGATCAGGTCGTGGTATCCGAAGAACGCGACAATGCCCCGGGCGGCGCCCAATTGGAGGAAGACCATCATCAGCACCAGCACGACGGTCACGATCGAGCGGTAGACCAACAGCAGCATGACGAAGATGACGATGAGGGTCACCGCGGTGATCTTCTTGACGCCTTTGTCGCCGGCATGGTGTTGGTCGTAGGTCATCGCGGCGGGGCCGGTGACGTAGACCTTCACGCCCGCCGGTGGTGTCATCTTCGCGACGTCGTCACGCACGGCCTGGATCGATTCGCCGGCCAGTGTCTCACCCTGGTTGCCGGCCAGGTACAGCTGTACGTAGGCGGCCTTACCGTCGGCGCTTTGTGACCCGGCCGCGGTCAGTGGATCGCCCCAGAAATCCTGGATGTTCTGGACGTGGGCGGTGTCTGTCCGAAGTTTCGCGATCAGACCGTCGTAGAAGTCATGGGCGTCGGCGCCCAGCGGCGCGTCGCCCTCCAGCACGATCATCGCAGAACTGTTGGAGTTGAACTCATTGAAAACCTGGCCGACCCGCTTCATCGCCTGCAGTGACGGCGCGTCGTTGGGCGCCAGCGAGACCGAATGCTGCTCACCGACCACCTCAAGTTGGGGGACGCTGATGCTGAGCACGACCACCAGGCCGATCCAGAAGAGCAGGATCGGCACGGAGAACAGCCGGATGAACCTCGGTATCGCAGGGTGAGCGCCGATGTGGCGGTTGGCGGCCTTGTTCTCGGTCAGCACGGATGAGGGCTTGTCGCCTCTCAACAGCTTGACCATGGGATTCCCTGCGATCGTGGATCGAATACCGACCAAGAGATTAGCTTATGTAACTGTTCGGCTTACAATCGAGCTCATGAGTACCGCGAGGCGTGTCCTGGCCGCAGTGGCGGCCACGTCGGCGGTGTTGGTTCTGGCCGCGCCGGCCCAGGCTGACCCCGATATCGACTTCGCCGAGCAGCTGCACGCTTTCGGCATCTACGGTCCGCGCGACTACAACGCCTGGCTGGGCAAGATCACCTGCAAACGCCTGTTCAACGGTGTGGACGGCGACGCCTACGCCTCGGCTGAGTTCGTATCACTCAATCTGGCGCGCGACGCCTCCCAGGCGCAGGCTTTTCAGTTCCTCGGTGCCGCCATCGGGATCTACTGTCCGGATCAGATCGGTGTCCTGCAGGCTGCCGCGCAGTAAGCGCGGGGTGCGGTAACCGGTGAGTGGGGCCCGGGAACGCACACTGGTCGAACAGATTCCGGGAGCACCGGAGGCGGTCCGCAGTTATTACGTCGACCTCGACCGGATCGCCGAGGTGCATCCACTTGTTGTCGCCGTCCGCACCCTGTCACACCGAATCACCGATGAAGGCTACGAAACGGTCTATCGCGTCAAAGACCTTATTCCGCTTGGGGTTTTGTCTCTGCCCATCAGTTACACCGCGACGCTGACGGTGCCCACGACCGGTGCCGTCACCGCGCAGGCCCGGCAGTTCCCCGGAGTGCGACTCAACTCGGTCGTGACCTTTGATGCGGAACACGGCGGAACTCGGCTGACCGAACGCATCTGGATCAGCGCGCCCCGGGTGCTGTTGGCGGTGACGGTTCGCCAAGCTGTCGCGGCGCATGTCGAGCTGCTCGCCGGTATCCGGCGCCACTTCGAGGGTTAGTTCAGCCGGCCAACTTGCCGTTGTCTATCGGATAGACCGCACCGTGCACGGCAGCGGCGTCGTCACTGGCCAGAAACGCGATAACAGTGGCCACATCGACCGGTTCCATCAGCCCGCGGGGTGCGGCGATCCGCATGATCAGCTTGTAGTCGGCGTTATCCGGTGCTGAGAAATCGGTCACCTGGGGCGTCAGCATTCCGCCGGGGCACACCACATTGACCCGCAGGCGTTCCTTGGTGAACTCCACGGCCAGCGCCCGGGTCAGACCGACCAGACCGTGCTTGGCGGCGCAGTACCCGGCTGAGTAGACCTCGCCTTCCACCCCGGCAACCGAGGCGACGTTGACGATGTTGCCGCCGACGCCCAGCAGGTGCGGTAGAGCGGCGCGGCACAGGTAGAACGGACCGTTCAGGTTGGCCGCGAGATCGTAGGCCCAGTCGGCATCGGTGACCTCTGCGGTGTGCCGCATCTGATGAAAGCCGGCCGCGTTGACCAGCACGTCAAGCTTCCCGAATCGTTGTACGCACTGCTCGACGGCGTCGCGGCAGGCCTGTGGGTCGGTGATGTCAACCTGGGCGTAGTCGCCACCCGGTACCTTCTCGAAAACCGTTGCCAGCCTGGCCGTATCGCGGGCTATGCCGAACACGGTTGCTCCGCGTTCGGCGAACAGTTGCGCCACGGCGGCACCGAGTCCTGACGATGCCCCGGTCACCAGCGCGACCTTCCCGTTCAATTGAGTCATATCCGACCCTTCCCGCCGGATGTTGAATTCCGGCTATGCGTGCATGTCACGCAGTCCTGTCGCATGGCGCAGTCCTGAGCAGTTGTAGCACCCGATGCAACCGACGCAGTCGCGGCATCGGGCACACGCCACGCAACCCGCACAGCGCCGACAAGCGACACAGGCGACGCATCCCAGGCATTCGCGCATCAGAACCGACAGGACGGTCAGCGCGCTTCCGGCGACCGCGGCGCTGCCGGGGCCATGTGACCAACCCAACCCATCGGGTCCCGAGGCGCGGCATCTTCCGGTACAAAACGAGAAACCCCAGCTTAAAGGGGTCGGAGCTGGCCGGTCTAATCCTTACGCGAGGATGACCATGTGGGACCGGACGGGCGCCGGGCGCCGGTTTCCACTTGAATGAGAGTGGGAGCGCTGGGGGAGGCTGCCCTGGGACCAACGGTTAGGAGCGGCAATTGCGCGGGAATGACGCCTCGTCACCGAGGGTCGCCATCACCGGGTCCTTGGCGGGCGCGATAGGTGCGCCGCCGAGTGCCGAGTTCGAGATCTGGCGCAACGGGGTTCGCCAGACAGTGCTGGCTCATATCGCTGATTTCGTCGACACCGAATGCGTGCCGCAACTCGACCGCACCGGAATCGATATCGCTTCCGAGGTCCTGATCCAGTTCGCCGATGCCGGTAAGTGCCTGCGTTCGACCTTCATGTACCTGGGATGGTTGAGCGGAGCCGAGCCTGACGGGGCAGCCCTGCGGGCCTGTGCCGGACTGGAGTTGCTGCAGGCTTTCGCCCTGCTTCAGGACGATGTCATGGACGACTCCGCATTGCGCCGTGGCCGGCCGGCCGCGCATGTGCAGTTCGCCCAGTGGCACCGCGACCACGGATTGTCCGGATCGCAGGTCCGCTTCGGCGCATCGCTGGCAACTCTGCTGTCGGACCTGTGCCTGGTGTGGGCCGAGCAGATGATGCGCGAGAGCGGTGTGGGGCAGGATGCACTGTCGCGGGCCTGGCCGCATTACGACGCGATGCGCATCGAACTGGCTGTCGGTCAGATCGCTGATGTCGCCAACGACGCAGGGGCTCTGCCCGACCTGGATACCGTGCTCGACCTCGCCCGCCGCAAGTCCGGTAACTACACGGTGCGGCGGCCACTGGAGATCGGCGCCGCGATGGCCGGCTGCCGCGAACTCATCGACGTCCTGGGCCGCTATGGGAACGCAGTCGGCGAGGCGTTCCAGTTACGCGACGACATTCTCGGGGTATTCGGCTCGCCCGCGATCACCGGCAAACCGGCTGGCGGTGACCTCGCCGAGCGCAAGGCCACCAGCGTGGTCGTCGCGGCCCGGCACATGGCCGACACCACCATTCGCCGGCAGTTCACCGACCTGATGAACGCCGAGGAACTCACCGAGTCCGATATCGTCCATTGGCGAAACCTGATCGTGGCCACCGGCGCCCCGGACTGGATCGAAGGGTTGATCAACGAGCGTGTCGGCGAGGCCATCGAGCACATCTGCGATGTCCGGATCGACGCCTGGGTGCAGTCCGCACTGGCCGATATGGCCTCGGTGTGCACACGGCGAGTGACCTGAGCAAGAGGAGTCAATGATGCGTACTGTCCCCGGTAAAACCGACCACGTGGTGGTAGTGGGCGCCGGTCTGTCGGGACTCTCGGCGGCGCTTCAGTTGGCCGGCCAGGGCCGCGCGGTCACAGTCGTGGAGCGGTACGGATTCCCGGGAGGGCGGGTGGGCCAAGCCGATATCCGGGGCTACAAGATCGACACCGGCGCCACCGTGCTGACGATGCCCGACATCATTGAGGACGCTTTCAACGCCGTCGGTGCGTCAATGAGCGACTACGTCGAACTCATGCCGTCCAACCCCGCCTACCGTGCCTCTTTCGCCGATGGCAGTGTGCTTGATGTCCACACCGACGCCGCCGCGATGACGGCGGCTATCGAGGAATTCGCCGGCCCGGCCGACGCCGCCGGCTACCAGCGGCTGCGGGACTGGCTGACCGAGCTGTACACCCTGGAGATGAAGGGGTTCATCGCGTCCAATTTCTCCTCACCGCTGTCACTGCTGACCCCGCAGCTGGCCAGGCTGGCCGCCATCGGCGGCTTCCGCGGCTGGGAGAAGATGGTGAGCCGTTTCATCGCCGATGAGCGCTTACAGCGGATATTCACCTTCCAGGCCCTCTACGCCGGTGTGCCGCCGCAGCAGGCGCTCGCCGCGTACGCCGTGATCGCCTATATGGACACGATCGCCGGGGTGTACTTCCCGCGCGGGGGCATCCGGGCCGTGCCCGAGGGTCTGGCTGCCGCAGCGGCCGATGCCGGGGTGCAGTTCCGCTATCGCACCACGGTGACGCGCCTGGAACGGTCAGATTCGCGGGTGACGGCGGTGTGCACCGACTCCGGTGACCGGATCGCCTGCGACGCTGTGGTTCTCACCACCGAACTGCCACTCACCTACGAGTTGCTTGGCCGTGCGCCCCGGCGTCCGATCAAGTTCCGACCCTCTCCGTCGTGCGTGGTCATCCACGCAGGCGTGCCCTCGGTCCAGGGTGCGCTGCAACATCACAACATCAGCTTCGGCGCCAACTGGTCGAAGACCTTCGACGAGATCATCGACAAAGGGGTGTTGATGAGTGACCCGTCGCTGTTGGTCACGATGCCCACAGCTGTAGATCCGACGCTGGCGCCGGCTGGGCGTGATCTGCTCTTCGTGCTGGCCCCCTGCCCAAATCTCGAAGTGGGCAAGGTGAATTGGGCCGTGCAGGGCGATACCTACGCCCGCCAGGTGTTGGCTATGGCCGCCGAGCGGCTGTTGCCGGGGCTTGACCAGGATGTCGATGTGCTCGACGTCGTGACCCCGGCCGACTGGGCGCGTCAGGGAATGTTGGCCGGCTCACCGTTCGCGTTGGCGCACACCTTCTCCCAGACCGGACCGTTCCGTCCGGCCAACCTGGTGCGCGGTACCGACAACGTCGTGTTGGCCGGATCATCGACAGTCCCGGGAGTGGGTGTACCGACAGCGTTGCTGTCCGGTCGACTGGCTGCCGAACGGGTCACCGGCGCCATGGCGGATCATTCCAACAAAACGATCATCAGTTCATCGAAGCAGGTTGGGGCATGATTCACACCGAATTGCACGCCGCCGGGATATCGGATGAGCGCTTGCGCGATTCCTACCGTTACTGCCGCACGCTCAACGCCGAGCATGGGCGTACCTATTTCCTCGCAACCCGGCTGCTGGCCCCCTCGCAGCGGCCGGCCGTACACGCCCTGTACGGCTTCGCCCGGTATGCCGACGACATCCTCGACGATCTGAACTCCGATGCCACTGTTGCCCAACGGGAGGCACGCCTCGAGCAGTTGGCGTCGAAATTCTTCGACGGCGCCGACGATGCCAGCGAGCCGGTGCTGCCCGCCGTCCTGCACACTGCACGCACCTACCGCATTCCGCTAAACCTGTTCGACGATTTCCTCACCTCGATGCGGATGGACCTGACCGTCACCGACTATCCCGACCGCCCGGCGATTAACCGCTACATGCGGGGCTCGGCGGAGGTGATCGGGCTGCAGATGCTGCCCATCCTCGGCACCGTCGGGCCGCTGTGCGACGCCGAGCCCTGCGCCGAGGCGCTCGGCCAGGCCTTCCAGCTGACGAACTTCCTGCGCGATATCAACGAGGATCTCGATCGCAACCGGGTCTATCTCCCCGCCGACGAACTCGCGGCTTTCGGGGTGGACCGCGAGTTACTGATGTGGTGTCACGACAACGGCCGCACCGATCCCCGCGTACGCAAGGCATTGGCCGCTCAGCATGAGATAACGCGTCGCATCTACCGTGAGGCGCACAAGGGCATTGCCCTGCTCGCACCGCAGTCACGGCCATGCGTGACGACGGCGTTCACGCTCTACTCGGAGATACTTGACCGTATCGAGGACATCGACTTCGCGGTTTTCAGTGAACGAGCCTCGGTTGGTTTGGGCCGCAGGATCCAGGTGTTCAGCGCAGGATTGTTGCGAGCCAGGCGGGCTCGGCGGGCCGCAGCCACCTCGAGAGGTGGACTGTCCCAGGGCGCCTCCTGATGGACCGTTGGCAATATCTGCTCATTCTGGGTGGCTGTGTGCTGATCACCCTGCCCCTGGAGTTTTTCGGTGACGGGATCTACCGGCAACCGGTTCGTCTGTTGCGTGCCCTGACCCCCGTCCTGGTCGCCTTCCTGGTGTGGGACGCGATCGCGATCGCCCTGGGTATCTGGCGCTACAACCCGCGCTACGTCAGCGGGATCAACGTGCCCTTCATGCCACTGGAGGAATTGCTGTTCTTCGTGGTGATCCCGCTGTGCGGGCTGCTGACCTACTCGGCTGTCAACGCGGTCCTGGGCATACTTCGCCGATTGCGTGATAAGACGGTCGAACGGAGCCGTCGGTGATCGGGCTGGGATACACCCTGCCCGCGATCATTTCGGTGATCGTGGTGTGTGTGTTGGAATGGGCGGTATTGCGCACCGGGCTTTTCCGAAAGCCCGCCTACTGGATATCAATGGTGATCGTGTTCGCATTTCAGATTCTGGTCGACGGCTGGCTGACGAAGCTGTCCGCACCAATTGTCATCTACAACGAACGGCACACCTCGGGTCTGCGGTTCCCGTGGGATATCCCGGTCGAGGATTTCCTCTTCGGCTGGGCGTTGGTGACCGGGGTGCTGCTGCTGTGGGTCAGGCAGCGACCAGATCGGGAGGATGGTTGATGGCGGGTATCGGCAACACGGGCCTGCCGAAAGCAGAAGTCCCCGGTGCCTTCGATGTCGGCGCCGGCGCCTATGACCGGTTGGTCGGTGCCAACCCCGGCTACCACGACCATCTTCGGATCTCGGCGCGTCGGCTGCGAATTCCCAACGGCGGCCGCGGTCTGCGACTGCTTGACGCCGGATGCGGAACGGGCGCTTCCACCGCCGCCCTGCTGGCGGCCGCGCCGCACGCCGAGATCGTTGCGGTCGACGCCTCGGCGGGCATGCTCGAGCAGGCGGCGACCAAATCCTGGCCGGATTCGGTCCGATTCGTCCACACCCCGATCGAGGCGCTGGCCGATGCCGGAGTTCACGGTCCGTTCGACGGAATCCTGGCGGCCTACCTGCTGCGCAACCTCGCCGACCCGGACGCGCAGCTACGCAGGTTCGCCCAGCTGCTCCGTCCGGGAGCCACCCTGGCGGTGCACGAATACTCGGTGCGTGACTCGCCGGCGGCGAAGGCCATCTGGAACGCGGTCTGCTGGGGCATCATCATCCCGCTTGGTCGGCGGCAGACTGGCGACAGCACCCTCTATCGCCACCTGTGGCGCAGCGTGAACACCTTCGACGGAGCCTCCGCATTCCAGCGGCGCTTGGAAACAACAGGTTTCATCGGTGTGCACAGTGAGACCATGCCCGGCTGGCAGCGCAATATCGTGCACACCTTCTTGGGGGACGCTAAAGGGGACGCTCCAGGGGACGGGCCACGATGAAGGATCCGCGCCGGGTTGCCCACGCGGCACCACGTGGACTCCCGCATGTCAGTGCATTGCCGTCGGTCCCGCATGTCGTTGTCATTGGTGCAGGCATTGCCGGGCTGGCTGCGGCCGCCGGACTGGCTGAGCGCGGTGTCTCCGTGGATGTTCTGGAGCGTCAATCCAATCTCGGTGGGCGCGTCGCGGGATGGACCGAACACCTCGACGACGGCACCGAGACCACCAACAACCGTGGGTTCCATGCCTTCTTCCGCCAGTACTACAACCTGCGCGCACTGCTGCGACGCAGCGATCCGCAACTGGAGCGGCTCCGGGCGGTCGAGGACTATCCACTCATCGACGGTCAGGGCCGGCGCGACACCTTTCGTGGACTGCCCAAGTCTCCGCCGTGGAACGCACTGGTGTTCGCGCTGCGGAGCCCGACATTTCGGTTCAGTGATCTGGTACGGATCAATGCCGGTGCGGCCGCACCGCTTGGAGCGGTGACAGTGCCCGGCATCTACGACCGCCTCGACCACCTTGACGCCGAAACCTTTCTGACCAATATCAACTTTCCGGTTGCCGCCCGCCATCTGGCGTTCGAGGTGTTCGCTCGCAGCTTCTTCGCCAGGCCGGAGCGTCTGTCTGCGGCGGAGCTGGCGGCGATGTTCCACATGTATTTCCTGGGCTCCAGCGAGGGACTGGTGTTCGACGTCGCCGACTCGAACTTTGACACCGCACTGTGGAATCCCCTGGGGGATTATCTGATTACCCAGGGTGTGAAATTCCATACCGGAGTCTCGGCTGCATCGGTCACGCCCGGCGGAAGCAAGAAACTCCGGGTGCAGGCCGATGACGGGAGCCTGATCGATGCCGACGGTGTTGTGCTGGCCACTGATGTAGGCGGTCTGCAGCAGATCGTTGGCGCATCAACGGAATTGGGCGACGACGGCTGGCGTAAGCAGGTCGCAGCCATGGAAGTCGCCCCGCCGTTCGTGGTGCAGCGACTGTGGTTGGACCGGCCGGTGGATGCGGGACGACCCGACTTCCTCGGTACCGGTGGGCTGGAGCCCGTCGACAACATCAGCGTGGTGAGTAACTATGAGCGTCAGGCCGCCGACTGGGCCCGCACCCATGGTGGCTCGGTGGTAGAGGTGCACTCCTACTCGGTCATGGACCCGCCACCCTTCGAGGGTTTGCGCGAGAAGATGCTTGCCCGGTTGCACGCGATCTATCCTGAGACCGCCCGGGCCGGCATCGTGACCGAACGCATTCTGTTCAAGCAGGACTGCCCGTTATTCTCGCCGGGTTCGCATGCCCACCGTCCGACGGTCGACACTCCGGTGCCGGGCCTGATGCTTGCCGGTGACGGAATCCGGATCGACCTGCCGGTAGCCTTAATGGAACGTGCGGCCACCACCGGTTGGACTGCGGCCAATCGGCTGCTGTCAAGCTGGGGAATCAATGGGCACACGTTGTACACGGTGCCGGTGAAGGGGCGCTCGCCCGTACTGCGCCGGCTCGCAGAGAGAGGCATGCGCTGAGATGAGTTTGTGGTCTCGGGTAGCAGACCGCATTCCGAAGGACTCGCCGATGAAGGTTCTTCCGAAAATCGGCTGGGCCGAGCAGGCACCGACCTTTCAGCAGGCCGAGCCCGCGATCATCGACGCCGCGCTGCAGCGCGCGCACCGGCGCCCCAGCGGTAACTGGTATGTGTTCGGCGCCAGCACCGACGTCCGCGCCGACCGCCCGCTCGGAACTCAGGTCGCGGGTAAGGAGATCGTCGCCTGGCGTGACGAGCGTGGTGGCCTGCATGTCGGCCCGGCGGCATGTCCGCACCTGGGAGCGGATCTGGCGACCGGAAAAGTGGATTGCGGCGCGCTGGTCTGCCCGTGGCACGGGCTGCGGCTCGACGGTGGTCGTGAGTTCGGCTGGAAGCCGCTACCGGCCTACGACGACGACATACTGGTGTGGGTACGGCTGGATGAGATCGGTGGCGAAGCGCCACTGGATACCCCTGTGCTGCCGGTGCGGCCCGGCGGGCCTCAACTCGCCGCGGTCACCCGGCTGGAGGGAGCATGCGAGCCTGTCGACATCCTCGCCAACCGGCTCGACCCGTGGCACGGCGGGTGGTTCCACCCCTACTCGTTTGCCCAACTGGAGGTGCTCAGCGCGCCGTCTGTCGACGCCGACGAGGACTCCGACGTCTTCACGGTGGCCGTGACCTTCCACCTCGGACGTATCGGCGTACCGGTGATGACCGCCTTCAGCGTGCCCGAACCGCGAACTGTCGTGATGCACATCATTGAAGGTGAAGGTGTCGGCAGTGTTGTGGAAACCCACGCCACACCCTTAGGTCCGGGACCGGACGGGCGTCCTCGCACGGCAATCACCGAGGCCGTGATTGCAGCCTCCAGTCGCACCGGATTCCAGCTGTCGCTGCTGGGTGCTCCGTTACTGCGACCACTGATGAAGCTCGGTGCCACGCGACTGTGGCGCGACGATCTTGCATACGCCGAACGTCGATATGCTTTGCGCACCAAGGAGATTCAATAACATGAGTAAACGTGTTGTGGTGTGGGGAACCGGCTTCGTCGGCAAGATGATCATTCCTGAGGTGCTCAGCCATCCTGAGTTCGAACTCGTAGGGGTGGGCGTCAGGAACCCAGCCAAGGCCGGTCTGGATGTCGGTGAGATCTGCGGCTTGCCGGACACCGTCGGAATCACCGCCACCGATGACGTTGACGCGCTGATTGCACTGAAGCCTGACGCGCTGGTGCACTATGGGCCGACGGCCGCAAAAGCGGATGCCAACATCGACGTGATGGGCCGGTTTCTGCGAGCTGGAATCGATGTCTGTTCCACGGCGATGACACCGTGGGTCTGGCCAAGGATGCACCTCAACCCCCCGAACTGGATCGACCCCATTACGGCGGCATGCGAGGAGGGCGGGGCGTCGTGCT
The DNA here is from genome assembly GCA_049315425.1 of Mycobacterium sp. Classification (GTDB taxonomy): domain Bacteria; phylum Actinomycetota; class Actinomycetes; order Mycobacteriales; family Mycobacteriaceae; genus Mycobacterium. The sequence continues at coordinate 2,229 of JBMOKE010000023.1, read as the reverse complement.
TCACCACCGGCATCGACCCGGGGTTCGCCAATGACCTATTCCCGATGACGTTGATGGGCTTGTGTTCACAGGTCCGCCGGGTGCGCGCCTCGGAACTGCTGGACTACACCAACTATGAGGGCGACTACGAGTTCGAGATGGGAATCGGCCGGGAGCCGGAGTTCACCCCGCTTCTGCAGAACAGCGACATCCTGGTGTTCGCATGGGGTGCCACCGTGCCGATGATCGCCCACGCCGCCGGCATCGAACTCGACGAGATCACCACCACCTGGGACAAGTGGGTCACCCCGACCGAACGCACGACCGTCAAAGGCGTGATATCGGCGGGCAACGTTGCGGCGGTGCGGTTCACCATCAATGGCGTATATCGCGGCGAAACGCGCATCCAACTCGAACACGTCAATCGGATTGGCCGTGACGCCGCTCCGGATTGGCCGTCGGGCGACAAGGATGACGTCTACCGCGTCGATATCGAGGGAACGCCCAGCATCTTCCAGGAGACGGCATTCCGTTTCACCGACGGCTCCGGCCGCGACGCGGCCACCGCCGGCTGCCTGGCCACCGGCCTGCGCGCGCTGAACGCCGTGCCTGCTGTCAACGACCTACCGCCCGGCTGGGTTACCGCGCTGGACCTGCCGCTGATCCCGGGTCGCGGCACCATTCGTTGACGGTGATCAGTTGTGCCCGCGGCGGTGCAGCAGCAGGCCCACCGCGACCCCGACCACCAGCATGGCGCTCAGCAGTAACCACATCGGCGACTCCACGGTGATCCATAGCAGGTGAATTCTCTGCCGGTCACGGTTCTGGCCGATGAACACCGCTGCCAGTGCAATCAGGGCGATGGCTGTCGCGTTGCGCAGAGCGAAGCGGCTGACCGCACCCCCGACGTGTCTGTTGTGACCATCAGCGGCCATGTCTACCTCCCCAAGTTTGTCGTTCAAGATCAGACGGTAGCCGGTGGCGTACAGCGGTATGTTCGAGACCGGTCGGAACTCTCCGCCGTAACCGCCGGGAGGCACCGTGGCCCACAAACCGACGACTCTGCTTGATCGGCTCGGGGCGCTGCGCGGCCTGCTCACCATCAGCGATGAGGACTACACCGCCTATATGCGGTCCTACGGCGAGTTGTTCGTCGACTCACCGGAGAACACCAGGGCCGACTATGAACAGGGCGTGCCACTGCGCGGCTATCCCCAGGGTAGTAGTAATGAGCTGACTCAGCTGTACAAGGTCATCCACCTGCTTTGCACGCTCGGCTCGGTTGAGAAGATGTACATGCCGCCGACGATCGACCCCGAGCAGTCGGTGCTGGCAAACCAGATCCTGTTCGAGCGGATTGTTGCCGACGACCTACAGCTGATTCCGGGCGACAAGGTGCTCGAACTGGGCTGCGGCTGTGGCGCGATCGCGGAGCACATCGCCGAGCTGACTGGGGCCACACCGTATGGCATCAACCTAGACCTGTCACAGATCGAGAAGGCCTGGCGGAATCCGAATCTGCCGAGAGACAACTTCGCCGTCGGCGACTTCAATAAGGCTCTCGAGTTCGACGATGCATCCTTTGATGCCGTGTACGCAATTCAGCCGATGACGTATGTCAGTAACCACGACTACACGTTCTCCGAAGTGTTCCGGATCCTGAAGCCCGGAGGCAGGTTCGTCATCAACGACGTCGCGGCACTGGACGCCTATGACCGGGCTGACGAGCACCAGCGGACTCTGATCCAGCACACTCGCGAGCTGACGGTGTTCGGGGGGTTCTGGTACTACCGGTATTGGGAAGATCTCTATCGCGCTGCTGGTTTCGAGTTGGTGTCATCGGTGGGACGGCCCGCCGTGGAGCTGATCAAGAAGGAGGTCGCCCTGTTCGACAAGTACGAGGCGGCGTTCAAGTTCCTGGCGAAGCTGCACGCCATCCCGAAGAAGACCAATGCGTTGATGCAGCGCATGAATGCAAACAGCATGTCCTATATCCAGGCCGAGGAGGAGGAGCTACTGACTCTCAATTGGCACTGCTTGGGGCAGAAGCCAAGTTCATGAAAGCCGTCAGTTGTGAGCACGGAAGACTGTCCGTGGTCGATCTGCCGGACCCGCGCCCCGGCGCGGACCAATTGGTCTTGGACGTGCGGGCCTGCGGCATCTGCGGATCGGATCTGCACGCCAAGGACCATGCTGACGAACTGACTGACGTCATGGCCGAGATCGGCTACCGCGACTTCATGCGCGGTG
>JBMOKE010000154.1:0-5244 GCA_049315425.1 Mycobacterium sp. | reverse complement strand
AGGCTCAGGCTCAGGTGCCGGCGGGATCGGCTGCGCAGGTGGCAGCACCGGAATGGTGATCGGTGGCAGGCCCGGGATCTGGATGATGTTCCCATCCAGCGCGGGGCCGCCGTCAAACGGCGGGACCTCGGGCGGCGGTGCTTCGATGTAACCGGGGTCGTAGTCGGGTGCGCTGGATGCCGGAGGTGGCGGAGCCGGGGCGATTCCGGTACTGGTGTTGATCGTGATGATCGACCCGGGGAAAGCCTGGCCGGTCGGGGTGGTTCCCACCACGGATCCCTTCGACGCCGCGTTGTTCACCGGCGTCGGTTGTTCGGACACCTGGAATCCAGCGTCGGTGACACGCTTTCGCGCCGTGTCGAGGTTGAGCCCCGAGACGGCGGGCACCGTGACCCCCGGGGCGCCGTTCACGTAGCGGGGATCGGTGGGTGGCAGAACTACGGGACCGAACTTGGTGGCGATCGGATTCATCGCCAGGAACCAGGTTTGAGCCGGCGACGTTCCGCCATAGAGGTTTCCGCTGCCGCCGCACTTACGGAGCGGGAAGGCGCACAGGGCCGATGGTTTCGGTGAGTCGTCGAACACATAGTTGGCCGCCGCCAACTGATTGGTATAGCCGAAGAACCCCGAGGATCGGTGCGACTCGGTGGTTCCGGTCTTGCCCCCCATCGGCAGACCCCAGCCGACCGACCCCGCCGCCGCGGCCCCGGTGCCCATCGTGGTGTCTTTGGACAGCGCGTTGGTCAATGTGTTGGCCAACCCCTCAGGTACCACCTGCTCACACTGGGCGGTCGGGACATCGATCTCCTTACCGCTGCGATCCAGCACCTTCTCGATAGGAGTCGGCGGGCACCACACGCCGCCGGAGGCCAACGTGGCGGCGACATTCGACAACTCCAGTGCGTTGATTTCGAATGGTCCTAGCGTGAAGGAGCCGATGTTGGAGCGCTTGACGTAGTCAGCGAGACTCTCGTCGCTGTTCGGCACGTAGGCCCGCGCGGTGCCTGGGTCGGCATAGGAACGCAAACCGAGGCGCACGGCCATGTCGACGGCACGGGGGACGCCGACCTGTTGGATCAGTTTTGCGAATGCGGTGTTGGGTGACAATGCCAGGGCGTCGGTCATGCTCAACGGGCTGCGGTAGCCGGCAGCGTTCTTCACGCACCAGGTTTTGGGCGGGCAGTCTTTGGGGTCGCTATCGCCCAACCCCGTGCCCTGAAACGTCGGTGGCACGTCGAGCATCGCGTTGATGCCCATTCCCAACTCCAGCGCCGCGGCGCTGGTGAAGATCTTGAAGATGGAGCCTGCGCCATCGCCGACGAGGGCAAACGGCTGTGGTTGCACGGTCTGGCCGGCGTCGAGTTTGAGCCCGTATCCCCGATTGTCGCCCATCGCAAGCACCCGGTGCGCATCCTTGCCCGGCCTGATGACGCTCATCACACTGGCGACGCTGTCCAGCGTGGGAGCAGCAACCGTGTCGATCGCTCGCTTGACGCTGTTCTGAACCTTGGGGTCCAGCGTGGTTTTGATCAGGTAACCGTTTCGCGCCACATCTTCTTTGCTGATACCGGCGCGCGCCAGATACTGCAAGGCGTAGTCACAGAAGAAAGCACGATCACCCGCAGCGATGCAGCCCTGCGGCAGCGTATTCGGTTGCGGCAGAACGCCTAACGGCTGTTTCTGCGCGGCCTGAAGCTCGTCGGCCTGTTCGGGCAGGTTCTCGATCATGGTATCCAAAACCAGGTTGCGCCTATCGAGAGCACCTTGGGGGTTGGTGTACGGGTTAAGGGCGCTAGCGGATTGCACCAGACCTGCCAGCAGTGCGGCCTGTTGCCAGTTAAGTTGTGCCGCATCGATTCCGAAGTAGGTACGCGCAGCATCCTGAACGCCATAGGCGCCGTTGCCGAACGGAACCAGGTTCAGATAGCGGGTAAGGATCTCGGGCTTGGTGAGCACTTTATCCAGCGCCAGCGCCGTTCGGATCTCTCGGAGCTTGCGCGTCGGAGTTGTCGCTACCGCTGCCCGGCGCTCGGCGTCGGTGTCGGCATTGACCAGCAGGTTGAAGTTCTTGACGTACTGCTGCTCGATGGTGGACCCGCCGCGGGTGTCCACAGCGCCCTTGAGGAAGCCGGCCAAGCCGGTCAAAGTTCCCTGCAGGTCGACTCCGTTGTGATTGGCGAAACGCTTGTCCTCGATGGAGACGATCGCCAGCTTCATGGTGTCGGCGATGCGCTCGGTGGGTACCTCCCAACGACGCTGGAGGTAGAGCCAGGCGATGGCGTTACCCGCTGAGTCGACCATGGTTGAGACAGCCGGTACGTCGCCTCCGACGATGTTCGCCGAGCCTTCAGCCACCGATTCCGACGCGTGGTTGCTCGCCACTCCGAGGCCGCCGACGACTGGAAACAGCAGGCCGGCGGTGAGCACGCCGGCGAGTAGGCAGAACAGCGCCATTCTGCGAAGAGTCGGCTTGGCCGGGGGGTACTCGTCCGACATGCCGCACACATTAGGTGCCCAGGGCGGGGAGATCCAACGCGGGGGATCGGCTACGGCGAATCGCCGCGGATTCGCTACCGGAGGTGGGTATCTGCGGCCATGACGACGATCCCGTCATCATCACTGAAGGCCACGTCGCCCGGTATGAAGTCGATGCCACCGATGCTGACGCCGACGTCACGTTCGCCCGCGCCCGTTCTGGCACCCTTGCGGGGGTTGGTGCCAAGCGCCTTGATCCCGATCTCAACGTTCACCAGTGTCGCGGCGTCGCGCACCGCGCCGTTGATGATCAGTCCGGCCCAACCGTTGGAGCGCGCCAACTCGGCGATGACGTCGCCCACCAGTGCGGCGTGGACGGAGGCGCCGCCGTCGATCACCAGGATTCGGCCGTCTCCGGGTTCGCTCAGCACGGACTTCAGCAGCGCGTTGTCCTCGAAACAGCGCACCGTGCTGATCGGGCCCGCGAACTGTGCCCGTCCGCCGAATTGCCGGAATTGGATATCACAACTGCGCACGTCGGGGCCGATATCGTCAACCAGATCGGCGGTCGGCCGGAAGACGATTCCCACGGATGTTCCGGTCCTTAGCCGCGTCGAAGTCGGCGGATAACCATCGCAACCAGGCTGGCCACGGCCAGACCGATGGCCACGGGAATGCGGGCGCGTCCAGCGCTATGGGCGGGTTGTCCCGGGGGCGTGGCGCCGGGCAGTGCGGTGTCGCCGGATATCAGTGCGGCCCGGGCCCCGGTGGCCGCAGCCCTGTCAGCCGGCTTGGGCGGCGCAGCGGACACCGGCGGTTTGGGCGCCATCTTCGGCGGGGCTTTCTTGGCGGCTCCGGTGGGAGCCTTCTTCGCAGTAGCCTTCGCCGGTGCTTTCTTGGGCGCCTTCTTGGGCGCTTTCTTGGGCACCGCTTTCTTCTGCGGCGCAGGGGGGATCGCACCCGAACCCTCGTCGGGCCGGTCCTGGGGGTCTGCCATGTGCCGCTCCATTCTTTGTCATCTCGGTGATACGTCGCCCTTGCTGCCGTTTATGACCGGCGGCGCACGCTCCAGGTCGCTACGCCGGCGATCAGAACTCCCACCCCAACGATGAACGGCCACAACGGAATCCGATCAGAATCTGCCGTCCCGGTCACCGCCGGGCCCGGTGATCCCGTGTTGGGTACCGTCACGGTGAAGGCCCAGGACCCGGAGACCACGTGGCCGTCATCTGAGGTCACGCGATAGTTCACCGTGTACGTGCCCGATGGTCCCAGGGGTCGCATTGCGACGCTGACCACCTCACCGTGCACCTCAGAATCGCCCGAGGACCACAGGTTCCCGTCGGGACCAACCACCGTCATCGCAGCGAAATTGGTTTGCGGTTCCTCGTTGAAGGTCGCACTCACCCTGCTGGGTCCCGCACTCAGGGTCGCGTTGGCGGGTGGATCCGAGGCAGTCAGCACGGTATGTGCACGGGCCTGGCCGGTACCCGCGACGGTGATGCCGGCGATCAGCAGGGTGGTGGCGAGCATTCGCAGCGGGGCGGTCATCGCCTACAGCACTCCCAGCCGAGCCATCAGGTCGGCGTCGATACCGTCGAGTTGTTCGCTGATTGATGTCTGGGCGGCACGCCGACTTGGCCCGGGCATGTTCTCGGCGGCGGTCACGGCGGCCGACAGGGCGGTCAGACGGTCGGTCATCGCGGCGACGAACTGCTTGACTTCGGCATCCTCGGCTTTTTTGCGGGCCGGCTTCCGCTCGGCAACGCGACGCAGCGAATTCTCGGCTCCTGCAATCCGGGCCGACAGCCGCCCGCCCTGACCGGAAAACTGGCCCAGCGCGGTGAGTGGGACGCCGAGCCGGTTGGCGCGGCGCTCGTCGATCGCACCGCGGGCCGCCATCGCAGCCCGATAGGCGACCGGCACGATCACCGGGGCCAGCAGCCGGGACACGGTCAGCGTTCGCCGCACCCGGCTTGGCGACAGCAACCCGCCCTGTTGCTTGGTACGCAACTGGGTTGTGGCGACCTTCACCGCTGCGCGATCGCTGTCTTTTTGGGTCTTCACCTGGGCCTTGATCGCCTTGTCGGCCGATCGCTCGGTGGCCTTGATGCGCTTGGTCTCGTTCTTGGCGGCAAGCTTGGCCTCCAGCTTGGCCTTGGTCCTCAGCGCGCGGGCCTCCGCACGCCGGGTTGCCCGGCTCTTCCGCTTGGTGAACAGGCCCATGGCCGTTGCCTCCCGAGTAGGTCGTCGGCGGCCGGCGAGACAGACTCGACGACCGGTGCGTTCAACACTATCGCCCGAGACAAGCCCCGCTTCCACGACCTGCAGGTATGCGATAATTGATCCAATTCCGCAAACCTGGGCGCCCGACGGCGCCCGCGGACGTCAAGGGGTATCTGTGAACCGGTCGCGACGGCGCACCGCGGTGGTTGGTTGGGCGATCACTGCCGGTGTGTTGTGCGGGGCGGTCGGCATTGTGGGCGTGGTGCCTGCCGCCGCCAGTCCGGTCGGGGCGGGTGAAACTCCGGGCGTCGGTGATGGATCATCGGGTTCAGACCGACCCAACAACGTGGTCGGCAGAGGACCCGAGGTTCGACGAATCGGACCGGGCACCGCGGCCGATAGGCCTTCCCGGCGCCGTGGTTATCCCGGCCGGGCGACGGCGCGCGTGCCGACCGGTTCAGTTTCAGCGGAGACCGCCGAGACGGTTGAGGCGGGCGGCACCGACGACCTGCACGAGTGGCATTGGAACCGCCACTGGCACTG
>JBMOKE010000153.1:0-5291 GCA_049315425.1 Mycobacterium sp. | reverse complement strand
GGCGGAAAGAGGTGGACGACGTCGGCCGGCCGCACCGGCCAGTGAACGAATGTCAACTCACCCCAGTGTTGATCGAACAGCACGGGGCGAGGCAACGGAGGCGGGCTGATCGGATAACCAGCCAGCGCATCGACTATGACTTGGTGACCTGGGTTCCGCCGGCCAGCTCGTCATGCTTGCCCTGTTTGGTCGGGCTGCTATTGATAGTCACCGCGATCACGACGTAGGCGATCACTGCCAGCAGCCCCCCGATGTAGGGAACGATCGTCAGTAATGTGAAGGCATTGCGGATGGCGGACTGTTTCACATCCGGCTTGGGCGCACCGCCGGGGCCGTGGACGCTCAGCCCCAGCAGCATCTTGCCGAGCGTGCGGCCCTGCGTGACCTCCATGGCCACGAAGTAGGCGAACATCAGCACGCCGGAGAACAATCCGGTGACGAGAATGTTGCTTGTTGCCCCGAAGATCATCGCCAGTATGCCCGCCACGATGCCCACCAGGATTCCGTCGATGATGCGGGCGCCGAATCTCACGCCCAACCCGCCGGGATGTCCGCCCCACGCAGCCGGCGGACCCGACGGGTACGCACCGGGAACACCATAGGGATTGGACGGAAGGTAACCGGCAGGTGGTGGCGGGGGATATCCACTGGGCGGGGGCGGCGGGAAGCCGGAAGGCTGCCCGTAGAGGTTGGGATCCTGATCGGTCATCGACTCGCTCCTTCGGACGTTGTTGCTGACAATCTACCGTCCGGACGATGGCCTGTGACGGCGGTCAGCGCATCTCGATCATGACCTTGCCGCATTCCTTGCTGCGACTGAGAAGCTCCAGCGCATCGGCAATGTCGGCCAATCCGAAACGATGGGTGATCAAGGGGGACAGGTCGCGGCGGCTTAGCAGTTCGATGGCATCGGCGAAACGCGCGGGGTATTCGATCGATCCGCGAATAGTCAGTTCCTGCATCAACACGCTAAGGAAGTTGATCGGAACCGGCTCGTAGTGCAGCGCGACGACGCAGATGGTCGAACCTCGTCCGGCGCGGTCGACGATCTTGGCGAGCATCTTCGACGAACCGGTGGCCTCGATGTACGCGGAGGTGGCCGGGGCCGTCCCGAACTGGACCTTGGCTGTACCGTGCAGCCGGCTCAGTTCAGCCCACACGCTGGCGTCTACCGGGTCGATGGTCGCTGTGGCACCGAGGGTCTCCGCGAGCCGGCGCCGGGTGGCAGACAGGTCGACGGCGACGATATCGGTCAGACCGCGATCTGCCAGGCTTGCGATCGCCGCCAGACCGATCGGTCCGCACCCAAAGACCGCGACCTTGTCTTCGGGACCGACATCGGCCTGCTCGGCAGCATGCATTCCCACCGCGACTGGTTCGGCGAGCGCGGCGACATCGAGCTCCATGTCATCGGGGATGGGAAACAGCCGTCCGCCCCTGGCCGCCTCACGAACCAGCACGGCGTCGGCCAGGCCACCTTCAGCCGTTCCGTTCCCGATACGGCCGATATCGTCCCCGCCGGGGTGTACGACCACCCGCTGACCCAGGACGACGTCGGTCACCTCAGCGCCAACAGTTGTCACGACACCGGCAAGTTCGTGGCCGAGAGGCATCGGCTCACCGCTCGGCCCGGCGAGGCCGCCGAGCCGGATGTAGCTCAGGTCGCTGCCGCAGATACCGCAGGCGTGCACCTCGACGATCGCATCCCGCGGTCCACACGGAGGCAACTCGACTCGGTCGAGGCTGACCTGTCCCGCGCCGGTGATGCGGACCTGTCCGATAGTGGTCATTGATCTCTCCTCGGATCGCGGCGGAGAGGCCGCGATGGGCGATAGGTTGTCCATGCTGTGTGCGGTGTCGCGCACCCAACATAACGATGAGGACGGAGACGTAACAATGAGTTCCTCAATGCCGACCATTGATCTCGACGACCTGACCTCACCCCGACTGACCGATATGCAGCGACAGGTACTTGAATACACCGAATCCCGACCGGTCACCTTCGATATCGACCGGATGATCGACGAGGCCGTTGCTGGTGCGGGGTCCGACGATCTCGGCGACACGACAGACTTCGCGGCGCGTCTCGGTGCCTATGTGGCGGCGGTCGAAGCCGATACGGGTCTGACTCAGCTGGGTCGCGGCACACAGCGGTCGCGCATTGTTCGGCTGCTGCGGAACCGGATCTCGCTGGCGGACCTTATCAAGCGCTACCCGGAGATCGAGTCGATCGAGATCGAGAAGCCGATCATCGTGGTGGGCATGCCGCGATCGGGTACCACGCATCTGGTGAATCTGCTGGCGGCCGACCGGCGCCGACGGGCCCTGCCGTACTGGGAGAGTCAGGAGCCGATTCCGGCCCGCGGCCGCGGACCCGATGTGTTCGGGGTTGATCCGCGTTACGGGCGCGCACGCGCCGAACACGACGCGATGCTGGCCAACATGCCGCTAGTCGCGGCTATGCACGATCAGTTCCCTGAGGCGATCGAGGAAGAGGTCGAGCTTCTCGATCTCGACTTTGCCAGCTACATCGTGGAATGGCTTGCCCGCGTGCCGAGTTGGCGCGACACCTACCTGGCACTCGACCAGAGGAAGCACTACGCCTATATGAAGAAGGTGCTGCAGGCGCTGACCTTCTTCCGGGGTCCGCAGACCTGGGTGTTGAAGTCCCCGCAGCATTCTGAGCAGCTCGGGCCCCTGATGGCAACGTTCCCCGACGCGACGGTCGCGTTCACCCACCGCGATCCGGTCGCCGTCATCCAGTCGACGGTCACGATGATGGCCTATGCGGATCGCCTGCGTCGCACCAGCATCGACCCCGAATGGCTCATCAACTATTGGACCGATCGGATTCACCGCCTGCTCAGCGCGGGCTTGCGTGATCGCGATCTAGTGCCCGCCGAGCGCAGTATCGATATCAGCTTCCACCAACTCAACGGCAACGAGATGACTGTCCTGGAATCGCTGTACGACCGAGCCGGCGTCGAGTTGACTCCCGGGGTGCGCAAGAGCTTCGAACGGTATATCGACAGCAATCCACGAGGTAAGCACGGCGCTATTCGGTATGACCTGCAACGCCATTTCGGGGTGACACCCGAAGACGTGCGGTCCCGATTCGACTTCTACTTCGATCGTTTCGATGTTCGGCCCGAAGTCGCCGTCCGGTCTAGCGATCACTGACAGGAGAACACCCATGACGGAATTCGAGCCCGTATACCTGACCCGTCCTGGCGCCGAGGCGATGGTGCCCGCGGTGCCGGACGTTATTGACGAAGTCAGTCCCGGCATCTGGTGCTCGCCCGGACTGACGAATGTCTTCATGATCCCGACCTCCGAGGGCCGAGTAATCATCAACACCGGCATGGGGTTCGAGGGCCCGGTCCACCGCGCCAGCCTGGATTCTGTCAACTCGTCTCCGGTGCGCTACATCATCCTGACGCAGGGTCACTACGACCACGTCGGGGGATTGGACAGCGTGCGCGATCCTGAAACGCAGATTGTGGCGCAGGCCAACTGGGAGCAATGGCGCGATGATAATGAACGCCTGGCGCGGTACCGAGTCTCGCGCAGCGCATTCGCCTTCTCCACCACTCTCGCCACCGGCATCGCCAAGATCCAGGAACGGTTCGGCAAGAAACTACCCGGCCAGAGCACCCCGCACGCGGACATCGTCGTCGAGGACACCCGTACTCTCACCGTCGGCGAACGCACCTTCGAACTCATCGCCACGCCCGGCGGCGAGACCAACGATTCGATGGTCGTCTGGCTGCCCGACGAGAAGATCTGTCTGTGCGGCAATGTCTTCGGCGCACTGTTCGGACATATACCGAACCTGGTGACCATGCGCGGCGACCGCTACCGCGATGCGCTCACCGTGATCGACTCGATCGAGCGCATTCGTGCGCTGGAGCCCGAGGTCCTTCTGAGCGGCCACTTCTGGCCGATCACCGGTAGAGAGCAAATCCAATTTGAGCTCACCCGGCTGCGCGACGCGGTCCAGTACGTCCACGACGCGACAGTGGAGGGAATGAATGCCGGAAAGGACGTCCGCACTCTGATGCGCGAGATCACCCTGCCGGCGCACCTCGAGGTGGGCCAGGGCTACGGCAAGGTTCCCTGGGGTGTTCGGGCGATTTGGGAGAACTACTCGGGCTGGTTCCATCACCGGTCCACCACCGAGCTGTATCCGGTGGATCCGACCGATATCAGCGCCGATTTGGTGGAACTGGCCGGAGCTGACGCACTCGTAGCCCGAGCGCAGGTCCATCTCGACGCAGGCCGGCCGGTGCAGGCCATTCACCTGGCGGAGAAGGTGACCGATGTCGATAACGACCACCCAGGTGCCCGGCAGGTTCTCAAGGCGGCGCATGAACGACTACTGATCGATAGCAATAACTTCTGGGAGGCAGCATGGCTGAAGAAGCAGATCGTGAGCTACTCATGAGTGCCCGTGTCACCTTTGATTTCACCGGTGCCCGCGTGCTCATCACCGGCGGCACCAGCGGTATCGGCCATGCGACCGCTGTGTTGTTCCGCGATGCCGGTGCCGATGTCACCGTCACCGGAACCCGGGCCAGTGCGGGGGAGTACGAGACCGATCTCTCCGGAATGGCCTATGCGCAACTTGTGCTGACCGACCCGCAATCCATCGACGCCGTGAAAGCACGCTTCGACGTCCTCGATGTCCTGGTCAACAACGCCGGCGCCAACTTTCCCGGCGGACTCGACGAGTCGGCTCCGGACGGATTCGATGCCTCCGTGGCGCTCAACCTCAACGGGACCTACCGGCTGACGGTTGCACTGTGGCGAGCGCTCAAGGCGTCCACCGCCGCAGGTGGAGCCGCGGTGGTCAATCTGTCGTCGATGTCGGCACTTCGGGCAGTGACGATGGTTCCCGGATACAGCGCCGCCAAGGCCGGGATCATTGCGCTGACCAGAACGCTCGCGGTGAAATGGGCCAGGGAGGGCATCCGGGTGAACGTGGTTGCTCCCGGGACGATCGACACCCCGATGACGGCTCCGATGAAGGGGATTCCCGCGCTGATCGATTCTGAGGTGGCGCTTATTCCGCTCGGCAGATTCGGTCGTGTCGAGGAGATCGCCCCGACGATCGCCTTCCTGTGTACCGAACACAGCTCCTACACCAGCGGGGCGCTGTTCGTTGTCGATGGTGCGTCCGACTGCTTCTAGGCGCACACGTTAGGTTCATGGCATGGCTGGAACCGAGAACGACGCTGCCGCTGACACTGCGCGACTGTTCACTCTCGCCGAGTCTGTCATCGGATTCATGC
>JBMOKE010000152.1:0-5298 GCA_049315425.1 Mycobacterium sp. | reverse complement strand
CCGGCAGATCGAGTTTCTGGACGAACCGGTGGGTGTTCTCCGAGACGCTGGAGAAGTACACCACTCTTACCGGGGCGCCCTCAGAGAGGCCGCCGTCGAGCTTCATCGGTCGAGTACCTGGCTGCTAGGCGCTGACCGAAGTCACCGACTGGCCGACTTCAGAGAAATCGGCCACCGCGGCGATGGCCCTGATCCGGTCGGGACGGAACCCCGACCAGTGCTCGCCGCCGGCAACCACGACGGGGGCCTGGAGGTAACCGAGAGCCATCACATAGTCCCGAGCCTCGGAAACCTCGGTGATGTCCACGATGTCGTAGTCCAAGCCCTGCTTGTCGAGCGCCTTGTAGGTGGCATTGCACTGAACGCAGGCCGGCTTGGTGTAGACGGTGATGGTCATCTCAGTGAAGCTCCTCGGCGAAGGCGGTCAAACGACCAGACGGACAGGTATTTCAGTAATTCCGGCGGACCTGCGGTTGCGGGTCTTCCAGCGCTCCGAACACTACACCTAGTGGCTGACAATGCGTAGAGGTACAAGATGTTCCGAATAACAATCGTGAAACTCCCAGGTCGTAAGCCGCGCATCGGTCCGGTTTCCGGCGTGTCGCACGTCACAACACGCTGGCGGGCAAAATCCCCCACCTGCCGTGCTCACTCCGGTGGCAGCGAGTTCGCGCCCCGCGGCCGCAGCGCCCTGGTGAAGGCGACATTGACCCGGGTCATTGCGAAGCTGTAGGGCAGCCACGCGAAACGCTTGAAGGCATAGAGCGCCCTGATATCGGCCGAGGTGAAGATCAGGAAGCGGTTCCTGGCGATACCCGCCAACATCTTGTCGGCCACCGTCTCCGCCGAGACGGCGTGACCGCTGAACCGGCTCACCATCCGTTGCACCCTGGGGTGCTCCCGATCGACGCCGGCGATGTGCACGGTGTCGACCAGTGGGGTGTTGACCGCGCCGGGGACCACCAGCGAGACACCGATACGGTGGCGGGCCAGGTCGAAGCGCAACACTTCGGAAAGTCCGCGCAGGCCGTACTTGCTGGCGCTGTAGGCGGCATGCCAGGGCAGCGCTACCAGTCCGGCCGCCGACGACACGTTGACGAGTTGGCCACCACGTCCGGCGGCTACCATCGGCGGCAGGAAGGTCTCGATGACGTGGATCGGGCCCATCAGGTTGACGTCGATCATTGACCGCCAGTGCCCGTGCGTGAGGTATTCGACGGTTCCCCAGGCCGAGATACCGGCGATATTCATCACGACATCCATCGCGGAATGGCGGGTGTGGATATCGGCCGCGAAGTGCGCCACCGCGTCGTGGTCGGCGATATCGAGTGCGCGATATTCGGCAACCTCGGCGCCGGCAGCCCGGGCGTCGGCAACCGTGTGGGCGAGTCCTTCGGCGTTGATATCGGTCAGGTACAAAACCGCGCCATCCCGGGCCAGTCGCAGCGCCGTGGCCCGGCCGATACCACTGGCCGCACCGGTGATGAGAACCCGCTTACCCGCGAAGCTGGACGCCATGGCTAGCCGCTGGCCTGCCCGCCCCAGAGAGCATGCAGCCAAAGCTTTTCCAATACCTGCACTGCCCTATCAAGATCGCGCTCGGGTCCGAGGAACAGCGACTCCCCCGACAGCGTCAGCGCGGTCGCAGCCGACAGCGTCCGCACCAGACCGCGCACATCGGACGTGATCGGATCGGCGGTGCCGCCGGCGATCTCGGCTTCGACGATCGGCACGATCTGGTCGATGACGGAATCATTGAAGCCATCAAGGATCTCGCGGATCTCGGCGTCGGTGCTGCGGGCGCTGTTACACGCCGACATCACCGGATCATTGTGGGCGTACACCGCCGCCGCACTGCCGACCATCCGCCTGGCGAATTGCGCCGGCGTCTCGTCGTCTCCGCGCGGCGCAAAGTCTCCGGTGAGTTCCTCGAGTTCTTCGGCGACCTCGCCGAGGATCTGTGCCAGCACCGCGTACTTGGAGTCGAAATAGAAGTAGAACCCCGATCGCGCCACCCCGGCGCGATCACTGATGGTGCTGACCGACAATTCCGCGAAGGGTTTCTCCCTGAGCAGTTCGCGGACCGCCGCCACGATAGCGCGGCGTTGCTTATCGCCGCGTCGGCGCGGCACCCCCGACGCGAGGGCTGATCCGATGGCCGATCCCGACGGTGCGCTCACCCTTTCACCATGCACCACGCCGCGGTCTGAAGGAAACTTGACAGCCGTCAATTCTGGCCGCAAGGTGTACCCAAACGCGGTATCGCCCTGTCTTTCAAGGAGCGTCATGACCACCGTCAGCACCCCGCACCACCTCGTCGACCAAGCCCGCCGCCGGCTCACCCCGACGCTGAACACCATTCCCGGGATGGGTGCGATCGACCGGCGACTACGGAGTCGGGACTGGCCGCAGTTCGTGTTCGCCGAACCGCCCGCGGGCAGCGGCCTCAAGCCGGTGATGGGCGATGCCGGCCTGCCGGTCCTGGGTCACCTCATCGAGCTCTTCCGGGGCGGGCCCGACTACGTACTGCAGATGTACCGCAAGAACGGTCCCGTCCACTACTCGCAGACTCCAGCGCTGAACGCCATCACCGCATTGGGCCCCGACGCCACCCAGGAAGTGCTGTCCAACAAGAACAAGGATTTCTCCCAGGCAGCGTGGCTACCGGTGATCGGACCGTTCTTCAATCGCGGCCTGCTGCTGCTGGACTTCGACGAGCACATGTACCACCGCAGGATCATGCAGGAGGCGTTCACCCGAACCCGGCTGTCCGGCTATATCGAACACATCGACCGGGTGGCCACGGCAGTGGTGGCCCAGGACTGGCCGATCAACAACCCGCGCTTCCTATTCCACCCGGCGGTCAAAGAGCTCACCCTCGACATCGCCTCGGTGGTGTTCATGGGCCACGAACCCGGCACCGACCGCGCACTGGTCACCAAGATCAACCAGGCGTTCACCACCACCACCCGCTCCGGAGGCGCGATCATTCGGACATCGGTCCCGCCGTTCAAGTGGTGGCGTGGGCTGCAGGCCCGAAAACTGTTGGAGGACTACTTCACTGAGCGGATCACAGCGCGGCGTGACGCCCAGGGTACCGACATGCTGACGGTGCTCTGTCATGCCGCTGACGACGACGGGAATAGTTTCACCGATGCCGACATCGTCAATCACATGATCTTTTTGATGATGGCCGCCCACGACACCTCTACTTCCACCCTGACCACAATGGCCTACCACCTGGCGGCCAACCCGCAGTGGCAGGACCGCTGTCGCGACGAAGGTGCGCGGGTGGGCGACGGCCCACTCGATATTGAGGCGCTGGACAAGCTGGAGACCCTCGAGCTGGTGATCAACGAGTCGCTGCGCCTGGTCACGCCGCTGCCCTTCAACATCCGCCGGGCGGTACGTGATACCGAGATCCTGGGCCACTACGTCCCGGCCGGGACCAACGTGAACCTGTGGCCGTCCGTGACGCACCGACTCGCGGAGTTGTGGACCGATCCTCTAACGTTCGACCCGGACCGCTTCGCCGAGCCGCGCTCCGAGCACAAGCGGCACCGCTATGCCTTCGCCCCGTTCGGCGGTGGCGCACACAAGTGCATCGGCATGGTGTTCGGGCAACTCGAGATCAAGACCGTCATGCACCGGTTACTCCGCAACTACCGCCTGGAGTTGACCCACCCTAATTACCGGCCGCACTACGACTACGCCGGGATGCCGGTGCCGATGGACGGTATGCCGATCGTGCTGCGGCCCCTCGCCTAGCGGCTAAGATTTCGACCCGAGGAGGCAACCATGTGCTACCCGGTTCCATGTTCGCGCTGTCACAAGACCACCTGGGACGGCTGCGGCGAGCACGTCGCCGAGGTCATGCGCTCAGTACCCACCGCGCAGCAGTGCACCTGCGAAGCGCACAGCCCCCAGCGCTGATCCTCTCCTGCGAGCAGACACAAAGTCGCACGAAACTGACCGCGTAAGTGCGACTTTGCGTCTGCTCGCGGTAGGTGGGAAGAGGTGGCCAGGTTGGACGGCCTAGTGAAACGGGTTGTCGCCGGCGGCGACTGCGGTGCCCAGGCCCATCAGCATCACCGCGCCGTCGTGCAATCGCTGGCCTGCTTCCTTGGTCGCGGCGCCGGCCAGGTAGCGCGCCCAGGTGCCCTCGATGACCACACCCAACTTCAGGCAGGCCAGCGCGAGGTACCAATCCAGGTGCTCGGTACACCGCCCGCCCGCAGCCTGGTAGGCCTCGAGCAGCTCACCGCGCTGGGCCAGTCCGCCCAACTCGGCCAGATACCCCGCCGAGCCCAATGGGTTGGGCGCGATCGGCCAGCACACCAGCATCCAGCCCAGGTCGAGCAGTGGATCGCCGATCGTGCACATCTCCCAGTCGACGAACGCCGCCACTTCAGCGGCGTCGCGACGCAGCATGGTGTTGTTGAGGTGGATGTCGCCGTGCAGGATGCCCGGTTCGGGATCCGGCGGGCGGTTCGCCTCCAGCCAGTCGGCGAGGTCGTCGACTCCGGGTAACGAGTCATACGCGTACCCATCTTGCTGCCGGTAGGCGGCAACCGCCGAACGCCATTGCGGCACTTGGCGTTCCAGGAACGATCCCGGACGCTTCCAGGCCTCCAGGTCACTGCCCTCCCACGTCGCCTGCCCGAGCCTGGCGACGTCAGCGGCATAGTTCAGGCCGACCTGATGACGCATCGCCGGGTCGCGCTCATAAGCCGGCGTAACTTCGTTGCCCGGGTTGAACCCGTCAACCTCCTCCATCAGGTAGAAGACGACCCCGAGGACATCGAGGTCCACACAGGAGGCGACGATCTCCGGATGCGGCACCACACTGCCGGCGAGCGTGCGCAACACCGCGATCTCACGCTGCATGGTCCGGTTGCTGTTGGGCCGAGGATGCGGCGGCGGACGACGCAGGACCAGCGCGCGCCCGTCGACTTTCACGCGCACCACCACGTTCTGGCTGCCACCGGCCAGGGGCACAACGTCGGTCACATCGGTACCGATGCCCTCTGCGCGCACCCAGCCGCGTAAAGCGGCGACGGCGTCATCGTCCAGTGTCCCGGTGATCCCAGGGATCATGGGCTCGGCCATCGACCGCCGCTACTTGATCAGCGGATCGCGCGGCATGCCCAGGATGCGTTCGGCGATCTGGTTGCGCGCCACCTCCGAGGTGCCGCCGGCGATGGCCATCCCGCGGGCGCCCATCGCGGCCCGGGACGCCAGTGCGCCCTCGCCGTCTTCCAAGGCCAGATCAGGACCCACCAGCGATGCCGCGATGGC
>JBMOKE010000151.1:0-5299 GCA_049315425.1 Mycobacterium sp. | reverse complement strand
GGCATCTGGACGATCGACAGCAGTGAGTCCAGGCCGTCGAGGGTGGCCAGTGGCACCGGGACGCCGATAACCGGCAGTGCTGTGGCCGAGGCGACCATTCCCGGTAGGTGCGCTGCGCCGCCCGCACCGGCGATGATCACCGCGATACCCCGACCGGCCGCGTCGCGGGCGTAGGACAGCATTCGCTCCGGCGTGCGGTGCGCCGACACCACGCCGACCTCGAACGGCACGTCGAACTCGGCGAGCGCTTCGGCGGCGGCCGACATCACCGGCCAATCGCTGTCGCTGCCCATGATTACGCCGACTAGGGCTTGCTCAGTCATGTGCGCCGTCCCATCCGTCAGACCATTCTGCGTGCGATAACCAGTGTGCCGCGCGTTCGGCGCGCTCCCGCACCGGCCCGGGATCATTACCGAGAATGTTCACGTGCCCGATCTTGCGGCCCGGGCGTTCCTGCTTGCCGTAGAGGTGCACCTGGGCATCCGGGATCCGGCCGAACAGGTGGTGCAGTCGCTCATCCATGCTCATCGCCGGCTGCTGCGCCGCACCGAGCACGTTGGCCATCACCGTGGCCGGGGCGATCGCGCGGGTGTCGCCGAGGGGGTAGTCCAGCACCGCCCGCAGGTGTTGTTCGAACTGGCTGGTGACCGAGCCGTTCATGGTCCAGTGGCCGGAGTTATGCGGGCGCATGGCCAACTCGTTGATCATCAGAGTGCCGTCGACGGTCTCGAAAAGCTCGACCG
Source organism: Mycobacterium sp. (assembly GCA_049315425.1). GTDB lineage: Bacteria > Actinomycetota > Actinomycetes > Mycobacteriales > Mycobacteriaceae > Mycobacterium. The sequence continues at coordinate 4,556 of JBMOKE010000151.1, read as the reverse complement.
CGAGCACTCCCACCACGCCGAGTTCGTGGGCGATCCGCAGACCCAACTGCTCGGCGTCGACGGCAAGCCGGTCGGGCAGTCCCGGCGCCGGCGCCAGCACCGTCACGCAAATCCCTTCCTGCTGAACGGTTTCCACCACCGGCCAGGCAGCTCCCTGACCCAGCGGCGAGCGGGCCACCAACGCCGAAAGCTCCCGGCGCATCGATACCCGCTCCTCCACCAGCACCTGCACCTGCTGCGCCAGATATCCCGATACGACCTCGCGGGCATGAGCGAGATCGGTGGTCACTACCACCCCGCGGCCGTCGTAGCCACCGCGAACGGTCTTGATCACCAACGAAGCATCGACCCGGGCCGCGAAGACGTCGACGTCATCGACTGTCTCTACGGCGGCGAAACGTGGCACCGGCAGGCCGAGTTCGCCCAGCCGTCGGCGCATCGCGAGCTTGTCCTGAGCGAACACCAGCGCCTCGGGGGCGGGCAGCACGGTGACTCCCTCGGCGACGAGGATGTCCAGCAGATGCGTCGGTACGTGCTCGTGGTCGAAAGTCAGCGCGTCCGCGCCGACCGCGGCCTGCCGCAACGCATCCAGATCGGTATGGGATCCGATCACCACGTCGGGGCTGACCTGAGCAGCCGGGTCATCGGGATCCGTCGCCAGCACCCGCAGGCTTTGACCGAGGGCGATCGCGGCCTGATGGGTCATCCTGGCCAGCTGACCGCCACCCACCATCGCAACCTTCGGCACGCTCAATATCGTGTCATAACCCGTGGTTAACGGCGGTGACCAGCACCACTACGCAAGCTGTCGCGTTGTCCGTAGACTTTGCCCCGTGTCTTTTGCCGATGCCACGATCGCCCGGCTGCCCCGGTCGATCCGGCCCTTCGCCGAACAGCACCACGAACTGATCAAGTTCGCGATCGTCGGAGCCACCACATTCATCATCGACTCGGTGATCTTCTACACCCTCAAACTGACCATCCTGGAGCCCAAGCCGGTGACGGCCAAGGTGATCTCCGGGATCGTCGCGGTGATCGCCTCCTACATTCTCAATCGGGAGTGGAGCTTCCGGGACCGCGGCGGCCGGGAACGCTCCCATGAAGCCCTGCTGTTCTTCGGGGTCAGCGGCGTAGGTGTGTTGTTGAGCATGGCACCGCTGTGGGTCTCCAGCTACATGCTGGGCCTGCGAGTGCCGAACGTGTCACTGACCATGGAGAACATCGCTGACTTCGTCTCCGCCTACGTCATCGGCAATCTGCTGCAGATGGCGTTCCGGTTCTGGGCGCTAAGACGCTGGGTGTTCCCCGATGAGATGGGCCGCGAGCCGGACCTGACCCTGGAGTCGGTCTTGACCGCCGGCGGTATCACCGAAGCGATCGAGGATCGCATCTCCGCTCATGCCGATCACCATTCTTCCGAATCCAGCGTGTCGAAAACTTCGTGATAGAGCAGTGCGTGCACCTGCTCGACCCGCGGAATGTCGTGGAACTGTAACGGGTCCTGCGACGCCGATTCAATGACCAGGGTGCCGGTGCGCATCATTCGATCGAAGAGGCCATGCCGGAACTCAACACTGTTGATTCGTGCGATCGGCATATCGATGCCCGCTCGGTTGAATACGCCGTGGCGATACATCACGCGGCGGTCAGTGATCACGAAGTGCGTCGTCAACCAGGCCGAGAACGGCCGCAGCGTCAGCCAGCCGACCAGAACCAGCCAGATCGCCGCGATCACCCCCGACACCACCTGCCGGGCGCGCGGGTCCCAGCCGGTGCGGCTGACCACCGCGGCGGCGAAGAAGGCCAACGCGGTGCAGACCAGCAGAGCCAGTACCGGTCCGATGAGGCGCTTCCAGTGCGGGTGCCGGTGCAGGACCACCTGCTCGCCGTCGGCCAGAACATTGTCGGGATAGCCCATGATGTTCTCCTACGCCACCCACACCGCAATTAGCAAGGCCACCCGATGACGTACCCGCTGACCACCCTCATCGCCCGCCTCGACGAGGCCTTCGCCTGGCTGGAAGTGCACCCACCCGCACACCCCGCCACCCGCGCGGTCGCCGAAGCGCTCGGGGGCATGCGAGCGGTGATCGACGCCGGTTTCGGGCCCACCGCTATCGAGGCCGCCGGCACGTGGCTCGCCTGGACCGCGATCAACACCGAGACGTTGGCCGCCGGGCTGCCCGGCGAGGATGACGAACTCGCCGACCTCGTTCGTGAGATCGGCCGACTCTGGCGGGAGCTCCCCCCGGGAATCTCACTGGGCCAGAAACGCCGGCGCGGGCCGTCGCCGGCGCCGGTGTTCGTGATCGCCGGGGCGCGCCCGGTGCGCTCGGTGCCGATGGTGGACGGCGGTATGGACATCCTCGCCTTCGACTGGGCGACCGGACACCTGGTGCGCGACATGTCGCAACTTGACGCGGTGGTAGCGCCGGCCGAGAGCGACGTCGACGTGGTGGACGTCGCCACGTTCTACGAGACCGTGACCGCACTGCGGCACCAGCATGGCCTGCCCGCACCCGCGATGCCCACGCCGGAGTCCGCGCTGGGCACGGGCGTCGACTGGCTTCCTACCGGAACCGCCACCCGGCCCTACCGCGCCGCAGTGAACGGCGACGAGTGGGTGGTGCTGGTCAACGATTGGCCTGACGAACCCACCACCTACCGCCTGGAGATCAACGGCCACGAGGCTTTCGGCTTCGACGGATGGCCCGACAACTGGTCGCGCCCGTAGCCGAGGCCGCCGGTGGCCGGGGGCTAACATCGTCATCCATGACGAGCGTTACCGAACCGGATATCCATACGACGGCCGGCAAGCTGGCCGATCTGCGTAAGCGCACCGAGGAGACGCTGCATCCGGTGGGCGAGGCCGCGGTCGAGAAAACCCACGCCAAAGGCAAGCTGACCGCCCGCGAGCGGATCCTGGCCCTGCTGGATGAGGATTCCTTCGTCGAGTTGGATGGTCTGGCCCGCCACCGCTCCACCAACTTCGGCCTGCAGGACAACCGGCCGGTCGGCGACGGCGTGGTCACCGGCTACGGCACCATCGACGGCCGCGACGTCTGCATCTTCAGCCAGGACGCCATGGTGTTCGGCGGCAGCCTCGGCGAGGTCTACGGCGAGAAGATCGTCAAGGTTCAGGAACTGGCCATCAAGACCGGGCGCCCGCTCATCGGCATCAACGACGGCGCCGGCGCACGCATCCAGGAGGGCGTCGTCTCCCTCGGGCTCTACAGCAAGATCTTCCGCAACAACATCCTGGCCTCCGGTGTGATCCCACAGATCTCGTTGATCATGGGCGCGGCGGCCGGCGGTCACGTCTACTGCCCCGCCCTGACCGACTTCGTCATCATGGTCAACGAGACCAGCCAGATGTTCATCACCGGACCCGACGTCATCAAGACCGTCACCGGTGAGGACGTCACCATGGAGGAACTCGGCGGCGCGCAGACCCACATGTCCAAGTCCGGCACCGCGCACTACGTCGCCTCCGGCGAGCAGGACGCCTTCGACTATGTGCGCGAACTGCTCAGCTACCTGCCGGCCAACAACTACGCCGAGCCGCCACGCCATGCGGCGCCGCCGCATCCGGGTGCGATCGAGGACAACCTCACCGAGGAGGACCTCGAACTCGACACCCTGATGCCGGACTCGCCGAACCAGCCGTATGACATGCACGAGGTGATCACCCGCATTCTCGATGACGACGAGTTCCTGGAAGTTCAAGCGGGTTACGCGCAGAACATCATCGTCGGCTTCGGGAGAGTGGACGGCCGGCCGGTCGGCATCGTGGCTAACCAGCCCACCCAGTTCGCCGGCTGCCTGGACATCAACGCCTCGGAGAAGGCCGCCCGATTCATTCGGACCTGCGACTGCTTCAACATCCCGATCATCATGCTCGTCGACGTTCCCGGCTTCCTGCCCGGCACCGAGCAGGAATTCAACGGCATCATCCGGCGCGGCGCGAAGCTGCTCTACGCCTACGGCGAGGCCACCGTCGCCAAGATCACCGTCATCACCCGCAAGGCCTACGGCGGTGCCTACTGCGTGATGGGCTCCAAGGACATGGGTTGCGATGTCAACGTCGCCTGGCCGAGCGCGCAAATCGCGGTGATGGGCGCCTCCGGTGCGGTGGGCTTCGTCTATCGCAAGCAACTCACCGAGGCGGCGCGCGACGGCCAAGACGTCGACGCGCTGCGGCTGGAACTGCAGCGGGATTACGAGGACACCCTGGTGAACCCGTACGTGGCGGCCGAGCGTGGATATGTCGATGCGGTGATCCCGCCCTCGCACACCCGCGGATACATCGCCGGCGCGCTGCGACTGCTGGAGCGCAAGCTCGTCCAGACCCCGCCGAAGAAGCATGGGAATATCCCCCTATGACCGAGGCCAGCGAGACCGAGGCCAGCGAGACCGAGATCCGGGTGCTCAAGGGCAACCCCAGCGACGCCGAGATCGCGGCGGTGGTGACGGTGCTGGCCGGGCTAGGCGGCGCGTCGCCCGAATCCGGCCCTTCCGAACGCAACCTCTGGGGCCACCCGGTGGACAAGCTGCGC
>JBMOKE010000150.1:0-5329 GCA_049315425.1 Mycobacterium sp. | reverse complement strand
GCCACTACGGCCGCCTGGACGGACTGATCAATAACGCCGGCCGCGGCTACGGCGCATCTGTGGAGCACATTGATCCGACCGCCTTCACCGAGATCTTCACGCTGAACGTGCTGGCTCCGATCGTCGCCATGCAGGCCGTCATCCCGATCATGCGGGCCGCCGGCGCCGGGGTGATCATCAACGTCAACTCGGGCACGTCGTTCATGACCATCCCCGACTACAGCGTGTACTCCGCGTCCAAGCGCGCGCTACTCGGCGTCACCCAGACCGCGCGCGGGGAATTGGCCGCCGACGGCATTGTGGTCAGCGAGGTCTACCCGGGGATGACCGCCACCGATTTCGGCAGGAATCGCCTGGGCGCCGGTGGCGAGGCCACCGATTACTCAGCCGGTGATCCGCCGGAGCTGGTCGCCGATCTCATCGTTGCCGCCATCGAAGGCGGCGAGGCGCAGTACTTCGTCAACGACTTTCTGCGCAAGCTGGCCGGGGCCTGATTTCGGGCCCCGGACCTACAGACCGGGCTGATCCTCGATGATGCCCAGCCAGATCTGGGCGACGTCGATGGCCACCTTCTCGCTGATGAAGGCGTGCTGGGTTCCGGTGTAGATATCGCGGAAGGCCCGCTCGAGCCGGGTGCCCTCGCGGACCGAGCTGGTGCCGGCCACCAGGTGCGCCCACTCGGCGCAGTTTCGGGCCACATCGGTGGCGTAGACCGCGGCCACCCGCATATCGGCGCGCAGGCCCGGGGTCAGGTCCCCGCCCGCCGCGACGGCGGCCTCGGCGGTGGTGAAGGCGTCGAGCACCAGCAGCCGGGCCGCACGCCACGCCGCGACGTGATGGGCCAGCCCCTTCTGGAATGTCTGGCGGCTGGCCAGCGAGGCCATATCGCTCATCCGGTACTTCGTCGCCGCCAATTCCTGGACATCGTCGAGCATGCTCTTGGACACCCCGAGCGCCCAGGCCGCATGGCCGGCCGCCGTCACCGGCATCATGCCCATGCGTCCAGCAGGCGAGCTGCCCCGGCGCGGCTCTTGGGCGAACAGTGCGAACGTCCGGTGCTCGGGTACGAACACGTCCTCGACGCTGTAGTCATAGGACCCGGTGCCCTTGAGTCCCTGCACATGCCAGCCGTCCTTGAAGGTGATCTCGTCGCGCGGGATCACCGCCACCGTCATCTCCGGGAAACCCTCACTGGCCCAACGCATCTCCGCGCCGTCCATCGGGAAGAATCCGGCGCAGACGTACTCGGAATGGCCGGTGCCGGAGCCGAAACTCCACGAACCGGTGACCCGGTATCCGCCGGGTACGGCCACACCCTGTCCGTTGGGAAAGAACTGTCCGCCCATCGTGACCTGATTGTCGTGGGCGGTGAACACCTCGGCGAAACCTTCGTCGGGCAGATACGCCGCGGCGGCGAACGACGACGGCAGGTTCGCGATACCGATCCAACCGAAGGAGCCGTCCTGGGTGGCCATCTCGATCCAGGTTTCGATCATCTCGGCGAAGGACGGTTCGGTGCCGCCGGCTTCGACGGGGTTCAGCGCTGACATCAGCCCGCTGGCCCACATCTCCTCGACGATGGCCGGGCTGAGGGTGCGCAGTTGCTCGGATTCGGCCGCCTTGGCCGCCACCAGGTCGCGCATCCCGCGCGCCAACCCCAGGACCTGACTACCCAGAACCTTGTCGTCGACTTCGACTACCGCCGTCACGTGCGCTCTCCGATCACTTCCGGTGCACCGGCACCGGCCCAGCAGGACAGTCTCGACGGTACGCGGTGGAGCCCTGGATCGGGAAGCACGCCCGCGCCCTAGGCTCGGTGCGTGCCGGATGCCAACAGGTGGAGCCAGCTGGCGCGCTCGGTACTGCGCGGCTCGCGCACCGTCGGACGCACCCGGTTCACCGCGCCGTCGGTGTGGCGGCCCACGCCGGCGTCCTTCGCGGCGCTGGTCGTCGGACTGTGGTTGTTCGGCACCGGCGACGCCCTCATCCTGGCGTCGGATCTCGGTGCCTCGCCCTGGTCGGTGCTGGCTCAGGGACTCAGCGTGCGCACCGGACTCGGTATCGGCTGGACCACCTTCGCGGTGTCGGTAGGCGTTCTGGCACTGTGGATTCCGCTGCGTCAGCGCCCCGGACTGGGAACGGTGATGAACATCATCGTGATCGCACTGGCCCTGGGAATCACCTACCCGAGGGTCAGTACGCCCGACTCTGTGATCGGCCAACTCGGGTTGGTGTTCCTCGGGATCGCCCTGATCGGCCTCGGCAGCGGCTTCTACCTCACCAGCGGCCACGGCCCGGGCCCGCGGGACGGCTGGATGACGGGCCTGCACCGGGTCACCGGCTGGCCGGTGGGACGGGTCCGGCTGATCATCGAAGTGAGCGTGCTGGTGGCCGGGTGGGCACTGGGCGGCATCGTCGGTATTGGCACTGCCCTCTTCGCGCTACTGGTGGGTCAGTCGGTTGCGCTGGGGCTGGCATTCGTGCACCGGTTATCTCCCGGACCGACCGCGGACGTACTCGACGAGGACCCGTTCCCTCAGGGCGAGGCGTGAGCGGTCCGACCCGCCGCTCACGCTGCCGCAGTCACCGCCAGGGTTCCGACGTCAACACCGGTCGGTCTTGAGCCCAGGGTTTCATACACCGCACCGATCCCGTCGCGGGCGAAGGTGGATCCGGCCGGCCAGAACTCCTGGTACCAGTCGGCGGTCACCAGGTTCACCGAGTTCTTGAAGTTGACGCGCACCCACTGCTGCACGGGAGCGTGCACGTTGAACATGAACTCCTCGATATTGCGCGTGCTGATGGTGAGCGCGCCGGTGATGTAGTTAATGAAGCTGGGTGTCGGCTCGCCGAACATGCCCCAGATCGCCGCCGGCGGCCGGGTGTTGAGGTTATTGCCGTTGGCGTCCAGCAGCGCCGGCACGGATTGGACGTTGGGCCACGGCCGGTACAGCGTGTCATCGGGCCACAGGTCCTCGTCGGCGGCGACGACGTCGGCATTGTTGTAGACGACGATGACGTTCTTGTCGATCGCCCACAGCTCCTCCAGCGTCGCCGAGGTGCCCAGCGCACGCGGAGCCATCCGCGACCCGAACGCCGCATCCATCTGTGCGATGACGTCGGCGTGGGTCACCGGGGTGAAGTTGTTGATGCCCTGGATGTAGATGACAAGCGCTTCCTTCGGATGTTCGGTGGCGAAGGCGGCGATATCGTCGACGGCATCGGCGAACGGCACCGAGCGCAGTCCGTGTTCGAGGTAGACCGTGCCGTCGGGCTCGTTGGTGAGCCGAAGGTCCACGTAGCGCACACCATCGGCGAACTGCTCATAGAGAGTCTTCGACTGAGTCTTACCCCAGCCAGCGGCGATCGGCTTGACAACAAGGTCCTGGAGGAAGCCGGGAAGCTCTGTGAGGAAACCGAATTGGTCCACACCGGTCAGCGCCCACGGCGAGGTCGGGGTGATTCCGTAGCTGCCCGAGTCATGCGTACCGGGGATCGGCAGCTCGGTCAACGGCAACGTCGACAGTGCCGGCAACTCCGCCATCCAGTTGGCCAGGTCCACGTTCATGGGCCCGATCGTGTCGACGGTGTAGCCGAACGTCACCGACTGCGGCCTGCTCGCCGACAGGTCCGCACCGGCGGCGTTGAGGAAGTTCAGTCCCTCATTGGTATAGGACAGCGCCTGCAGTCGAACCGGACTCGACGACAGGGCACCGGTGATCAGCGGCGCGGCGTCGCGGTAGAAGATCTTGTCCGGCTGCTCGCAGTTGTCGGCGTAGGCACACGTCGGCGCATCGGTGGGTGCGGTGCCGCCGTACTCGAGTTGCACCCAGGCGTCGGTGAGGTCGTTGGCGGCGGCGAACGCACTCAATGTCTCGCCGGCATCGGAGTACAGCTGGCCGAAGTCACCGGTGACGATGACCGCTCGATCGATCGAGTTGGTGCCGATGAACGTCGACAGCTGCGCGATCTCGACGTTGGTCAGCGCTCCACCACTGGTGTCGACGTTGTAGACGTCCACCGACGAGCCGCCCGGAATGTGTTGACGGGTGTAGGTGAATCCACCCGGGTTCAGCAGATCCGGCCGGGTGCTCCACGCCTGCCGGTCCAGGCTCTCGATGTAGTAGGCGGACAGCGAGTTGAGTCCGTCGGAGAACGGCACCCCGACCGGCCACGCCCAGGTCGGAACCTGCGGTGCGGTCCGGTCCGGGAAGAGCGCTTCGGCGATCAGGAACGGATGATAAGCGACATCCTCCTGGACGTTGACGATGTCGAAATCGGTTATCCGCGAACCGATCTGGAGGGTATTGGTGATTCTGGGCCATGCCCCGGCTGAGAACGGGAACGGTAGGCCCGAAACGTTGTAGGTCAGCACCGTGAAGTCCCCGACGATATCCGGTGTGGCATCTTCGTTGTTGAACACCGTCACCGTCGCTGTGGTGTGGTGTCCGCCCGCCAGGCTGGTGTCGAGGATCCCGAACGCGGCGTTGAGCAGCCCGTCCCAGGCGTGGACGTGCGGGTCGGTGTCGTCGCTGACGATGAAGGAGAAGGTGTCGGTGCCGACGAAGTCCACCTCGGGTGTGTAGGTGAACGTGCCGGCGGTGTTGTCGACGGTCACGCTGCCGCGCTCGGGGCCGCCGGGCAGCCCCTTGGTGGGCACCGCGTAGAGCAGCCGGTTGCCGTCGGCGTCGGTGGCGGTGAACGCGATGGCGCCGCTGCTGACTCCGGCAGGCAGGTCGAGTTCGATCTGCATCGGGGCGGCGACCGGACTGGCGTTGAAAAAAATCCGCCGCACTCCCGGAGGAAGCAGGCTGCCACTCCACCACGGATAAAAGTTGGCGAAGGTGTCCACCCACACCTTGGCCCCGGTGAGAAATTCCTCGACCGGGTTGGCTGCGGCCACGGCGCGCCGGGTGGGATCGGTGGCGACTGAACGCGTGGCCCGCGCAACCGCGTTGGGCTGGGCGGCCGGTGTGAGTATCTGGTCGACCGGCAACGTGAGTCGTGTCGAGGTGCGCGCAACGGCGACCGCACTGTCAGCGATCCGGCTCGGTCGATCCGCGGCGAGGCGGGGCGCACTCGAGCGTGTCACGACTGTTGCGCGGGGCCCTGGCGCCACCCTGCCGGCCCGGCTCGCCCGGTGATTCGGTGTTCCCGCATCCGCGGTGGCCGCCGGGGCATCACTTTCGCCGACCTCGGCGTTGGCGGTGCCGAAGGCCTGCGGCCCGGCCAGCGCGAATCCCAGGGCGGCACCCGCGACCCAGATTCTCAGCTTGTTAACCGCCACCGGCGCAACGATAGCGAGGCCATGGCGCTCGGGGGCCAGTTC
>JBMOKE010000022.1:0-23244 GCA_049315425.1 Mycobacterium sp. | reverse complement strand
GGTTGAGGATCATCGTGTAGTGCCGGCCCTTGGGGTCGGTCAATTGGACCCGGTCACCGACGGCAAATGGACCTGTCCTGCGCGGAACCCCCGGGTTGTCGGTCACAGCGATTCAGCCTGCCACAGTGGACTCCGTCGTCCTCGCCCCGGTGACGGGGCACGCGTCCTATGCTCACGAGACTCACACCTCGACCGTTCGGTGAAACCTAATGAAGATGAATGCCGCCATCCTGTGGGACTACGAACAGGATTGGAGCGTCGAAGAAGTCGACCTCGATCCCCCGCGCGACGGTGAAGTCCTGGTGTCCTTCGAGGCCACCGGACTCTGCCACTCCGATCACCACATCCGCACCGGGGACCTACCCGCGCCGGTTCCGATCATCGGCGGCCACGAGGGTGCCGGTGTCGTCGTCGACGCCGGCCCCGGCGTGCGCGAACTGAAGGTCGGTGACCATGTGGTGGCCGCCTTCCTACCAGCGTGCGGGCGGTGTCGCTGGTGCGCGACGGGGAATTCGAATTTATGCGATATGGGTGCGAACAGCCTCATTGGGCTACAACCCGATGGCACCTTCCGTCGCCATGCCCGCGGGCAGGATGTCTACGCTGCCATCGGCCTGGGCACCTTCGCCCCGTACGGCACCGTGCCCGAAGCCTCAATGATCAAGATCGACGATGACATCCCGCTCTCCCGGGCCTGCCTCTTGGGCTGCGGCGTCACCACCGGATGGGGATCGGCGGTCAACACCGCAGACGTGAGTCCCGGCGACACGGTCGTGGTGATCGGCTGCGGCGGGATCGGCAGCGGTGCTGTGCAGGGTGCCCGACTGGCCGGCGCGGAGAAGATCATTGTTATTGACGTGGTGGAAACCAAGCGGGACAAGGCATTTCTCTTCGGCGCCACCCACTTCGTCACCTCGATGCCGGAGGCGATGGAGTTGGTGGGCCAGTTGACCCGGGGCGTGATGGCCGACTCGGCGATCCTGACCGTCGGCGTCGTCGAGGGTCCAATGATCAACGACGCATTTGGGATCATCCGCAAGGGCGGCGCGGTGGTTTTGACAGCACTCGCCCCGATCAGCGATGTGACGCCGATGATGCCGACAGCCATGATCACGCTCTTTCAGAAGCGTCTACTCGGCAGCCTGTACGGCGAAGCCAATCCGCGCGCCGACATCCCCCGGCTCCTCAGTCTGTATCGGGAAGGAAAACTTCTGCTCGACGAGACGGTCACCGCCGAGTACAAACTCGAGGAGATCAACGAGGCCTACGACGATATGCTCGCCGGCCGCAACATTCGGGGCGTGGTCATCCACGCCCACTGAGCCTCAAATGAGGCTCGTGGCGTACGCGACCGCGATTCCGGCGACGGCCGCAAACACATCCTCAGACAGCGCAACCGGCCGGTCGTTGCCGCCATTGGCGCGGACCATGGCGGTACGAACGGCAAAGCCCCCTATGGTGCCCACCACCGCGCCGATCATCCCGGCGCCCAGGCTGCCCCAGCGGTACCCCCACGCGGTTCCGAGCACGGCCCCCGAGAAGGCGCCCGCGGCCAAGCGCAGCAGGAACTGCGGCGCGGACTTGCGACTGGGCAGGGTCGGCATCTTGTCGCTGACCAGTTCCGCGACCGCCAGAACGGTCAGGACCGCCACGGCCGCCCAGTGCCCCATCCACGACGCCCACGTTCCGGACAGGTTGATCCACTGCAGGAACGCGGCCCAGGCAAGCACTGCGGGGGCGGTGAACGCCCGCAGACCGGCGACCACGCCGATTAGCAGTGCCAGCAGCAATACGAGCGCATGCGTCATGACCGGGACGCTAGCACGACTCGGAGTTGGGCTAGAAGCGGCAGAATCGCACGTCGGAGGCGAGGATCGCCTTGGCTCCGATCGCCGCAATCTGATCCATGATGTCGTTGATGTCGCGTCGCGGCACCAGGGCGCGCACCGCCACCCAGTCCGGGTCGGCCAGGGGCGCGATGGTCGGGGACTCGAGCCCCGGCGTGATGGCGGTGGCTCGTTCGAGAACGGCGCGCGGGCAGTCGTAATCCAGCATCAGGTACTGCTGACCGAACACCACGCCCTGCACCCGGGCGGCCAGCTGATCGCGGGCGGCGCGGTTTTCGTCGTCGCCGACGCCGTCGCGCTCGATCAGCACCGCCTCTGAATCACAGAGCGACTCGCCGAAGGCCACCAGGCCGTGCAGGCTCAAGGTACGTCCGGACCCGACGACGTCGGCAATGGCATCGGCCACTCCCAGCTGTACCGAAATCTCCACCGCCCCGTCGAGTCGGATCACAGTGGCCTCAATCCCCCTGCTCGCCAGATCTTTTCGGACCAGACTCGGGTACGCGGTGGCGATTCGTTTCCCGGCCAGTTCAGCGACCGTCCACGGCCGGCCGGCCGGAGCGGCATAGCGGAAGCTGGAGGCTCCGAACCCTAGGGCCAACCGCTCACGCACGGGCGCGCCGGATTCGGCGGCAAGATCCCGGCCGGTGATCCCGAAGTCGAGCTCCCCCGAACCCACATAGATCGCGATGTCCTTGGGCCGCAGGAAGAAGAACTCCACACCGTTCGCCCGGTCGATGACGGTCAGGTCCTTGGGATCGCTGCGCCGACGGTAACCGGCCTCGGAAAGGATCTCCGCGGCGGATTCCGACAGTGCGCCCTTGTTGGGGACTGCGATACGCAACATGGTCGGTCCTACAACTTCCGGTAGACGTCATCGAGGCCGAGCCCGCGGGCGATCATCAGCACCTGGGTCCAATACAGCAGCTGGCTGATCTCTCCTGCCAGTGCCTCATCCGACTCGTGCTCGGCGGCCAGCCACACCTCGCCGGCCTCCTCGAGGATCTTCTTGCCCAGACCGTGCACACCGCCATCGAGGGCGGCGACGGTGGCGCTACCGGCCGGCCGGGTGCGGGCACGTTCGCCCAGTTCGGCGAACAACTCCTCGAAGGTCTTCACGGCTCCGGATTGTTCCATGCGGAGCCCGGTGCCGTCACGGCGGTTTCCGCCGAGCGAGCCACCGGCTCTAGCTGTTCGCGAGTTCGCCGTGCATATCCTCCAGGGACACACCCTTGGTCTCGCGGACCCACTTCCAGACGAATATGAACGACAGAACGGCGCACAGCGCGTAGAAACCGTAGGCCAGGCCGAGAGTGTTTCGCAGCTGCGGGAAGCTGACGGTGATCAGCCAGTTGGCTGCCCACTGGCCGGCGGCAGCCAGACCCAACGCGGCGGCGCGGATGCGATTGGGGAACATCTCGCCGAGCAGCACCCACACCACCGGACCCCAGGACATACCGAAGGCAACCACGAATAGATTCGCCGCAACCAGGGCGATGGGTCCTTCCGCACCGCTGAGTTGCGGGGTGCCACCCACCTGCGGTGCGGTGCCGAAGATGAATGCCATTGTCGCCAGGGTGATTGCCATCCCGGCCGAGCCGATCAGCAGCAGGGGCTTGCGCCCGATCTTGTCGATGAGTGAGATAGCGATCAAGGTGGTCGCGATATTGACGATCGAGGTGATCACCGTGATCACGAAGGACTGACTCTCGTCGAAGCCCACCGCCTCCCACAGCACATTGGAGTAGTAGAAGATCACGTTGATGCCGACGAACTGCTGGAAAATCGACAGCCCCAAACCAACCCAGACGATGCCGTAGACCCCGCCGCCCGGCTTACGCAGATCACTCCATGAGGGTTTGGCCTCGCCCGCAAGGGTGCCCTGGATGCGGTCGATGGTGATATCGAGGTTCTTCTCCCCCAGAAGCATGGTGAGGACTTTGCGAGCCTCCGGAATGCGATGGCGGGCAACGAGATAGCGCGGCGACTCGGGAATGGTGAATGCGAGCACTCCGTAGACCACCGCCGGCACAGCCATGATTAGGAACATCCACCGCCAGGCCTCAAGCCCCAGCCACAGATCCTTGCTAGCGCCGCCGGCCAGATGGGCCAGTAGGTAATCGATGGCTAGTGAGATGAAAATGCCACTCACAATTGCTAATTGCTGCAGCGAGCCGAGTCGGCCTCGGATACGCGCGGGCGAGGTCTCAGCGATGTATGCCGGGGCGATCACCGACGCGACCCCGACGCCGATCCCGCCGATAATGCGGAACAGCACGATCATCCAGACACTGCTCGCCAAACCGGTTCCGATGGCGCTGATGAAGAACAACACCGCGGCGATCTTCATGACCGAGATGCGGCCGATACGGTCGGCCAGCCGGCCCGCCGTCATCGCGCCCGCAGCCGCGCCGAGCAGTGCCGAGGCGACCGCGAAGCCGAGTGAGGCGTTGTTGATATGGAAGTGATTCTGGATCGAGGCCACCGCGCCGTTGATCACCGCACTGTCATAGCCAAACAGCAGGCCGCCGAGTGCTGCCACGGAGGCGATGCGCACCACACCGCGCCCGGAGAACTCCTCGTCGTCGAAAACCGACGGTGTGTCGCTGATGGGCCCTTGGCCGGCCATGTGGCGTCCCTTTCCGAAAACTATCCGAACCGTGTGGAAATACGATTACACAGTCAGCATCAACTCGGTGTGGATCTCCCGCAATCGAACGACGTTCAGACCGCGCAGCGACGTGACATGGCGTCGCCTGGGGCTACCCGGCACCTTGACGTCATTGGGCACCACCAGAACGGGACAGCCGGCCTCCTCAGCCGATGCGGCCCCGGTGACCGAATCTTCGATAGCCAGACATTGCGCAGGGTCGAAACCCAGCAGTGTCGCGGCCCGGTGGTAGGGATCCGGCGCAGGCTTGGGACTCACCACCTCATCCCCACACACACTGGCCGCGAAGTAATGCCGGCCGATGCTGTCCAGGGCTCGCTCGGTCAACGCGCGTCGGGTATTCGTCACCAACGCCATCGGCACGGCAGCATCCGCCAGGGTGTCGAGCAGTTCACGAGCGCCCTCGCACCACGGCAGCCCGCCGTCGAACAGGTCGGCGGTGTAGTCGTGCAGCCAGTCGGATTGAGTCGCCATCTCATCAGGATCGGGGTCAAGGCCCATGTCCGTGTACACCATCTGCATGAGGCTCTCGGCGGAACCGCCGACGGTAGCCTCGCGCATAGCCGGACTCAGCTCCCCGCCGAGTCTGGTGTAGAGCACCTGCAGCGCCACCTCCCAGAGTTTCTCCGAGTCGACCAGCGTGCCGTCCATATCGAACAACACGGCTTTCATCATCAATCCTCCGGGTTGTAGCCGAGGTTGGGGCCCAGCCAGCGTTCGGCTTCGGCCAGTGTCCAACCCTTGCGCTTCGCGTAGTCGGCCACCTGATCCTGGGCCATCCGGCCGACCACGAAGTACTGCGACTGCGGGTGCGAGAAGTACCAGCCGCTGACGGCAGCACCGGGCCACATCGCCATCGACTCGGTGAGCTCGATGCCGGTCCGCTCTTTGACATCCATCAAGTCCCAGAGCGTCGTCTTCTCGGTGTGCTCCGGGCAGGCCGGGTACCCGGGCGCAGGACGGATTCCGGTGTACTTCTCACCGATGAGCGCCTCGTTGTCCAACTCCTCGTCCGGTTGGAATCCCCAGAACTCCTTGCGGACCCGTTGGTGCATACGTTCGGCGAACGCCTCTGCCAGCCGATCGGCGAGCGACTCCAGCAGGATCGCGCTGTAGTCATCATTGGCTGCCTTGAACTCGTCGATTTTGACTCCGCTGCCGAGCCCCGTGGTGACGGCGAAGGCGCCGACGTAGTCAGCGAGTCCAGTGTCCTTGGGTGCGATGAAGTCGCCGAGGCTCCGGTTCGGGATACCGTCCCGGTGCTCGCCCTGCTGACGCAGGTTGTGCAACGTGGCCATAACCTTAGTACGGGTCTCGTCGGTGTAAACCTCGATATCGTCGCCGACCACGTTGGCAGGGAAGAACCCGATCACCCCGTTGGCAGTGAGCCACTTCTCCTTGATCAGGGTGTCGAGCATCTCGCTTGCGTCGTCATACAGCTTGCGGGCAGTCTCGCCCGACACCGGGTTGTTGAGGATGTCGGGGAAGCGGCCCTTCATCTCCCAGGCGTTGAAGAACGGCTGCCAGTCGATGTACTCGCGTAGTTCGGCGAGGTCATAGTCCAAAAATTCCCGTACGCCAAGGCCCTGGGCAGGCACCGGCGGCGTGTAGCCGGCCCACTCGATCGGCGTCCGGTTCGCACGCGCCTTCTCCAATGTCAGCATCGGCCGCTCGTTCTTCTGCGCGTGCCGTTCACGAAGAGACGCATAGTCCGTTTCGGTGGCTTCCAACAGAGGACCCCGCTGCTTCTCGTCGAGCAGTGCGGCAGCGACCGGCACCGACCGGGAGGCGTCCTTGACCCATACCACCGGGCCGGAACGACGCGGCGATATCTTCACCGCTGTGTGGGCGCGCGACGTGGTCGCCCCCCCGATCAGTAGCGGGATCTGCAGTCCCTGACGCTCCATCTCGACGGCGACGTTGACCATCTCGTCCAGGGACGGGGTGATCAAACCGGACAGTCCGATGATATCGGCGTTATGTTCTTTCGCCGCGTCCAGGATCTTCTGCGCCGGCACCATCACACCGAGGTCGATCACTTCAAAGTTGTTGCACTGCAGAACAACTCCGACGATATTCTTACCGATATCGTGGACGTCACCCTTGACGGTCGCCATGATGATGGTGCCGTTGGTGTCCTTGCCTGTCACTGCGCCCGACGCTTCTTTTTCCGCCTCGATATACGGCAGCAGGTACGCAACAGCCTTCTTCATCACCCGGGCCGATTTCACAACCTGGGGCAGGAACATCTTGCCTGCCCCGAAGAGGTCGCCGACGACGTTCATACCATCCATCAGCGGGCCCTCAATCACCTCGATCGGTCGACCGCCTGCAGCGGCGATCTCGGCCCGCAATTCTTCGGTGTCCGCGTCGACATTAGCGTCGATGCCCTTGACCAGAGCGTGCGTGATCCGTTCGCGCACCGGAAGAGATCGCCACTCGGCCGCTACCGGATCATCAGCTTTCTCCGAGCTGTTGAACCGTTCAGCGATCTCCAGCAGCCTTTCCGCCGCGTCCTCGCGACGGTTGAGGACGACGTCCTCAATTCGGTCCCGCAACTCGGGGTCAATCGAGTCGTAGGGCACCAGCGCACCGGCGTTGACGATACCCATGTCCAGGCCGGCCTTGATGGAGTGGAACAGGAACACCGCATGGATCGCCTCGCGGACGGGGTTATTGCCGCGGAATGAGAACGATACGTTCGAGATACCGCCGGAGATATGCACGCGGGGAAGGTTCTCCTTGATCCAGGCGCACGCCTCGACGAAGTCGATCCCGTAGGTCGCGTGCTCCTCGATACCGGTCGCCAGCGCGAAGCAGTTCGGGTCGAAGATGATGTCCTCAGCCGGGAAGCCCACCTCGTCGGTCAGGATCCGGTAGGCACGCCCGAAGATTTCCTTGCGGCGATCGAGGTTGTCGGCCTGCCCCTGTTCATCGAAGGCCATCACGACGACGGCGGCGCCGTACTTGCGGCACAGCCGAGCCTCGCGGACGAACTTCTCCTCTCCCTCCTTGAGAGAGATCGAGTTGACGATCGGTTTGCCCTGCACGTTCTTCAAGCCCGTCTCGATGACCTCCCACTTGGAGGAGTCGATCATCACCGGGATCCGGCTGATGTCCGGCTCGGCCGCAATCAGCTTGGTGAAGCGGTCCATCGCGGCGACGCCGTCGATCATGCCCTCGTCCATATTGATGTCGATGATCTGTGCACCGGTCTCGACCTGTTGCAGGGCCACTGAAAGCGCGGTGTCGTAGTCCTCGGCCTTGATGAGGTTGCGGAATCGGGCCGAGCCGGTGATGTTGGTGCGCTCACCGATGTTCACGAACAGGGAATCGTCGGTGATGTTGAGCGGCTCCAGGCCCGAGAGTCGGGTGGCGACGGAAATGTGCGGCACTTCTCTCGGGCTCAAGCCCTCGACGACGCGGGCGATCTCCGCGATATGCGGCGGCGCTGTTCCGCAGCAACCACCGACCAGGTTGACCAGGCCGGCCTCGGCGAACTCGGCGAGGTAGCCGGCCTGGCGCTGCGGGGACTCGTCGTATTCGCCGAAGGCGTTGGGCAGGCCGGCATTGGGATAGCAGGAGACGAAAGTGTCCGCGATGCGCGACATCTCGGCGATGTAGGGCCTCATCTCGGGCGCGCCCAGGGCGCAGTTGAGGCCGACCGCAAGCGGCTGCGCGTGCCTGATCGAGTTCCAGAACGCCTCGGTGACCTGACCGGACAACGTCCGTCCGGACGCATCGGTGATGGTGCCCGAGATGATCACCGGCCACCGCCGTCCACGTTCCTCAAACAGCGTCTCGACGGCGAACACCGCCGCCTTGGCGTTCAGTGAGTCGAAGATCGTCTCGATGATGAGCAGATCAGAACCACCGTCAACCAGACCGTTGGCAGCCTCAAGGTAGGCGGCCACCAGCTGGTCGTAGGAGACGTTGCGGGCGCCGGGATCGTTGACGTCCGGCGAGATCGACGCGGTCCTGGTCGTCGGCCCGATGGCGCCCGCGACATAGCGGGGTTTGGCTGGCGTGCTGAACTCGTCGCAAACCTTGCGGGCCAGGGCGGCGCCGGCGTAGTTCAGCTCGTAAGCCAGCTCGTGCATGTCGTAGTCGGCAAGCGACACCGCGGTGGAGTTGAACGTGTTCGTCTCCAGGATGTCAGCGCCTGCCTCGAGGTACTCGCGGTGGATTCCGGAAACTATGTCCGGCTGCGTCAAAGTGAGCAAATCATTGTTGCCCTGAAGCGCCGTCGGCCACTCGCTGAACCGCTCGCCGCGATAGCCGGCCTCATCCGGCCGATCCCGTTGGATCGCCGTGCCCATCGCGCCGTCGATCACCATGATCCGCCGACGCAGCGTTGCCGTCAGCTCGTCGGTGCAGTCGGGGCGAATATTGGCCGCGAAGCGGCTATCTTCTGGGGCACTCAATCTGGTTCCTTCCACAGCGGAAGGCGTCCTTAACTCTGCCGAGCGTGGCGGATTCCGGGGAGGACCAGAACCCGTTGCAACGCCTCTCGACCGGACGAGTCTACGACGTCACCCCGGTCGACGTCTCCCCCACCACTGTGAACCGCGTGCCACTCTCGCGGCGGTGGATCACCCTGGATGGCGGCGGGGCCGGTCTTATCAGGCTCATCGCGGCCGGGCAGGGCTTAGGCTGAACGGGTGACGGCATGGAACTTCGGTGGCGCTCAGGGGCCTGATCTGCCAGAACTCCACAACACCATCATCGTCGCGGCGTTCGAGGGCTGGAACGACGCCGGCGATGCCGCCAGTGATGCCCTGGAACACCTCGACGCGATCTGGGAAGCGCAGCCGATCGTCGAGATCGACGACGAGGCCTACTACGACTACCAGGTGAATCGTCCGGTGATCCGCCAGATCGATGGCGTCACCCGCGAACTGGTGTGGCCGTCGATGCAGATCTCGCACTGCCGGCCGCCCGGCTCAGACCGCGACATCGTGCTCATGCACGGGGTCGAGCCCAACATGCGCTGGCGCAGCTTCTGCGCCGAGCTGCTGGCCATCGCCGACAAGCTCAACGTCGACACCGTGGTCATCCTTGGTGCGCTGCTGGCCGACACCCCACATACCCGGCCGGTGCCGGTCTCCGGAGCCGCCTACTCACCGGAATCCGCCAAGTTCTTCGGGCTGGAGGAGTCCCGCTACGAAGGCCCGACCGGTATCGCGGGGGTCTTCCAGGACGCCTGCGTGGCCGCCGGCATCCCGGCCGTGACCTTCTGGGCGGCGGTCCCGCACTACGTCTCACAGCCGCCCAATCCCAAGGCCACCGTGGCGCTGCTGCGGCGTGTCGAGGAAGTGCTCGATATCGAGGTTCCGCTAGCCGACCTGCCCACCCAATCCGAGGAGTGGGAGGAGGCCGTCAACGAGATGACGGCCGATGACGAGGAAATCGCCGACTACGTCGCGAGCCTCGAGCAGCGGGGCGACGCCGAGGTCGACGTCAACGAGGCGCTATCCAAAGTAGACGGAGACACGCTGGCGGCAGAGTTCGAGCGCTACCTGCGCCGCCGGGGGCGTTAGGCCTACAATCCGCCGGTCCCGTCATGCGATACCGTGCTGACGGCACCCGTTAGGAGATTCGAGGTCACATGAGACTGGCACTGAGCGAAGCCGATACTGCTTTCCGCGATGAACTGCGCGAGTTTTTCACCACGCAGATTCCGGCGGAGATCCGCGGGCGAGAGCGCCACGACGGCTCGCAGTTCCGCGAGGATCTGATCACTACCCAGCGGATTCTGAACAAAGCGGGTCTGGCGGTCCCGAACTGGCCGGTCGAGTGGGGCGGCAAGGACTGGTCGCCGCTGCAGCACCAGATCTGGTCGGACGAAATGCAACTCGCGTGTGTGCCTCAGCCGCTGACCTTCAACACCGGCATGGTGGGGCCGGTGATCGCGGCGTTCGGGTCCCAGGAGGTCAAGGAACGCTTCCTGCCCGCGACGGCGAACCTCGACATCTGGTGGTGCCAGGGCTTCTCTGAGCCCGAGGCCGGATCCGATCTCGCCTCGCTGCGAACGACGGCGGTGCGCGACGGCGATCACTATGTCATCAACGGCCAGAAGACGTGGACCACGCTGGGCCAGTTTGCCGATTGGATATTCCTGCTGGTACGGACCGATCCGAACGCGCCGAAGAAGCAGGCCGGCATCTCGTTCATCCTGGTCGAGATGTCCACCCCGGGCATCACGCTGCGGCCGATCAAACTCATCGACGGCAGCTACGAAGTCAACGAGGTGTTCTTCGAAGACGTCCGGGTACCGGCCAACCAACTCGTCGGCGAGGAGAACGCCGGCTGGAGCTACGCCAAGTTCCTGCTGTCCAACGAACGAACCGGTATTGCCCGCATCGGCACCACCAAGGTGTGGCTCTCCGAGGTCAAGGAGCGGGCCGCCAAGACACCGTTGGGTCATGAAAGCCTGCTGGAGGATCCGCTATTCGCCGCCCGGGTGGCCGAAGTCGAGGGCGAACTGCTGGCGCTCGAACTCACCCAGATGAGGGTGAGCGGCGACGAGGCCAGCGGAAAGCCGAACCCGGCCTCGTCGATCCTGAAACTGCGCGGCAGCCAGTTGCAACAGGCCGTGACCGAGTTGCTGGTCGAGGTCGCCGGCCCCAACGCACTGCCGGTCGAGACCGGGGCACACAATCCCGCATCGAAATACCTCAACTTCCGGAAGACCTCGATCTACGGCGGTAGCAACGAGGTTCAGCGCAGCATCATCTCTGCGACGATCCTGGGATTGTGACAATGAACTTCGATCTGTCCGACGAGCAGCAGTTGCTGGCCGACACCACGCGCGACGTCCTGGCCCGCAGCTACGACACCGAGAGTCGCAATAAGGTCGTCGACTCCGAACTGGGCTGGAGCCGTGAGGTGTGGCAGCAACTCGCCGAGATCGGCATTCTGGGCCTGGGCTTTGACGCCGAGGAGTCCGGACCGATCGAGGTGATGGTGGTGATGACCGAGATCGGTCGTCGTCTCGCGCCCGAACCGGTCGCGGCGGCAGCCTTGATCCCCGGTGCGGTGATCGCGGCTCATGGATCTGATGAACAGCGCGCACTGCTGGACGATGTGGCCGCCGGTGAGAAGCTACTGGCCTTCGCCCACACTGAACCCGACCGTCGGGGATTCGCCGAATTAGCAACGCGCGCGACCCAACAGGGCGATTCGTGGACAGTGAGCGGCCGTAAGAGCCCGGTGCTCGCCGGCGACACCGCCGATGTCCTCGTCGTCAGCGCCGCACTGCCCGGTGGCGGTTCCGGGCTGTTCCTGGTCGACGGCGCCGCAACGATCAGGCACCCCTTCCGGACCTTCGACGGTAATCGCGGCGCCGACATCGAATTCACTAGTGCTACGGCCCGGCCGCTCGGCGCAGGTGGGGATGCGACCGCAGACATTGAGGCTGCCGTTATCCGATTCCAGTCGGCTCTGTGCGCCGAGGCAGTCGGCGCGATGGAGGAGTCCCTGCGGCTGACAACCGACTATCTCAAAGCACGCAAGCAGTTCGGCGTACCGCTCAAGACCTTCCAGACCCTGACGCAGCGCGCATCCGATATGTACGTGTCCCTGGAGTTGGCCCGCAGCATGAACTTCTACGCCGCGATGAGCGTCGCCGATGGACGTTTCGACCCGATGGTCGCATCCCGCTCCAAACTGCAGATCGGCCGGTCCGGCCGACACATCGCTCAGGAGGCGATCCAGATGCACGGCGGCATCGGCGTCACCGCCGAGTATCCCGTCGCGCATTATGCTGCCCGACTGACCGCCATCGAGCAGACGTTCGGTTCGTCGACCGATCAGTTGCGTTACCTCGGAGGCGAAATCGGCAACTACGGAGTCGTCGTTCTCTAGGGCCCTCCGCTCACCGTCCTAAATCTTCACTCCCAGTAGCGCGTCGGCGGCAGTGGCAACCGATGCCGGAGCCGACGGGTCGTGGCCGCCGTACTCCAGTGCGTCCGACACCCAGCCATCGATAGCGGCAAGAGCTTTCGGAGTGTCGAGGTCATCGGCCAGGTATCGCCTGAGTCGCCGGATCACGTCAGCCGCGTCGGGTCCGGTCGGCGCGGTCATTGCGGTCCGCCAGCGGTCCAACCGCGCACTGGCTTCGGCAAGCACCTCGTCACTCCAGAATCGATCGCTCCGATAATGCCCGGCTAGTAGTCCCAATCGAATCGCAGTCGAGTC
The DNA here is from genome assembly GCA_049315425.1 of Mycobacterium sp. Classification (GTDB taxonomy): domain Bacteria; phylum Actinomycetota; class Actinomycetes; order Mycobacteriales; family Mycobacteriaceae; genus Mycobacterium. The sequence continues at coordinate 10,527 of JBMOKE010000022.1, read as the reverse complement.
TACGCCATCGGCCCGCAACCGTGATACCAGAACCAGGTTGCCGCGACTCTTCGACATCTTGTGTCCGTTCCAGCCGATCATTCCTGCATGAACATAATGACGCGCGAATCGCCGCTCCCCCGTCGCGGATTCGGCGTGCGCGGCGGAGAATTCGTGGTGCGGAAAGATCAGGTCACTGCCGCCACCTTGAACGTCGAATCCGAAACCGATGCGGCTCAGTGCAATTGCAGAGCATTCGATATGCCAACCCGGTCGGCCAGGGCCGAACGGCGACGGCCAACTCGGCTCACCGGCACGCTCGGACCGCCACAGCAGCGCATCCAATGGCTCGACTTTGCCGGGCCGCTCCGGGTCGCCCCCGCGCTCGCTGAACAGACGCAGCATGGTGGCATGGTCGTAATTGGACTCATAGCCGAATTGTGGCGTCGCATCCGCGCGGAAATAGACGTCGGGATACTCGGAGTCATCGACCACATAGGCGGCACCGGAAGTCAACAGTTTCTCGACCATCGCAACCACTTCGGCGATGGCCTCAGTTGCGCCGATGTAGTCCTGCGGCGGAAGCACTCTCAGCGCAGTCATGTCATCACGGAAAAGTTGGATCTGCTGCGAACCGAGGTCGCGCCAGTCAACTCCGTCTCGGCCTGCCCGCTCGAACAACGGGTCGTCGACATCGGTGACGTTCTGGACATAGTGCACACGGTGCCCGTTATCCAGCCAGATCCGGTAGATCAGATCGAAGGCCAGATACGTGGCCGCGTGACCCAGATGCGTTGCGTCGTAGGGCGTGATACCGCAGACATACATCGTCGCGGTGTCCCCGACTGCCGTGGGCCGAACCTGCCGATCGGCACTGTCGTAGAGCCGCAACTGCGGCCCCTGCCCAGACAACTCAGGAATATCGACGGCCGGCCACGCCTGCATATCAGCTCGCCAACCACATGGCGTCGAGGAGTAGGTCGGCCATCTCCGGGCGACACATCAACAGATCGGGGAGATACGGGTCGCGTTGGTTGTAGCGCAGCGGCGAGCCGTCGATTCGGGTGGCATGTAAACCCGCCGCCTGCAACACCCCGGCCGGCGCGGCCGAATCCCACTCCCACTGCCCACCCGCATGGATGTAGGCGTCGACGTCGCCGCGCACGACCGCCATGGCCTTGGCGCCGGCAGAACCGATCCGGACGAACTCGATATCGAGGCGGTCGCGAAGCCGCCACAGCACCGCAGGCGGCCGGTTGGCGCTGGCCGTGATCCGGATCGGGCCCGGCTGTGGGAGCGGCGGAGCCTTCACGGTGTCGCTGCGGTGCACCTCGCCAAGAGCGGGCAGGGCGACCGCCGCGTCGGTAATCGTCCCGTCCGGGCTGCCTGGGCCGGTCCGCTGCCACAGCGCCACGTGCACTGCCCAGTCCTCGCGATAAGGCAACGAGTATTCATAGGTGCCGTCGAGTGGGTCGATGATCCAGACCCGGTCGGCATGGATGCGCTTCAGGTCGTCGTGCGCCTCTTCCGAGAGCACCGCGTCACCGGGCCGCTCGGCGCGCAACCGCTTCAGCAGCATCGCGTTGGCCCGGATATCACCGGCATCGCCCAACGCCGGCGGAAAGTCGTGTCCGACCTCGTCCCGTACCGCCAGGAGCAACCGTCCGGCCGTCTCGGCCAGATCTGCGGCCAATTCAGCGTCGGTCAAACTCACCAGGCCAGTATCGCTGACCGCATAACCAGCGCTCCCCCCGACGCCCCGGCAGCTAGATTCGCTGGCATGCGGATATTGTTTGCTCTCCCGATGTTCGCCCTGGTTCTAGCGGGCTGTGGCTCGGCCGCGGCGCCTGAGGCGGTGTTGACCGGAACGAGCTGGCAGCTGTTGAGCATCGAGTCGATGGCACCGGCTGAAGAGCCGAGCACTGCAATCGACGAACCGGCGCTCTACACGGTGATCTTCGGCGACGACGGCCGGGCCGCATTCCAGGTGCACTGCAACCGCGGCAGTTCGACGTGGCAGGCCGAGGCGGCGGCACCGGACTCCGGCAGCCTGACCTTTGGGGAACTGGCCCTGACCCGGATGTTCTGCCCACAACCATCGGCCGGCACGGTGGTGGCCGCGGCGCTGGGACGGGTCCGCAGCTACCTGCTCTCCGACGGAAAGCTGCACCTGTCACTGGAGGCCGACGGCGGCATCATGCACTGGGAGTCGCTGCCGAAGGTCCAGTAGTCGGAGTGGTCTGCATCCCCAGTCCGATGTTGTTCCACAGGTGAGTTGTTGGTGGGGGTTTTTGTCGGTGACGTGTTTTAGCATTCGAACATGTTTTCGAATGTTGTTGACGCGGTCGCCCAGATCGACGCCGCCCTGGACGCATTGACCGAGCTGGACATGTCCGGGTTATCGGCCACCGACCTGGTCGGGCTGGCCGAGCGTTGCGAGACCCTGGTGCGCCGCCACCGGGTGGTGTGCGGCGATGTCGCCGTGGCGCTGTCACGCCGCGAGGTCTCCGAGGTGGGCGGTGCCCCGCATAAGGTGCTGGCCGACTGGCTGCGGATCACCCCGGCGGAGGCCCGTCGCCGGGTCAGCTTGGCTGAGCCGTTGGTCCCGCGCACCACGCTGATCGGTGAACCCCTGCCGCCCCGTCAACCTGCGACCGCGGCGGCGTGGCGGGCCGGGGACCTCGATGTCGAGCACGTCCGGGTCATCGCCCGCTTCCTCGACGAACTCCCACTGGCTGTGGGCCACACCGAGCGCGCCGACGCCGAAGCGGTGCTGGCCGAACAAGCCCGCCTGATGCGGCCCGATCAGTTGGTGAAGATCGCCGAGCAGTTGGCGTTGATGCTCAACCCCGACGGGGTGTTCAGCGATGCCGACCGCGCCGCACGCAGGGGCTTCACCTGGGGACCCCAACACCGCAACGGGATGAGCCAGGGTCGGCTGTGGGCCACCCCGGCCCTGCGCGCCGAAATTGACGCCCTGTTCGCCAAATTCGCCGCACCTGGGCGTTGCAACCCCGCCGACCAATCCCCGTTGATTGAAGGCGATCCCACTCAAGCTCGCATCGACGGCGACCACCGCAGCCACGCCCAACGCCAACACGACGCCCTGTCGGCGATCATGCGCAGCCTGCTCGGCAATCCGAAACTCGGCCAGCACAACGGCCTGCCCGTCACCGTTATCGTCTCTACCACCCTGCAGGAACTTCAGGACCAGACCGGGGTCGGCGTCACCGGCGCCGGCACCGCGCTGCCGATGAGCGACCTCATCCGGATGGCCGCCCACAGCTACCACTACCTCACCCTGTTCGACAAAGTCACCGGCCGCGCACTGTGGCTGGGACGCACCAAACGCATCGCCAACGCCGACCAAAGAATCGTTCTGCACAACAAAGACCGCGGTTGCACCTTCCCTAACTGCACCGCGCCCGGCTACGCCAGCCAGGTCCACCACGCCACTCTCGACTGGGCCGACGGCGGCACCACCAACATCGACGACCTCACCTTCGGCTGCGGACCCCACAACCGCCTCGTCAAAAAAGGCGGCTGGCACACCAGAAAACTCCCCGACGGCACAACCGAATGGATAGCACCGCCCCACCTACCTCTCAAAGGCGGAATCAACAACCACCACCACCCCGACCGACTACTACGGAAGCTCCGCAAACGAGGCGCCGGCCCCGCCGGTGGATCGGCAACGCCAGCGACGCCTCGGAGATAAGTTGATCGTCGGGAATGGTCCCGTTGTAGGCCCACAGCGCCCGCTCGATCTCGGCCGCCTCGCCGGAGTCAAACCGGCCGCCCAGCGCGGCGATGAGGGCGTTGATGTTCACCGGGTCAGTCTGCCCCTCGCGCCCGTGGGCGGCACTGCTCCAACTGGGTCATGGTTACGTCTTGCGTCTGCGCTTCCGATACAAGTTTGTGAGTGGGAAAGATATCGCCACCGCAATCGCACCCGCGATGACTGCCCTGAAGACTCCCCAGCCTGAGACTCCGCCCCCAGCGACGAGGTCAAGGAGCAACCAAACTGCCACGAAGATCAAGAAGAAGAGAAGCGCTTTCAGCCAAACGGATTTGAGACCCATGCTGCTCCTTAACTCGTTGCTGAAGGTGTCTCCTAGTATTAGCCCTGCCCGATGCCCCCCGCGCCCGTGGGCGGCACACTGAGCGACCAGCACCCCGGCGTTCGAACGGCCCGCCACCGGGGCTTAGTGGAGTGCTGTTTCTAACTCCGGTAACACCACCAGCCATTGCCTGCCAGCGGCGTTGCGCTGTATTGACCACAGTCCCGGTGCGGAATCGCCGCAACTTTGCGAAAATTTCTCACTCCAGGTGCAGCCAGAGCAGGCGTTATTCGTAAACATCTTTTCGGCACCGGAGCCGCGAATGGATACCGCCCGCACACCTAACGAGGTTGATAGGCCGGATCGGGCGGGCAAGCGTGCCGGTTAGCAGATGACGGTGACGTACACGCTGGTACCGGGTGTCACCGAGCCACTGCCTCGCAGTCCGTTGACACCGCCGATCCGGCATAGCGACAGATTCTGATCGGTGCGGCCGCCGCCCCAGTTGATCTCGACGTTGTAGCCCTCGGACTCCAGCGCGAGGATCCCGTCGGCGGCGTTCATGTTCTCGTTGAAGGCGCGCGGCGGCATGTTCCCCACCAAGCCCTTCTCAGACGGCGGCGGCGCGCTGGGGCTTGAGGATGAGGTCGACGTCGACGGCGCCTCCTTCGACGAGGTCCCGCAGCCGGCCGTCAGCGAAATTGCTCCAGCAACGGCCAGTCCGCTCGCCGCCAGCGCCGCGAAGCGTGTGAGGTCGCCCATGAGTCCTCCGTCGATCGTGCCCGAGCGATCTGCCGCGAGACGAGACGAGCATAGCCCAGCTCGTCGGCGTTGAGGATCGCATAGGCCCACGTCGCGGTGATCGTTTCGGCACCGGAGCCGAGAATGGATACCGCCCGCAGACCTACCCCTCAAAGGCGGAGTCAACAACCACCACCCCGACCGACTACTACGGAAACTCCGCAAACGAGGCGCCGGCTAACCGCCGAGGCAGCCTGGGCCAAGTAGTGCCTTCAGATCACCCATCAGCGCCGGCGACGGTGTGACCCGCAGTGATTGATCGAGTTCCAGTGTGGTGATGCGATCACCGCTGATCAGCCGCAGATGCACCTGGGACACGCCCGGATGCCGGGCCAGCACCTGCTTGAGCGCATTGACCTTGTCTAGTGTGCACTGCCGGGTCGGCAGGCTCACCGCCAGCGGCCGGTCCGGACGGACGTTCGAGAAGTCCGGCACCACAAGGTCATTGGCGATCAAGCTGATCCGATCGTCCTGGATCCGCACACGGCCGCCCACGAGCACCACCGCGTCGTCGGCGATCTCGGCACCAACCAACGCATAGGTCTGCGGGAAGAACATCACCTCGATACCGCCGGTGAGATCCTCCAGTTGCGCCGAGGCCCAGGGCACCCCGCTCTTGTTGACGCGCCTATTCACCGAAGCCAGGATTCCCCCGACCCGCACCTGCACATCGTTGGCGACATCACCACCGAGGATCGACGGGATCGCGTGATCGACTTGGGCTGCGAGCAGGTGAGCCACGCCGTTGAGCGGATGGCCCGAGACGTACAGACCGAGCATCTCGCGCTCGAGGGCGAGTTTGTGTTTGTCGTCCCATTCGTCATCCGGCACCTTGATGGTGAAGACGGCATCGCCGGCGGCGCCGTCGTCGGCCCCGCCACCGAACAGATCAAACTGGCCCATCGCCTCGGCTTTCTTGGTACCCAACACCGAATCGACGGCGTCGGTGTGCACCAGGAAAAGACCCTTGCGCGGGTGGCCCAGCGAGTCGAACGCGCCTGCCTTAATCAGCGACTCGGTGACCTTCTTATTGCAGGCCGCGACATTGATCTTGTTGAGGTAGTCCGAGAAGTCGGTGAACTTGCCCTTCGCGGTGCGGGTGGCGATCAGCGAGCTCACCACGTTGGCGCCGACATTGCGTACCGCGCCGAGGCCGAAGCGGATATCGGTGCCCACCGAGGCGAAGTTCAGCTCGGATTCGTTGACATCCGGCGGCAGTACGGTGATCCCGAGCTTGCGGCAGTCAGCAAGATATACCGCCGCTTTATCCTTGTCGTCGCCCACCGAGGTCAGCAGACCGGCCATGTACTCGCCCGGATAGTTGGCTTTGAGGTACGCCGTCCAGTACGACACCAGCCCGTAGCCGGCGGCATGGGACTTGTTGAACGCGTAGTCGGCGAACGGAAGGATGGTGTCCCACAACACTTTGATGGCACCGGGGGAAAATCCGTTGGCCTTCATCCCGTCGGAAAAGCCCTCGTACTCCTTGTCGAGAACATCGCGCTTCTTCTTGCCCATGGCCTTGCGCAGGATGTCGGCTCGGGCCAGCGAGTAGCCCGCGACGCGCTGCGCGATACGCATGATCTGTTCCTGGTAAACGATCAGGCCGTAGGTCTCGGACAGGATGTCGTCGAGTGGCTCGGCCAACTCGGGGTGGATCGGCTTGATCGTCTGCCGGCCGTTCTTGCGGTCGGCGTAATCGTTGTGGGCGTTCACACCCATCGGGCCGGGGCGGTACAGGGCCAGCACGGCGACGATGTCTTGGAAACCCGTGGGCTGCATGCGGCGAAGGAGATCTCGCATCGCGGCGCCGTCGAGTTGGAATACTCCGAGGGTGTCACCCCGGGACAGCAGTTCGTAGGTGGCCGGATCGTCGAGTGCCAGCGTCTCGAGGACCACCTCGACGCCGCGGTTGGCTTTGATGTTCTCCAGCGCGTCGCCGATGATCGTCAGGTTGCGCAGGCCGAGGAAGTCCATCTTCAGCAGTCCGATGGCCTCACACGACGGATAGTCCCACCCGGTGATGATCGCGCCGTCCTGCGGACGCTTCCACAGCGGGATGACATCGGTCAGTGGCTCGGAACTCATGATCACCGCGCAGGCGTGCACGCCGGCGTTGCGGACCAGACCCTCGAGCCCTCGCGCGGTCTCGTAAATGGTCCGCACGTCGGGATCGGTGTCGATCAGCCCGCGAACCTCGGCGGCCTCTTTATACCGTTCGTGGGTGGGGTCGGTGATTCCGGAAAGCGGAATGTCCTTGGCCATCACGGCCGGCGGCAGCGCCTTGGTGATGCGGTCGGCGATCGCGAAGCCCGGCTGGCCGTAATGGATTCGGGCAGAGTCCTTGAGCGCGGCCTTGGTCTTGATGGTGCCGAAGGTGATGACCTGGGCGACGCGGTCGCTCCCCCATCTCTCGGCGGCGTAGCGCACCATCTCGCCGCGGCGGCGGTCGTCGAAGTCGATATCGATATCGGGCATCGAGGCGCGTTCGGGATTGAGGAATCGCTCGAAGAGCAGGCCGTGCTCAATGGGGTCGACATCGGTGATCCGAAGCGCATAGGCCACCAGGGATCCGGCCGCCGACCCGCGGCCGGGGCCGACCCGGATATTGACCGAGCGTGCGTAGTTGATGATGTCGGACACGATCAGGAAGTACGACGGGTATCCCTTGTCGCAGATGACGTTGATCTCGTAGGCGGCGCGCTCGGCATATTCGGCGGGTATGCCAGCCGGATAGCGGCTTGCCAGTCCCGCATCGACCTCGTGACGCAGCCAACTCGCCTGTGTCTGTCCTTCGGGCACTGGGAACACCGGCATGCGGTCGCGCGGTGTCCACACGTCGGCGTAGGAACCCACCCGCTCGGCGATCAGGAGCGTGGAGTCGCAGGCTTCGGGTATCTCGGCGTCCCACAGGGCACGCATCTCAGCCGCCGACTTCAGGTAGTAGCCGTCGCCGTCGAATTTGAAGCGAGTCGGATCAGACAGTGTCTTGCCGGTCTGCACGCACAGCAGCGCCTCGTGGTTGTGTGCGGCGTCGCGGGTGACGTAGTGGCAGTCGTTGGTGGCCAGCGCGGGGATGCCCAGTTTGCGGCCGAGATCCAGCAGCCCGTCGCGTACCCGGCGCTCGATGGACAGGCCGTGGTCCATCAGTTCGAGGAAGTAGTTCTCGGCTCCGAAGATGTCGCGCCACTTGGCGGCCGATTCCATTGCCTCGGCATCCTGGCCCAGGCGCAGCCGGGTCTGCACCTCCCCGGACGGGCATCCCGTGGTGGCGATGATGCCCGCGGCGTGTTCGGCGATGATCTCGGCATCCATCCTCGGCCACTTGCCGAGTTGGCCCTCGAAGGATGCCCGCGACGAAAGCTTGAACAGGTTGCGCAGGCCGGTGGCGTTCTCCGCGACCATGGTGAGGTGCGTATAGGAACCGCTGCCGGAGACGTCGTCGGACTTCTGGCCCGGATCGCCCCACAGGATCCGGCGGGTGTCGAAACGGGAACCGGGAGCCACATAGGCCTCGACACCGATGATGGGCTTGATTCCGACCTTGGTCGCGGCGGCGTAGAACTCACTGGCACCGAACATGTTCCCGTGGTCGGTCATGCCGATCGCGGGCATCTCCAGGCGCTGCGCTTCGGCGAGCATGGGCGTGATCTTGGCGGCACCGTCAAGCATCGAGTACTCAGTGTGGTTGTGCAGGTGCACAAACGATCCGCCGCGCTGAGCGCGCGCGCGAAGAGCAGACGGGCTATCCATAGGCCCGTCAGTCTAGGACCGTCAGGGGACGGCACCGGGCGTGTCGCGGCCCGTGTCCCACCCCCGAACCAACCGAACCGGGGCGAGCACCCCAGTTCTGCTGGTCAGCGCTTCTCACCCAGCAGCCGGGCGATCGCCTCGGCCTGCTCGGCGGTCAGATCACCGGAGAGCTGGAGTACCTGGCCGTCGATCGGAGCGGCGATCTTGGGACCCCAGGCCACCGTCGTTCCGCGCACAAAGGCGACCTGCTGGCCGATGCGGGAGGCGGTGAAATCGGCAAATTTTTTCGCCGACTCCGACGTCATGGTCATCTGCACCAGCTGGACACCGGTCAACGGGTTCAGAAACGAGTCCACGTTGGTCAGATCCAGGCTCAGCCCCTCCGGGCCGAGTTCATAGACCGCGGTTTTGTTGATATCGCAAATCCGGGTGGGCTGGTTGGGTGGGGCCGGCGGGGAGTCCGGACACTGTTCGGGTGTCGTGACGAAGGCGCTGATCACCGGTCGCACCGGGAGCGGCTTGATGATCAGTGGGGGCGCGGTGGTTGTCGTCAAGACAGGCAGGTCGGACTCGCGACCGACCTCGCGGGCCGTCAGCAGGCCCATCCCCATCGGCGCAATGGCCGCCGCCGACGCCACCGCTGCGAGCACACCGATCAGGATCCGCCGGTTACGTTTCTTGGTATTGGAGTCACTCATGATAGAAGCAACTTACCTTCGCGCCCGCGGTACGCGCGAGACACCGCGTCGGCACTGAACACCACCAGTGCCACCCAGATCAACCCGAAACCAGTCCAGCGCGCGGGCGGCATGGGTTCGTGGCCGACCAGAATCCCCCAGGTCATCTGCAGTGCCGGGTTGAAGTACATCAGTAAACCCAGCGTGACCAGGGGTAACCGCTGCGCCGCCGCCGCGAACATCAGCAGGGGGATCGCGGTCAAGGGACCCGACAGCACCATGAGCGCCGCGTGCCCGGGCCCATGGTTGGTGAACTGCCCATGCCCGTTCACCTGGAGCACGACGAGGAAGACCACCGCCAGCGGCGCGGCGATTCCGGCCTCTACCGCAACGCTGACCCGCGGGTCGGTCGTCACCACCTTCTTCACCACGCCGTAGAGCCCGAAAGACATCGCCAGGCCCAGTCCGATCAAGGGGGTGGCATCCGCTTCGACCGCCAGCACGATGATCGCGACCAGCGCGATCAGCACCGCCGCCGATTGTGCGCGATTTAGCCGCTCACCGAATATCACCACCCCGAACAGGACACTCACCAGTGGATTGATGAAATAGCCCAACGCCGCGTCGACGACGTGGCCGTTGTTGACGGCATAGACGTAGATGACCCAGTTGATCGAGATCAGGATTGACGCACAAGCTAGTAGCAGCCAGGTCCGCCCACGGATCGCCCGCAGATCCGACACCCGCCCCACAGCGACCAGCAGGACCGTCATGAACACGGCCGTCCAGACGATCCGGTGCGCCAATACCTCGGGTGCGGTGGCAGGTTGGAGTAGCGGAAAGAACACCGGGAACATCCCCCAGGTGCCGTAGGCCCCGATGGCGTACAACAACCCCCTTGCGTCAGTACCACCGCGCTGACTTGCCGAGTCGGCGTTAACTGTCAAAGCGCGTCACGGCTCACGACTCGGTGCGCAGCACGTCCAGCGCATGCTGAAGATCGGCCGGATAAGGACTGGTGATCTCAATCCGTCGGCCATCGGCAGGGTGAGCGAACGCCAGCGAGCGAGCGTGCAGCCACTGCCGTTCCAGGCCCAGGCGTTTGGCAAGGACCGGGTCGGCCCCGTATGTCGGGTCGCCGACGCAGGGATGGTGTAGAGCGGCGAAGTGGACCCGGATCTGGTGGGTGCGGCCGGTTTCAAGATGGATGTCGAGCAGGCTGGCCGCCCGGAACATCTCAAGGGTGTCGTAGTGGG
>JBMOKE010000149.1:0-5379 GCA_049315425.1 Mycobacterium sp. | reverse complement strand
TCCAAGACGCCGGCCTGCACACGTATCTGCGGACGCTCGACATCCTCTACAGCCATCCCGGCCATGACCGGGCGTCGTATATCTCCCAGCAGCCCTGACCGGAACCGCCGACGGGTAGCCCCGGCCACACCCCTCCGATGTCGCGGATGGCACACTGTTGTCCCGTGAGCACAAGCCCGATCCAAACCGCGACCGCGACCCTGCACACCAACCGCGGCGACATCAAGATCGCCCTCTTCGGCAACCACGCACCCAAGACCGTCGCCAACTTTGTTGGGCTGTCGGAGGGCACCAAGGACTACTCGACACAGAACGCATCCGGCGGAAGTTCCGGACCGTTCTACGACGGCGCGGTCTTCCACCGCGTCATCGACGGGTTCATGATCCAGGGCGGCGATCCGACCGGCACCGGCCGCGGCGACGCAGGATACAAGTTCGCCGACGAGTTCCACCCCGAGTTGCAGTTCGACCGGCCCTACCTGCTGGCGATGGCCAATGCCGGTCCGGGAACCAACGGATGCCAGTTCTTCGTCACGGTGGGCAAGACCCCGCACCTCAATCGCAAGCACACCATCTTCGGTGAAGTTGTCGATCCTGAGTCGCAGAAAGTCGTCGACGCCATCGCCGGCACCCCGGTCGATCGCAACGACCGCCCCAACGACGCCGTCGTGATCGAGTCGGTCACGATCTCCCCGTAGCTGCCAACGCGGGGCGCATCAGCGCCGTGCGAACCCGGCTTCAGTCAGTTCGTCGAGGACAATCAACGGGTCGCAGCCGAGGTCCCAGCGGCTGAGGACGATCAGCGTCGCCTCAGTGTCGGGACCGGTCGTGTCGATCTCCAGCAACCGCACCTTGCGGCCGAATCGACGGAACTCGGTAATCCGGATCAGCTCGATATCGGCGCGCCGTAGAGTCACCACGCGGAACCATCCCCGGTACACCAGCCCGTCGAGGGTGACCGCGAGCCTCGGCCGGGCGCGCCAGCTGCCGGCGGCGAATACCAGTAGACCGGTGGCTGCGATTCCGGTGAGGATCCGGCCCGGCGGGTCGGAGGCGACCGTCGCACAGCCCACCGCCATCACGATCCCAGCCAGACCCACGAACGCGATAGCCGCTGGTCGGGGACCCCACTCGCGGTTATCCACAGAAGCTATCCACAGTGGGGATAGAATCACACCGTTGTCATTGCCGTCGCTGCTTCGGTCATCGCCACCGCATGGTCAACAACAAACCGGCGATCATGAACCCGAACGCGATCGCGTAATTCCACGGGCCTAGGTCAGACATCCACTGCAGTGCTGCCGGAGTGTCCAGCCCGGAGGCCGCCAATTGGAAGACCAGCAACCACACCAGCCCGATCAGCATCAGGCCGATGAACAGCACGACAAACCACATGCTGGACGGACCGGCCTTGATCTTCACCGGCGTGCGGCTGACCGAGTTGGCGGTGAAGTCGTTCTTCTTGCGGGCCTTGGACTTGGGCATGGATACCTTCACTGGAGACTAGGGGTCTTACGAGATTATCCCAGCGGCACCGCGGGTAGCGTGTCAGGCGTGCAGGTACTGGTCGTCGACAACTACGACAGCTTCGTGTTCAACCTTGTCCAGTACCTGGGCCAGCTCGGCGTCGACGCGCAGGTCTGGCGCAATGACGACCCTCGCCTGGCCGGCCCCGCCGAGATCGCAGCGGCGGCGCAGGAATTCGGCGGCGTGTTACTCAGCCCCGGACCGGGTACGCCCGAACGGGCCGGCGCCTCCATCGGGTTGGTGCGCGCGTGCGCTGCGCAGCGCACGCCCGTGTTGGGCGTCTGCCTTGGCCATCAGGCCATCGGAGTGGCATTCGGCGCAACCGTCGACCGCGCGCCGGAACTTCTTCATGGCAAGACCAGCACCGTGCTCCACACCGATGCCGGCGTACTGCATGGCCTCCCGAATCCCTTTACCGCGACTCGCTATCACTCGCTGACGATCCTCCCGGACACCGTGCCGCCGGAATTGGAAGTCACCGCACACACCGAGGGTGGGGTGATCATGGCGGTTCGCCACGTCGAGTTGCCCATCCACGGCGTGCAGTTCCACCCGGAGTCGATCCTCACCGAAGGTGGCCATCGGGTATTGGCGAACTGGCTGGGCTACTGCGGCAGTTCCCCGGCCGAGTCACTTGTTCGGCGACTGGAGCAGGAGGTCGCCGACACCGTTCGCAGCGCGACCGCCGCCGATCCGTCCCGGGTGACTAGGACGCAAAGCTCAGCGTAAGCGGGCCGTCGAAGGTCGATCCCGAGCCCGCCGGCGGGCTCTGGATGACGACCGCATTAGCTCGCTGACCGCTATTGGGCACGTCTGGACCCTTCACCAACACTCCGGTCCACCCGAGTGCCCGCAGGTTCGGCTCGGCATCAACCCAGAACTGCCCCACCAGGTTTGGCATGACGAACTGATTTCCCTTCGACACCTTCAGGGTGATCGGGCTGTCCAGGGGGGCAGCGGCGCCGATCGGCGGCTCGGTTGCCAGTACCTGCCCGGCCGGTTCGGGGCTGTCCACCGTTGCGGTGAGGACGGTCGGAAAACCGAGCGTGTTGAGGTTTCTGGTGGCCAGGTCGGCAGTCTGCCCGACGACGTCGGGAATCTCCCGGGCCTCTGGACCGGAGCCCACGACGACCGTGATTTCGTTGGTGATCGCCGAGGTCTGATTGGCCGGCGGAACCGTGTTGAGGACCTTGTCCTTCTGCTCGGGAGCCGACGGACCATCGGCCTGTTTGAACTTGCCGAAACCGGCCGCGGTGAGTTTCTTGACCGCGTCGGCGTAACTGAGCCCCGACACGTCGGGCACCTCGCGCTGCTCGGGTCCGGTTGACACGCTGATCAGAATCTCGTCACCGGCGTCGACCGACGTATTACCCGGGGGATCGGTCTTGATGACATGGTCCGGCGGCACGGTGTTATCCGGCTTCTGCTGGGTGCGGATTGTGAAGCCCTTGTTCTGCAACGTCGCTATCGCGTCGGCCGAAACCTGGCCACGGACGTCGGGCACCCCCAGCTCGCGCGGCTTGCCGCCGACCATGTTGATCGCCAGGGTCACGACCACGGTCAGGATGGCCAGAATCGCCCCGGCTCCCAGCCAGCGGCCAATCGATCCGCCTCCACGCCCAGACCGGCCGGGGTAGTTGAAGGCCGCGGTTCTTCTGGCATCCGCGCGCGCGTTCGACCGCGACGGCGCCATCATCATGGTGCGCTCGGCATAGGTCAGCACCTTGGGCGCCTCGGGCTTCTCACCGCTGTGCACCCGGACCAGATCGGCGCGCATCTCCGCGGCGGTCTGATAGCGGTTATCGGGATTTTTGGTCAGCGCCTTGAGTACGACGGCATCAAGTTCAGGGGAGATGCCCGGGTGCCGTTGAGAAGGCGGGACCGGGTCCTCCCGCACATGCTGGTAGGCGACTGCGACCGGGGAGTCGCCGACGAAAGGCGGTTCGCCGGTGAGCATTTCGTAGAGAACGCAACCCAGTGAGTACACGTCGGAGCGCGCGTCGACACGTTCTCCCCGCGCCTGTTCCGGTGAGAGATATTGGGCGGTGCCGATTACTGCCGCTGTCCGAGTAACGCTGTTGCTGCTATCGGCGAGCGCACGGGCGATCCCGAAGTCCATCACCTTCACCGCACCGGCCTTGGAGATCATGATGTTTGCCGGCTTGACATCGCGGTGGATGATCCCGTGCTGATGGCTGAAGTTGAGCGCCTGGCATGCGTCGGCGATCACCTCCAGAGCCCGCCGGGGCGGCATCGGTCCGTCGGTGTGGACGATGTCGCGCAGCGTGACCCCGTCGACGTACTCCATCACGATGTAGGGCAGCGGTCCGCCGGCAGTCTCGGCTTCTCCGGTGTCGTACACGGCGACGATCGCGGGGTGGTTCAGTGCGGCGGCGTTCTGCGCCTCGCGGCGAAACCTCAGATAGAAGCTGGGGTCGCGGGCCAGATCCGCACGCAACACCTTTACCGCGACATCGCGATGCAGTCGGAGATCGCGGGCCAGGTGCACCTCGGACATCCCGCCGAAGCCGAGGATCTCCCCCAGCTCGTAGCGATCGGAAAGGTGCTGCGGCGACGTCATCGTGATGCCTCGCTGCTGAACGCGGTGACGGGTGGCACCACCGGGCTTGCGACGGCGAAACGGATCCGGCTCAGATGCGCATCGGGGGTCAGCTCAACGGTCCACCCCGATGGTTCCGCCGGCGGCGGCCCATCCGGCGCACCCGGTGTGACCGTGTCGGTGACGGTCTGCTCGACCGGGGTGTTGGCCCGTCGGTCCCGGTCGGCCAGCACGATAAGGATCGCGCTGATGATCGCCAGGGTGCCCAGTACGCCGGCGGCCCAGAGCAGGGCGCGCTGCCCCGAGGAGAACGCTCGCCGCGGCGGTGCCGGTGACCGGTGACCGGCACCGGTGCGTGGTCGCGAGGGCGGGGTGGGCCGCACCTCCGGTGCTGTCCGTTTGGAACCCGGGATCGCGGCCGGGTTGGCCTTGACGATGGGTGCTGAGTTCGGCCGTGGCGCTCGCCGCCCGGAGCGAACCGCGGAGACAGCGTCTGCGAACTGCCCTCCGTTGCGATACCGCATACCGGGGTTCTTCACCAGGGTGATCTCGATGAGTTCCCGGACATTGGGTGGTAGGTCCGCGGGAAGTGGAGCCGGCGTCTCCTTGATGTGCTTCATCGCAACCGTCAAAGCACCCTCGCCGACGAAGGGCCGCTTGCCCGAAACTGCTTCGTAGCCAACAACTCCCAGTGAATACACGTCACTGGCTGCAGTGGCGTCCTCACCCAGCGCCTGTTCGGGTGCGATGTATTGCGCAGTGCCCATGACCATGCCGGTCTGGGTCACCGGTACAGCGTCGACAGCTTTGGCGATACCGAAATCGGTGAGCTTCACCTGACCACTCGGCGTGATGAGGATGTTCCCGGGCTTGACGTCGCGATGCACCAAGCCCGCGGTGTGGGCGACCTGAAGTGCGCGCCCGGTCTGCTCGAGCATGTCCAGGGAGTGTCGCAGCGACAACCGGCCCGTCCGCCTGATCACCGAGTTGAGCGGCTCGCCGTTCACCAATTCCATCACCAGATATGCGGTACGACCCTCGCCGTCCATATCCGTCTCGCCGTAATCGTGCACGGCCGCGATCCCCGGGTGGTTGAGCATGGCGACGATGCGCGCCTCGGCACGGAAGCGCTCCAGGAACTCAGGATCGGCGGAGAACTCCTGTTTGAGTACCTTGACTGCGACCCGACGCCCCAACCGGCTGTCGACGGCTTCCCAGACCTGGCCCATACCGCCGGTCGCGATGAGTCGTTGCAGCCGGTAGCGCCCCGACAGCGTCACGCCGACGCGGGG
>JBMOKE010000148.1:0-5436 GCA_049315425.1 Mycobacterium sp. | reverse complement strand
TTGATCCACTGCCGCCACGCCTCGCTGGTCTGCCACATCTTGTCGGTGGCTTCCTGGTAAGTCTGCGGCGACGGATGCTCCGACCAGGACAGCGCCACGAAGGCGTCGTCACCCTCTTTGAGCCGGGTACGCGCGCGCGCCTCCCGGCCCTCAAGTCCGATCCGCAGGTTTGTGGTCAACCGCAGCGTGGGGTGCGCATCAGGGTCGATGCGGGAACGGGCGATCGCCTCACCGTAGGCGGCGGCGGAGTACTCCCATTCGGCAGTGCTGCGACCGTAGTCGAATGCGGGCTCGCAGTTCATGACCAGTTCGACCGTGCCGCTCACACATCGCACGGTGCGTAACAGAATGTGCTCGGCATCCCAGTCCATCGGGGTGCGCCGATGCGTATGCGACCGGGCTGCGATGTCATGCCAGGGCCCCATTACCAGCGCGTCGCGCACGATGAGCCAGCCGGTTTGGGTCTGCCAGGTGGTCTCCATGATCAGGCTGCCGGGCAGGTAGCGCCGCGCGGCCGGCACCGACACCCCGTATGGCGCTAGCCGGAAGTGCCCGGCGCCGCGGTCCAGGATCGACCCGAACACACTGGGCGAGTCCGGGCGCGGCATGCACATCCACTCCACCGAGCCGGCGGCCGATATCAGACAGGTGTTCTCGCAGTCCGACAGGAATGCGTAGTCGGCTATCGGAGGGAACGGGCTGCGCTGCTGTCCGCCGGTCGGGTACGGCATCGATTCGGGTCCGGATCGCGACGCTGAGCGTCCGTTGCGGTCGTCGGTGTCATTACCCGCGGGTTGGGCCTGCAAAACCATTCCGCAATCATGGCTGGCGAGAGGTTCCGCGTCTACCGATCGACTCAAGAGGCCTCGCGATCGTGATCAAGGCATAGGGTGATCTCGTGGCTGGGTTCCTGAGCTGGTGGGACGGCGCTGAGCTGTGGCTTTCTGGGCTCGGGTTCGTCTTGCAGACCCTGATCGTCATGCCGGTCGTCCTGGTGTTGGCCTACGGGATCGCGCTGGCGGCCGATGCGGCCCTGGGCAACGGCATCGCTGTGGTGCGTCGACTCCGCGGGGATCAGGGTCCGCGTCGGTGAGTGGGATGCCGCGATCGAGGGTGAGGATTGCGCTGGTCGCCCTGCTCGTTCTCATCGTGATCGTATGGCTGCTTAATCGCTGACGGCGCCGCCTGCCCGTGGGGAACTGACGTCGAGATGCGTGCGATGTGTTCGGGTGCTACTGTTCCGCCCATGCAATCGGTGACCAGCCATCCCGTGGCGGTCCTTGGCGTTGTTGAGCGCCTCGTTGCTGATTCTTCTTGTTGTTGTCTCTGACTCTGCTGCCCTGCGGTGTGGTGTTGGTGACGATCGTGCCTGGAAACCTCGTTTCTCCGTTGGGGCGGATTTTTTCAGCCCGCACAACCCGATGAGGAGAAAGATTTTTCATGACCACGTTTTCCACTGTCCTGCGTAAATTCCAGGGTGCTGCGGCGCTCCTGACCGCGACCACCGTCCTCGCTGCCTGCTCTGGGGGATCAAGTGATGTGGCAGGTAGCGGCGACTCACCGAAGGCCGACGTCACACTCACCCTGGTGGCCTATGCCGTTCCCGAACCCGGTTGGAGCAAGATCATCCCAGCGTTCGCGGCAACGCCTGAGGGCAAGGGGGTCGCCGTGACGACTTCTTACGGTGCCTCTGGCGATCAGTCCCGCGCCGTGGTTGACGGCAAGCCCGCCGATATCGTGAACTTCTCGGTTGAACCGGATGTCACCCGGTTGGTCAAGGCCGGGAAGGTCGCGGCCGACTGGAACGCCGATGTCACGAAGGGCATCCCGTTCGGCTCGGTGGTCTCGCTGGTGGTCCGCAAGGGCAACCCGAAGAACATTAGGGACTGGGATGACCTGCTCGCGCCGGGTATCGAGGTCGTCACCCCCAGTCCGCTCAGTTCAGGGTCGGCCAAGTGGAACCTGCTGGCGCCGTATGCCGTCAAGAGCGACGGCGGCAAGGATCCGCAGCTCGGACTCGACTACGTCACCCAACTGGTCACCGACCACGTCAAGACCCGGCCCGGTTCCGGGCGTGAGGCTACCGATGTCTTCCTCCAGGGCACCGGTGACGTTCTGATCAGTTACGAGAACGAGGCCATCAATATCGAGCGGCAGGGCGCCGAAAAAGGCAACCTGGACGTTGAACACATCAACCCACCGCAGACGTTCAAGATCGAGAACCCGGTCGCGGTGGTGAGCACCGGTGCCCACACTGATAAGGCCGGCGCGCTGAAGAACTTCCTGTACACGCCGGAGGGTCAGAAGATCTGGGCGCAGGCCGGTTTCCGGCCGGTCGACCCAGCGGTGGCCGCAGATTTCACAGCCGATTTCCCGGTGCCGCAGAAGCTGTGGACCATTGCTGATCTGGGTGGATGGAAAACAGTGGATCCCGCGCTGTTCGACAAGGAGAATGGCACCATCACCCTCATCTACAAGAAAGCCACCGGATGACGGTAGCCCCTCACACCGCGACGGTCCGGCCCGAAAATGACAACTCGGGCCGGCCGTCCGGTGTGTGGGCCGGTCGTGATCGTTCGACCCCGGCTCTCGCCGGTGCCGCATCGATCTGGCTGAGTGTGATCGTTCTGCTCCCGCTTGCGGCGATCGTGTGGCAGTCGGCCAAGGGCGGGTGGGGTGCTTTCTGGGCCGCAATCACCGCGACCGCGGCACTGGAGTCCTTTCGGGTGACGCTGACGGTTGCGGTCGGCGTCACCGTGGTCAACGCGGTGTTCGGTCTGCTCGTCGCCTGGGTGCTGACCCGTGACGACTTTGTTGGCAAGCGCCTCATCGACTCGGTAATTGACCTACCTTTCGCGCTACCCACCATCGTCGCGAGCCTGGTGATGCTGGCACTCTACGGACCCAGCAGCCCGGTGAATCTTGAACTGCAGCACACCAAGTGGGGCGTGGGTGTGGCACTGTTATTCGTCACGCTGCCCTTTGTCGTCCGCTCGGTGCAGCCGGTACTGCTGGAACTTGATCGCGAAGTCGAGGAGGCGGCGGCATCGTTGGGAGCCAGCAACCCGATTATCTTCAGCCGGGTGGTGCTACCGGCGTTGCTGCCCTCGCTGCTCTCGGGTGCGGGGCTGGCATTCGCGCGAGCCATCGGTGAGTTCGGCTCAGTGGTTTTGATCGGAGGGGCCATCCCTGGCGAGACGGAGGTGTCCTCGCAGTGGATTCGCACCTTGATCGAGAACGATGATCGCACTGGTGCCGCCGCGGTTTCTATTGTGCTGCTTGCGGTCTCGTTCCTGGTGCTGCTGGTTTTACGAACCCTCGGTTCCCGGGCAAGCAGGCGTCAGGAGTTGGCTGCATGATCCTCTCGCCGTTGACGCGTTACCTTAGCCGTTTCCTCGCGTTGGCATATGTGCTGGTGCTGGTGGTCGTTCCGGTCGGGCTGATCGTGTGGCGGACGTTTGCGCCTGGCCCCGGTGCGTTCTTCGCGTCGATCTCGACCCCGGCCGCGGTCTCCGCACTGCAACTCTCACTATTGGTCGTCGCGATCGTGGTTCCGCTTAATGTCATATTCGGTGTTCCGACGGCATTGCTATTGGCACGCAGGCGCTTCCGGGGTAAGGCTGTTCTACAGGCCGCCATTGACCTACCGTTCGCGGTTTCGCCCGTTGTGGTCGGTGTAGCACTGATCCTGTTATGGGGTACTGCCGGACTGCTCGGGGTCGTCGAGAACGGCCTGGGTTTCAAGATCATCTTTGGTTTCCCGGGGATCGTGCTGGCGAGCATCTTCGTGACCGTGCCCTTCGTGATCCGCGAGGTCGAGCCGGTGCTGCACGAACTGGGTACCGATCAGGAAGAGGCGGCCGCCACATTGGGATCCAATTGGTGGCAGACCTTCTGGAAGATCACCCTGCCGTCGATTCGGTGGGGGCTGACCTATGGCATCGTGCTGACGGTCGCCCGGACACTGGGCGAGTACGGCGCAGTGATCATGGTGTCCTCCAACCTGCCGGGAACATCACAGACCTTGACGCTGCTGGTTTCTGACCGCTACAACCGGGGTGCCGAGTACGGCGCATACGCTATTTCGACGCTGCTCATGATGGTCGCCGTGCTGGTCTTGGTCGTCCAGGTGGTACTGGATGCGCGCCGCGCCCGGGTGGGTTGATGAGGAGCACGATTTCATGACGAACGCGATCACTGTGATCGGTGCTAACAAACGCTACGGCGACTTCAACGCCTTGGACAATGTCGACTTCGTGGTTCCCGCGGGGTCGTTGACCGCCCTGCTCGGGCCGAGTGGTTCGGGAAAATCGACTCTGCTGCGCGCGATTGCCGGCCTGGATACCCCGGATAGCGGCACCATCACGATCAACGGTCGCGATGTCACCGGAGTGCCGCCGCAGCGACGCGGCATCGGGTTCGTCTTCCAGCACTACGCCGCGTTCAAACATCTCACCGTGCGGGACAACGTCGCGTTCGGGCTCAAGATTCGCAAGCTGCCCAAGGCCGAGATCAAGGACAAGGTCGACAATCTGCTCGAAGTAGTAGGCCTGGCCGGATTTCAGACGCGATATCCCAACCAGCTATCCGGCGGTCAGCGCCAACGCATGGCACTGGCGCGTGCGTTGGCGGTTGATCCGCAGGTGCTGTTGCTGGATGAGCCATTCGGTGCCCTCGATGCCAAAGTTCGGGAGGATCTGCGGGCGTGGTTGCGGCGGTTGCACGACGAGGTGCACGTCACCACGGTGCTGGTCACTCACGATCAGGCCGAGGCATTGGACGTGGCCGACCGGATCGCGGTTCTCAACAAAGGGCGCATCGAACAGGTGGGGACGCCCGCGGAGGTCTATGACAGCCCCGCCAATTCGTTCGTGATGTCGTTTCTGGGCACGGTCTCCTCGCTCAACGGAATTCTGGTGCGGCCGCACGATATCCGGGTTGGTCGCACCCCTGAGATGGCGATTGCGGCTGGTGACGGGACCGCCGAAAGCACCGGCGTCATCCGGGCCACCATCGATCGCGTGGTCTATCTCGGGTTCGAAGTGCGTGTCGAACTGATCAGTGCCACCACCGGCGCACCGTTTGTTGCACAGATCACCCGCGGCGACGCCGAGGCACTGGCACTCAAGGACGGCGATACCGTCTACGTTCGGGCGACCAGAATCCCGCCAATCTCCGGCATGGAGCAAAGTGTCGGTAGTGTTTGACTTGTAACCCGAAGGAGTCCGGTATGAATACAGGCGAATCTGTGAATCGGCTGTTGCTCGGCGCCTGTGCGCTCGCTGTCGCGGTTGCCGCGACCGGCGGGTGCACCCGCACCGTGGCAACGGGACCGGAGGTGGTTTCGGTCACACCGTCTGAGGCCTCAAGCGCACCAACAACAACGCAGGAGCAGACAATTACAGGTGGCAATGGCGGTCAGGGTGGCAACGGCGG
>JBMOKE010000147.1:0-5457 GCA_049315425.1 Mycobacterium sp. | reverse complement strand
CGGTCATCGTGTTCGACAAGGTCGAGGAGAACATCAAGGGCTTTCAACACACCACTAGGCGGACCTTCGCCGAGCAGGCCAACCTCGCCATCAATCAGACGTTCATGCGTTCAATCAATACCAGCCTGATCTCGATCATGCCGGTGGCGTCCCTGATCGTCGTCGCAGTCTGGATTCTCGGCGTCGGCACACTCAAGGACCTGGCGTTGGTTCAGTTGGTGGGCATCATGGTCGGCACCTACTCGTCAATCTTCTTCGCGACCCCACTGCTGGTGACCATGCGGGAACGCACTGAGTTGGTGCGCACCCATACTCGGCGGGTGCTCAGTCGCCGCAACCGGTCTGCCGAGCCGAGTGAGGTGGCCACCGACGTCGCAGAAGAGTCGGTGGAAGCGACTGTCGGGGCTCCGGCAGACAAGCCCGCACCGGGAGTGCGTCCGGTCCGGTCGCGGCCGCACGCCGGCAAGCACGAACGATAGGTCGCTGTGGCTCCCCGGCCTCGCCGCGCGACCGCTGCCTGCGTGGTAGCTGCTTTGACCGTGCTGGCTCCGATCGTTCTCACCTCCTGTTCCGAGGGTGTGGCCGAAGAGGTCAACTACGCCGTCGACGGTGTCCTGAGCACGTACAACACCAATACCGTCAACGGGGCGGCTTCCGCCGGTCCGCAGGCGTTCGCGCGGGTGCTCACCGGGTTCAGCCTCCATGGACCTGACGGGCAGGTCTTGGCCGACAACGACTTCGGTTCGGTTTCGGTGGTGGGCAGTGAGCCACTGGTGCTCGACTACCAGATCGCCGACAACGCGGCCTACTCCGATGGCAAACCCGTCACCTGTGACGACATGATGCTGACCTGGGCGGCCCAGTCCGGACGGTATCCGGGCTTCGATGCCGCCAGTCAGGCCGGCTATCTCGACATCGCCGGAATCGAGTGTCAACCGGGTGCGAAGGTGGCACGGGTCAATTTCTTCCCGGCCCGCGGAATCGTCGATTACGCGCAGCTGTTCACGGCTACGGCGCTGATGCCGTCACATGTCATCGGTGACGCACTGGGACTCGACGTGACCGCCGCCCTGCAGAGTGGTGACCCGGCCGCGGTCGCCCAGATCGCGGACGCGTGGAACACCATCTGGAACCTCAGGCCCGATATCGACATCAAGCAGTTTCCGTCGGCAGGTCCGTACAAGATCGACTCGGTGCTCCCGGACGGGTCTGTGGTGCTGGTCGCCAATGACCGGTGGTGGGGTGCAAAACCAGTGACCAAGCGGGTCACGGTGTGGCCGCGCGGCGTCGACGTCCAGGACCGGATCAACAACGGCAGCTTCCACGTCGTTGATGTATCGATCGGATCCTCGGGAACCCTCACGACACCGGATGGCTACCAGCGCACCGAAATTCCGTCCGGAGGTATCGAGCAACTCATCTTCGCCGCCGGGGGCCCGCTGTCTACACCGCCGGCCCGTCGGGCCGTTGCGCTGTGCACGCCGCGGGATGTGATCGCAGCCAATGCCGGGATACCGATCGCCAATGCGCGCCTCGACACTGTCAATGACGACTCCTACAGCGCAACCGAAGCTGCCGCTGAGGCCGGGCAGTTCAGTACGGCGAATCCTGACGCGGCCCGGGCAGCTATCGCGGGCCAGCCGCTCACCGTGCGTATCGGCTACCAAGCGCCCAATCCCCGGCTGGCCGCGACCATCGAGGCCATCACCAAGTCATGCGCCGCCGCAGGTATCACGGTGGAGGACGTGACCTCAGACGTCACCGGTCCACAAACATTGCGGGACGGCCAGATTGATGCGTTGTTGGCCAGTACCGGCGGTGCTAGCGGTAGCGGATCCACCGGGTCATCCGTGTTGGACTCCTACGTACTTCACACCGGCAACGGCAACAACCTGTCGGGTTATTCCAACCCCCAGATTGACGGCATCATCTCGGCCTTGGCGGTCACCACCGACCCAGGGGAACAGGCTCGACTGCTCGGCGACGCCGGGCCCTTGCTCTGGGGAGATATGCCGACCCTGCCCCTGTATCGACAGCAGCGCATCGTGATGGCCGCGAAGAACATGTTCGCCGTCGTTGCCAACCCCACCAGGTGGGGGGCCGGCTGGAATATGGACCGATGGGCGCTCAAGCCGTGAGCGCCGGGGGCGGCGCTGAGTCCGGCGCGGGCGCAAAGGCCGTTTCCGACCTGATCGCAGCTCTGACCCGGGAGGTGCCCGACTTTCCGCAGCCGGGCGTCCTGTTCCGGGATCTGACTCCGTTGTTGGCCGATGCCCGCGGCTTCGCCGTGGTCACCGACGCGCTCGCGCAGATCGTCGATGGGGCTGAGCTGGTCGCCGGGATCGACGCGCGCGGCTTCCTGCTCGGAGGCGCTGTCGCCCACCGGCTGGGGCTGGGAGTACTGGCAATCCGCAAGGGCGGCAAGCTCCCCCCGCCCGTGCACAGTCGGACCTACACGCTGGAATACGACACGGCCACCCTGGAGATCCCCGCGGAGCGCATCGAGCTGGCCGGGCGCCGGGTCGCCATCATCGATGACGTCCTTGCCACCGGCGGCACGCTCGCGGCCGCCCATGACCTGCTGTCCCACGTCGGGGCGAACGTCACGGTGGCCGCGGTCGTCGTGGAGTTGTCGGTCCTCGGCGGACGAGACCGGGTCGACCCGCTCCCGGTGCACAGCCTGCAGCTGGCCTGAGGCGATATCCTCACTACACGATCCTCAACACGGGGAACCGGAGGTGATGATGGCGGAGGAATCAGGTCCACCGCTGCCGGTGGCTGAGCTGCCGGAACTGCGCGCTGAGCCCCAGAAGTCCACGATCAGTGCGTCCCGACGCGTGCGGGCCCGGATCGCGCGGCGCATGACCGCGCAACGCAGCGCCATCAACCCCGTTCTTGAACCATTGGTCGCCGTGCATCGGGAGATCTACCCGAAAGCCGACCTGGCGATGCTGCAGCGCGCCTACGAAGTGGCCGAGGCCAAGCACGCCACCCAATTGCGCCGCTCCGGAGATCCCTACATCACCCATCCGCTGGCGGTGGCGAGCATCCTCGCCGAACTGGGCATGGACACCACGACACTGGTGGCCGCGCTGCTGCACGACACCGTCGAGGACACCGGCTACACACTGGATGCGTTGACTGCCGACTTCGGTGACGAGGTGGGACATCTGGTCGACGGGGTCACCAAACTGGACAAGGTGGTTCTGGGCACCGCTGCCGAGGGTGAAACGATCCGCAAGATGGTCATCGCGATGGCCCGTGATCCCCGAGTGCTGGTGATCAAAGTCGCCGACCGGCTGCACAATATGCGGACGATTCGTTTCCTACCGCCCGAGAAGCAGGCCCGCAAGGCCCGGGAGACGCTGGAAGTAATTGCGCCCCTTGCTCATCGGCTTGGTATGGCTACGGTCAAGTGGGAACTTGAAGATTTATCGTTCGCAGTCCTGCATCCCAAGCGATATGAGGAGATCGTGCGGTTGGTGGCGGACCGAGCACCGTCGCGCGACATCTATCTGGCCAAGGTGCGGGCGGAAATCGGTACGGCGTTGAGCGCAATGAAAGTCGGCGCCACGGTCGAGGGACGCCCGAAGCACTACTGGTCGATCTATCAGAAGATGATCGTCAAGGGACGCGACTTCGATGATATCCACGACCTGGTCGGCATCCGAATACTCTGCGATGAGATCCGCGACTGTTACGCCGCGGTGGGCGTGGTGCATTCGCTATGGCAGCCCATGCCCGGTCGATTCAAGGACTACATCGCCCAGCCCCGGTTCGGGGTGTACCAGTCCCTGCACACCACGGTGGTGGGACCGGAGGGTAAGCCACTTGAGGTCCAGCTCCGCACCCGCGATATGCACCGCACCGCGGAATACGGCATCGCCTCGCACTGGCGCTACAAGGAGGCCAAGGGCCGCAACGGTGTTCCTCATCCGCACGCCGCGGCGGAGATTGACGACATGGCCTGGATGCGTCAGCTTCTGGACTGGCAGCGTGAGGCCGCCGACCCCGGTGAGTTCCTCGAATCGCTGCGGTACGACCTGGCCGTGCAGGAAATCTTCGTTTTCACCCCCAAGGGTGACGTCATCACGCTGCCTGCCGGGTCGACCCCGGTGGACTTCGCCTACGCGGTGCACACCGAGGTGGGTCACCGATGTATCGGTGCGCGGGTCAACGGTCGGTTAGTCGCCCTGGAACGCAAGCTCGAAAACGGCGAACTGGTCGAGGTTTTCACCTCGAAGGCCCCCACCGCCGGCCCGTCGCGGGACTGGCAGGGATTCGTGGTGTCCCCGCGGGCCAAGGCCAAGATTCGGCAGTGGTTCGCCAAGGAGCGCCGCGAGGAGGCACTCGAGGCCGGTAAGGACTCGATCACCCGGGAGGTCCGCCGCGGCGGGCTGCCGCTACAGCGACTGGTCAACGGCGACGCGATGACCGCACTGGCGCAGGAATTGCGTTACGTGGATGTCTCCGCGTTGTACACCGCGGTCGGAGAGGGCAACGTATCGGCGCGCCATGTCGTGCAGCGACTGCTCGCTCAACTTGGCGGCGCGGACGGCGCCGAGGATGAACTCGCGGAGCGCTCGACCCCGGCCACCATGCTCGTGCGGCAGCGCAGTACCGAGGACTCCGGCGTCGCAGTCCCGGGTGCGCCCGGAACGCTGACAAAGCTGGCCAAATGTTGCACTCCCGTTCCCGGTGACAACATCATGGGGTTCGTCACCCGCGGGGGCGGTGTGAGCGTGCACCGGACAGACTGCACAAACGCCGACGACCTTCGACTGCAGTCCGAACGCATCATCGAGGTGCTGTGGGCACCATCGGCAACGTCGGTGTTCCTGGTCGCCATCCAGGTGGAGGCTCTTGATCGACACCGGCTGCTCTCCGACGTCACACGGGTGCTCGCTGATGAACGGGTGAACATTCTGTCAGCATCAGTCACGACCTCAGACGACCGAGTTGCCATCAGCCGCTTCACCTTTGAGATGGGCGACCCCAAACATCTCGGGCATGTGCTGAACACGGTGCGTAATGTCGAGGGTGTCTACGACGTCTACCGGGTGACCAGCGCCGACTAATGATGGCGCGGTATGTGGCGCAGCGGCGTGATATCGCGGGATGCCCGCCCCGCCGGGGTCTGACGACTCTCGGATAACCCGAGCCGCCCAGGCAAACAGTAGTGTCCCTGCTACCAGTGCCACGATCGTTGCGATCGTCACCACGTACCCGATCACCAGGCCCGCGATGGCCAATCCGCGGCCGTCCTCGCCGGAGCGCCTGATCTGGGATAGCGACAGATGGCCGAACACGATGCCCAATGGAGCGAATAGGAACGCGCACACCAGTGAAGCGATCGCCAGGGCATTCGTCCGTGGCGGGACGTACGGGTGCCCCGGGTACGAATATGACTGGGATGGATATGACTGGGATGGATATGTGGGAGACGGATACGCCGGG
>JBMOKE010000146.1:0-5487 GCA_049315425.1 Mycobacterium sp. | reverse complement strand
GCCGCGTGCTCGTAGTACGGACAGTTGGAACGATCCGAAGTCCGGAATCATTCCCTAGGGATGCCGCCGCGCTCTGCGGACGAACCGCGTCGCAACGACCTGCCTAAGTTACGTCAGGATGGCCAGAGAGTCAAATCTACTGCTGTCCGGCGTTTTTCGTGCCTGACTCAACTACCCAACGCGGTGTACGCCGGCAATATTCCGCTTGCCGCGGCGCAAAACCAGCCAGCGCCCGTGCAGGAAGTCGGACGCACTCGCCGCCCAGCTCTCGCTGTCGACCCGGACGTTGTTGACCGACACCCCGCCCTCGGCGATGGTCCGCCGGGCTTCGCCCTTGCTGGCCGACAGGCCGGTCGCCACCAGCAGGTCGATGATGCCCGCCGGGCCGCCGGGCGCCAGTTCGGCGACCGAGGTCTCCCGCAGCGCCGCCGCCAGCGTCGGCTCATCGAGTCGGTCCAGCTCACCGCGCCCGAAAAGTGCCCCCGAGGCGTGCTCGACGGAGTCGGTGGCGGCCTGGCCATGCACCAGCGTGGTGAGCTCACAGGCCAGCCGGCGCTGGGCGGCCCGTTCGTGCGGGCGGTTGGCGGTGGCCTCCTCTAATTCGGCGAGTTCGTCGGCCGGCAGGAAGGTGAACCACCGCAGATACCGGATGACATCGGCGTCGGCGGTGTTGACGAAGTACTGGTACCAGGCATAGGGACTGGTCATCTCCGGATCCAGCCAGAGGCTGCCCCCGCCGGTCGACTTGCCGAACTTGGTGCCATCCGCCGAGGTCACCAGTGGAACGGTCAGCGCATGCACGCTCGCGCCGAGCTTCTGCCGCACCAGCCGCACACCGGCGATGATGTTGCCCCACTGGTCAGAACCGCCGATCTGCAGCGAGCAGCCGTAACGCTGATGCAGTTCGACGTAGTCATTGGCCTGCAGCAGCATGTAACTGAACTCGGTGTAGGAGATTCCTTCGCCGTCGAGTCGCCGGCGGATGGTGTCGCGATCGAGCATGACGTTGACCGAGAAGTGCTTGCCGACGTCGCGCAGGAACTCGATCGCCCCGAGCGGAGCGGTCCAGGTCAGGTTGTTCTCCACGATGGCGCCGGTGGCTGAGCTGTCGAAGTCGACGAATCGCTCGAGCTGGCCGCGGATACGTTCGGACCACGCAGCCACGGTGTCGGCGGTGTTCATGGTCCGTTCCCCGGAATCACGGGGATCACCGATCAGGCCCGTCGCGCCGCCGGCCAGCACGATCGGCCGGTGCCCGGCCCGCTGGAAACGCTGCAGAGTAAGTAGAGGAACCAGATTCCCGGCGTGCAAGCTGGGCGCCGTCGGATCAAAACCGGCGTACACCGTCATCGGCGGCACGGCGGCGGCTGCGGCGAGCGCATCGATATCGGTGGACTGCGCGACGAGGCCGCGCCACGCCAGTTCGTCGAGAATCGTCGTGGCCATCTGCTGATCTTCCCGCATGAGGCGCGTTCAGTCGCTCTCGCCCGGCCGTGGCGCGCGGGGACTTCGGCGATAGACCGAAACCTCCGGGTGCCCGGCCAGCCAGAATCGCCAGGGGCGATCGGCGGCCAAGCTGACCCCGACCCGTGGGCCGGCATCGTGTGTCGCCAGCTTCCGCAGCCGCACTGTCACCGGTGACCGGGGGTCGAAGACATCGACGCCGTTATCGTCGGTGGTAATCGCCAACGCTGAGCACAGGTTGCCCGGACCGCGCGCGAGCGACCGGGCAACGACACCCGGTCCGCGCCTGGCGTGGGCGATCTCCCCGCCGGACTGGATGACCGCAGCGCGGAGAAGCACCGCAGCCGCGGCACCGTCAGGTCCACAGGAAACGTTGGCGCACACATGAATTCCGTGACTGCGGTAGGTGTAGAGCCGGCCCGCGGGCCCGAACATGACCGCATTGCGCGCAGTGGGCCCGCGATAGGAATGTGAGGCGGCGTCGGGCCACGGACCGTCCAGCGGTCCGCCGTAGGCTTCGACTTCGACCACCAGGGCACTGACGTCACGGCAGGTGAGCGCGGCACCGAGGAGTCGACGGGCGGCGCTCACCGGGTCGGTTTCCAGTAGTTGCGCCGTCACGTCACCGGAGTTGTCGCGAGCGCTCCAGCCACGCCGAGGTCACCGCTGAGGCAATCGGCGGCCGCCATGCCGGACAGGGCGACCATCGGCAGGCCGCCGCCCGGGTGCGCGCTGCCCGACGCGAGGTAAAGACCCGGCACACCCGACACCCGGTTTGGCGGGCGCTTGAAGGCGGCGAAACGATCGTTGCTGGCGGCGCCATAGATGGCACCGCGGCTTCCGGGGAAGGCAGCGGCAAGTTCTGTCGGGGTGCGACGCCAGAGAATCGCGTCACCGTCAGACCAAAGTCCCGCCGCCCGAATCCGTTGCACCACTGCGGCTTCCAGTGCGTCCCAGACCTCTGATGCCCGTGGTCCGCCCGCCGGCTCGGCCGGGGCGTTGGCCATCACGAAGACCGGCTCGGCATCCGCCCAACCCGTCAGTCCGTGGCAGCGTTCCTGGGCGCACAGGTACACCGTCGGTGCGGCAGGCGGTCGGTCGCGGTCGAAGATGTCGGAGAACTCCGCCTCGTAGTCGGCCGGGAACAGCACTTCGTGGGGCATCCGATCGGACCGCCGGGCCGCCCGCAACACCCCGTTCCAGGCGGACATCGACGGTGCTGTCGCGGCGGGCAGGTGACGGTCGGCATCCGGGAGAACACCGTCTCGAAGCATGCCCACATCGGCGTTGATTACGACTGCCCGCCCGCGCCGCTGCCCACCGTCGGCCAGCACCACGCCTACCGCCGCACCACCCTGGACCAACACCCGCTCGACCGGGACCTCGCACTCGATGACCCCGCCATGATCCTCGATCGCCGCAACCAGCGCCCGTACCAGCGCGTAGATGCCGCCCTGCACGCCATATCCACCTAGCGAAAGTTCGACGTGCGCAATGCAATTCAGAGTGGCGGGGGCCTGTCGGGGGTCGCTGCCGTTATAGGTCGCGTAACGGCGCAGCAGCATGCGCAGGTGCGGCTCTCGGACGTGACGATCGATACCTGCGGCCATCCGTCGCAGCGGATCCACGGCCGCCACAGCGCGCGGGTGGCGCAGCGCCATGCCCACCATCGCGGCCCAGGTGGGTGCTGGCCCCAGGACAAAATTCGGCGCGGCCGCCTCCCAGATCTGACGGCTGTAGGCAAGGAAGGACGCCAGTTGGGCCTCGGCATCCGGGCCCAGCACCGACCGCACTGCCGCGAGCGTCTGCTGCGGATCGTGGGCCACCTCGACCACGCAGCCGTCGTCGTAGCGGTAGCGGAAGCCCGGGTCGAGTGGGCGCAGGCCGACCACCTCGTCCAGGCGCAGTCCGGCGCGGGCGAACAGCCCGGCGAACACCTCGGGCAGGGTCAGCACACTGGGGCCGGTTTCCACCACAACCCCGTCCACCTCGACAATCCCGGCCTTGCCGCCCGGGCGCGGGCCGGCCTCGAGCACCCGCACCGCAAGCCCGCGGGCCGCCAACGCCAGAGCGGCAGCCAGCCCGCCGATACCGGCCCCGACCACCAGAACCTCGGCACCGCGCTCAGCCGGCATGGGGCTTCCTGCGGTCGAAGGCCCGCAGCGCCCGTCCGCCGAGGCCGTCCTGGGCAAGCCGCCCAGACGGCCGCAGCAGTGGGACGAAACCGGGCAGGGGGTCGCCGGGATGGCTGCGGGACCGGCGCCCGTCGGTCGCGACCATGACAGCTGAGTCGATGACGGCAAGGCCGTTCAGCAGTTCGCTCTCGATCGCGGGTAGCAACTCCTGCCCCGCGGCGCCAGGAATCGGCGCCGAGAACCGGACGATCGCCGCGGGATGGTCGGCCTCCAAGAAGACGTAGTCGAGACTCACCGCGACGACGTCCACCGGGTTGCGGGCGTGCACGATCCCAATGCCGGGCTTGAGGTCCAGTGGCCGCAGATGAGCGGGACGCTGGCGCCCCTGGGGGAAGATCCACAGGCCGCGCCCGGGCCGGTCGAGCAGGTCGGCACAGGCTTCCAGGCTGGACCGACTTCGATCCGGGCTGCTGCGGTCCAGTGGCAGGGCGCCGAGCCAGCCGAGGAACGGCAACTTGCGGAGGCTCTCGGCGTCCACGACCGCCCAACCCAGACCTCCGAGGGCTTCGTCGAGCACCAGCAGCAGCAGCGAGTCCCACCACGAGACATGATTGGCCGCGAAGATCAGCGGCCGGTCGGCGAGTGCGGCACGGACCGGGTCGATACCCGCCACCCACAGGCCGTCCACTCCGCGCGATACCCGGCGCCGCGCGTACCGGCGGGCGAGGCGGGCGAAGGCCGGACGGCGGGTGTCCCCGGCCCGGGCCAGGGCGTACCGGTCGGCGCTCATGCCGCCTCCCGCTCAGCGCGGGCGGCGTAAGAGCGTCCGCGCCAAAGGATTTCGCCGCGGCGGCTCCACCGGAAGCTCTCCAGGAGCACGCCCATCATGAGCAGCACGGCGACCGGGTGCAGCAGCACGCTGAGCAGACTGTGGCTATAGCGCCGCGCCATGATCAGGCGCAGGATCACGTTGGCGCCCACCCCGACGGCGGCGGCTGCGGCGAGACCCCCGGCCTTGAACCCCAGTGCCAGCGGTAGGGCCAGGTACGGCAGGACGAAGAACATCAGGTGCAACCAGATCACGGCAATCATGGCGAGCGGATGCCCACCGATGCCCTCGTAGAAGTTCTTGGCGAAACCACTCCGGAGAGAGTTGGCGTCGGGGTACATGCGGCAGTCGGCCATCTGATCGCCGTCGGCGAAGACCACTCGCCTTCCGCTTTCCTTGACCGCTCGACACAGCGCCATATCGTCCACCAGTGCGGCCCGGACCCGGGCCCAGCCGCCCACGGCCTCCAGTGCCGAGCGGCGGACCAGGAGCAGCTGCCCGTTGGCAGCCAGGACCCGGGAGTCACGGGTCCGGTGGATCAGCGGCATCGGCAGCCAGGCGACGTAGGACAGGTGCAGCAGCGGAATCATCAGCCGCTCGACGAAACTGCCGGTGTGCTGCCGGGGCACGGCCGTCACCAGGTCGGCCCCCAGCCCGCCGGGCACCAGGTCGGCAGGGCCGAGCAGCGAGAGCATGCGCAGCACGCCGTCACAGCGCAGGGTGACGTCCGCGTCGATGTTCAGCAGCAGTTCGCCACCGGCAACCGCGCTAAGTCGTTGCAGGGCATACGGTTTGCCGACCCAGCCGGCGGGCAGGCAGTCGCCGCGCACCACCCGCAGGCGGGGCAGTTCGGCCTGCAGGCGGGCGAGGATCGCGCTCGTCCCGTCGGTAGAGCCGTCGTCGTACACGATGATCTCAGTGATCGGGCCACGGGCGGCATCAGCGGCCCGCACGCAACGCTCGATGTTCGCCGCCTCGTCGCGAGCCGGAATCAACACGCTGATGCCGCCGGGGGCGGCGAGGCCGCTCAGGCCGCCGGGGGCGGCGAGGCCGCTCAGG
>JBMOKE010000145.1:0-5594 GCA_049315425.1 Mycobacterium sp. | reverse complement strand
CGCCATGCTGCGGCGAAGAGTGGTGCGGCGACCTCAGTCACGACGGACACGGTGACGGTGACGGTCACCGATTCCAAGGGTGCGGCCACTTCTCAGGTGGTGACGGTGACGATCAGTCCCGTCAACGCGGTCCCGGTGCCCAAGACCACGGTGGGCACACCGAATGCCTCGACCGGGGTGGTGACGGGGTCGGTGAGCGCGACCGATGCCAACGGCGACCCGTTGACGTACACGGTGACCACGAACCCCGCTAAGGGCACGGTCGCGGTGACCTCTGCCGGCGCGTTCACCTACACCCCGACTGCGACCGGCCGGCACAACGCTGCGGCCACGACGGCGACGGCGGCGGACAAGGCCGACACCTTCACGGTGACGGTCGTGGACGGGTTCGGTGGGTCGGTGGCCGTTCCGGTCACGGTGACCATCCGCCCGCAGAACACCGCCCCCACGGGTGCCAAGGCCACGGTCGGCACTCCGAATGTGGTGACCGGGGTAGTGACGGGAACCGTGACTGCGGTCGACGCCGAGAAAGACACCATGACCTTCACGGCGTCCAAGCCCGCCAATGGTGCGGTGGTACTCAAGGCTGATGGCAGCTTCACCTACACACCCACCACCTCAGCGCGTACCTCGGCTCGTTCCTCGGCCACCGCGAAGACCGACCCGTTCACTGTCACCATGTCCGATGGCCATGGTGGTACCGCGACGGTGACGGTGACTCCGACGATCGCCCCGTCCAACTCGGCCCCGGTGGCCGGAACAGCGACCGTGACCACGAACGCCACGACCGGGGTGGTCACCGGCAACGTCAATGCCACCGACCCCGACAAAGACACGATCACCTACACCGCCGCGACGACCACCACGTCGAAGGGCAGCGTGACCGTCAGCACCACGGGGGCCTACACCTATACGCCCACCGCGACCGCTCGCCATGCTGCGGCCAAGACGGGGGCCACCACAGCGGCGACGGCGGACACATTCACGGTGACCGTCACCGACAAGTACGGGGCAGCCAGCAGCATCACCGTCAGTGTCCCGGTCAGCCCGTCCAACGTCGCGCCGGTAGCCGGAACCTCAACCGTGGGCACCCCCAACTCCGGCACGGGGGTGGTCACCGGCACAGTGACTGCCACCGATGCCAACAGCGACACCCTGACCTACAGCGCACCGGCTAGCACCACCAAAGGCTCGGTGAGCATCAACGCCAGCACCGGATCGTTCACCTACACCCCAACAGCAACTGCCCGGACGAACGCCGCCAAGAAAGGGGCCCCCGCCGCGGACAAAGCAGACACCTTCACCGTGACCGTCACCGACGGATACGGCGGATCAGTGGCTGTCGCGGTCAATGTTGTGATCAGCCCCCTGTCGCAGGCCAACCGCGCCCCGATAGCAGGCAGGTCGACCGTCGGCACGCCGAACGCTTCCACCGGGGTCGTTACCGGTTCGGTCACTGCTACCGATGCTGACGGTGACACCCTCACCTACAGCGGATCGGCGACCACCACCAAGGGAGCGGTCACGGTGGCCTCCAATGGCACCTTCACCTACACCCCGACCGCGACGGCACGGCATGCTGCTGCGCGAGACGGGGCCACCACAGCGGCCACCACCGACAGCTTCGCCGTCGCGGTCAGTGACGGAAGAGGCGGCACCACCACCATTGCGGTCACCGTGACAGTGGGAGCGGCTAACGCCGCCCCCGTCGCCGGCACGACCACATTGGGCAACCCCGACGCTTCAACCGGGGTGGTCACCGGCAACGTCACCGCCACCGACGCAGACGGCGACAGCCTGACATACAGCACACCAGCCACCACCAGCAAGGGCGCGGTAACGATTGACGCCGGCACCGGGGCGTTCACCTACACCCCGACGGACGCTTCCCGCAGTGTCGCCGGCAGCGACACCTTCACGGTGACGGTCACCGATGGCTACGGCGGATCGGCGCCGGTAGCGGTCTCGGTGCCCGTCACTGCGAAAAACCAGCAAAACAACCAGCAGAACAATCTGACGTTCGTCTTCAACTACGGTGCCGGGTCGCAGTACTGGACACCGGAGGCGAAGAATTCCCTGCAGGCGGCCGCGACTAGGTTGGGCGGCTACTTCGTGGTCAGCGCTCCGGTCACCCTCGTCTTCGACGTTACCGCGGACTACTCACCGAACTCCGACACGCTGGCCTCAACGGGGAGCGACCTCACCAGTACCGGTTCAGGTTTCTTCCCCACGGTGGTGCAGCAGAAGGTGCAGACCGGCGTGGACGCCAACGGCACCGTAGCCGACGGTTATGTCGACGTCAATCTTGGAATGCCTTGGGCCTACGGCGATTCCGTCGACAGCAGCCAGTACGACTTCACCTCGACCATGATGCACGAGTTGCTGCACGCTTTCGGATTCCTGTCTTATATCGATGCTCCGGGTAGCAGTTGGAATCGTCGCGGCACAAACTGGACGACGTTCGACAGCTTCCTTGGCACCAGCAATAAGACGCCGGTGATTGGAATCGCGAACAACAGGAACCGGTGGAACACCGCCTACGACGCGAATCTGACCGGTGGCGCCGGTGGGCTGTATTTCGGCGGGTCTAACGCAATCGCCGCATACGGCGGCCCGGTACCGATCTTCACACCCGATCCTTGGGAGCCGGGTAGTTCGGGTTCGCATGTGGATGACTCGACCTTCACCGGTGCGCAATCCCAACTGATGAATGCCTATGCCGATACCGGCCTGGCGATCCGGGTTGTCAGTGCGATCGAACTCGGCATTCTCAAGGACCTCGGTTACACCGTGGTTCCCGTTCCGGTATCCGCCGGTGCTCTGCTGTTCATCGGCTTTGCGTTGCTGCGCCGCCGCAAGCTGTAGGCGATTCCGGAAATCTGATCCGCTGGTGCAGACTATGGCCGTGATAGCGCGATTGACGACGTTTATTGCGGTCCTCTCGCTCCTCGGCTACGTCGCGGGAGCGCTCGCGTCAGCCAACCCCGGCGATCCGCCCGGTGCGCTGACGATCGGGGGGTTGCAGCGCACCTATTTGGTGCACGCGCCTGCGGGAGGCGCCCCGGTGGGGCTGGTGCTCAATCTGCACGGCGCCGGCCAGACGGGTGGTCAGCAGGCCGCCCTGACCGGTTACAACGCCGTGGCCGATCAGTATGGGTTCGTCGTGGCCTATCCCGACGGCATCGACCTCAGCTGGGCAGACGGCCGTGGTGCGTCGGTACCCGACCGGCAGGGCATCGATGATGTCGGTTTCCTGGCCGCGCTCATCGACCGGCTCTCAGTCGAGTACGGCATCCCTGCGGGGCGGGTCTTCGTCACCGGGATGTCCGCCGGGGCGTTCATGGCCAACCGGTTGGCGTGTGACCGTGCCGACTTGATCTCCGCTATCGCCCCGGTGTCGGGAACCCTGGGCACGGGCGTGCCATGCGCCCCGTCGCGGGCGGTTTCGGTATTGCAGATCCACGGAACCGCCGACCAAGTCGTCCCGTACAGCGGTGGCGGGATGATCGGACGCGGTGGCGCCAGCGAGATCGTGTCGGCGCCTGCGCTGACCGGGCTCTGGGCCGCAGTGGATCGGTGCGCAAGTCCACCGACACCCGCACCGGCGGCGGTGCCGCGCTTAGTCGCGGCGGGATGTGCCGGTGGCGCGGAGGTTGTCCTTGTCAGTATCAACGGTGGAGGTCACATCTGGCCCGCCGATCAGGCCATCAGCGCCTCGCAGGCCAGCGCGCAGTTCTTCGCCGCGCACTAGTTCCGCGGGTGGCGTCAGCCTCAGCGGTGCGCCGATGTGCTGAATGACTGTCCCTGTGCGCCTTGCAACAGGCAGATGACGGTGCTGGGAAGCGGGTTGTTGGACGTGCGGTCCTGTTCGGAATCGATCAGATAGAAGATCGTGTACGGGCTCCCGGTCAGGGGTGCTCCGGTGTACTGCGTCACGCCGGCTTGGCACTGCTGGTCAGTCGTTCCGGTGACTGCCGCCTCGACTGGAATGGCGCCCCGCAGGTATACCTCGGCGAGGTGCGGTGTTGCACAGTCGACGACGGTCACGGTGACCACTGCGGGATCGGTGGACGGGAGCCCCGCCAGGCAGTCACCGGCTTGGAGGTCGATCCATTTTTCGATGCTTGCCGACATGGTTGGCGCGGTGGGAGCGGTCGCCAGGGTGGTCCCCGGCGGTGTGGCCGGCGGTGTTGTCGACGTGGTGACCGTCTGAGTCTGCTTCCCCATGCACCCGGCCAGACATGCTGTTGCAGTCACGACGAAGGCGACTCCGGCCACCGACCGGGCACACTGGACCTTCATAGCGATCTCCTCGTTCCGGGGTAGGTGCCGGGTAACTTTATTCCCCGCCTCGCGGTGGCGTGTCTCAGTCCCGGTATTCGGCGAGGTCGATGTGGCCGCGGCGCTCGCCGCCGTCGAGTGCCATCACCGCGGGCACCGTCTCGCAGGTGACCAGCCCGTGGGTCCCGGTGATCTCATCGACGAGCTCGAAGCTGCGGGCGATACCTTCCGGAGTATCGACGAGGATCGTCATCACCGGAACTCCTCGCCCGAACTGAATCAGCTTGTCGCCGTGAGGTTCATGGTCGCCGTGGAATCCCCACACTCCGCGCAATACCGTGGCGCCGCTGGTGGCGCCGGATTCTGACAGCCCTCGCACCAGGGCGCGGTGGATTGGCACCCCGTCATGTTGGGTTGCCTCGGAGGTGTGAACCATGAGCTGCTGCCACAGTGGGCGGCCCTGGTCGTCGCGCTCGGGTAGTGCGCGTGGGCGTTCCAGCAGCCGTCCGTCGCGTTTGCAGACCCGTAAACGTTCCGTGGTGATCAGCGGCCGGTGCGGCATGGCAGCCAGCGCCGGTATCACCTGCCTGATGTTGGCGACGCTGCCCACGGCGATAATCGCCAGTGGCACCTCGAGATTGCGGCCGAAGAAGTGGGCGCGACGACGCATCCCGTAGGACGTGCCGTCGACCCCGAGTAATGCGGTGGCACCGGCGAAGTGGTGTCGATGCAGCAGCTCGCAGACCGCATAGAACGCGGGTCTGCCGTCGATGCGACGGCCACGGCCCACATACATGGTCAGCTTGATCTGGTCGTCACCGTCGGGCAGCGACACCGTCGCCGGATCGTCTCCGAGCACGGTGGCCCGCTCCAGGGTGATCAGTCCGCTGCTCGTCATCGCGGTCACGTCACCGACCAGGGCGCTGATCGTCTCTGCGGTGTCGATCGCCTCGATCGTCACCGATGGATCCTCGGAGAGGGTCAGCTTCTCGTCGGTGCGGATGAACCCACGGTGACCAAATCCTGCGATACCGCGCAGCATCACGCTGCCTGCGACACCACGTGCGGCGAACAGATCGAGCATCGCATCAGCCAGAAATCCTGATTTCGTCCGCTGGCGCTCCGCGAAGTAGGACGTCAGTTTCAGGTAGTCGGCGTTCATAGCAGGCTCGCCACCCACTGGCCGGCCGCCGCCGCCGCGAGTCCGAGGATGACACTGACGACGATATTGGCTGCAGCAGGCCAGATTCGGCGTTCCTCGGTTAACCGCTGGGTCTCCAGCATCCACGTCGAGAATGTCGTGTAGGCGCCCA
>JBMOKE010000144.1:0-5599 GCA_049315425.1 Mycobacterium sp. | reverse complement strand
AGGTGAATTCGGTATCTGCGAACATGCCTACCGGCATCGCCTGCGTCGAAAGCCTTGTCGCCTTGGCTCCGGTGGCCCCGACTACGAGTGCCAGAGCGGGGGGATGACCCGCGCTGGCGTAGCGCAGAGTACGGGTGGATGCCTGGTAAACGCCGTACCACATGGTCAGGTAGTTGTCGCCGTAGCGTTCCATTTCAAAGAGCGTATTGAGTTCGGCCAGTACCTGATCGGGCTCCAATAGCGTAGCCGTTGCAAGAGATCTCGATCGCAGCATGGTGTGCACCGAAATAGACATCAGTGAAGGTTCGATGCCGTGGCCTGAAACATCGATGAGATAGACCATCAGGTGGTCGTCGTCGATCCAACCGTAGTCATAACAGTCACCGCCGAGTTCGCGGGAGGGTAGATAGCGTGACGAAACTTGCACGGGCCCATCCAGATCGCCCGGCAGGATCGACGCCACATAGGCTGCGGCACTCTTCAGTTCAGCCATCAGTCGGTCGGTCTGGGCCTGAATGGCGCGTTCGGTGACATCTCGCCACGTGGTGTTGATCGTCTCGGCGTCGACCCTGACGGCCCGTACGTCGTAGTACCGCAGTCCGCCGGGAAGGTCTGCTCCGTAAGGGATTTCGTCGAGAGCGACTGGTTCTCCATTTTCGATGCAGCGGGCGAAAGCCTGCCTGAATCCGGAGTTTGCTCCGTCAGGGAAGATCGCGAGAGGCCGGCTGCCCACCAGATCCTCCCGGCTGATACCAATCACACGACAGGCAGCGCGGTTTGCATCGATGCAGACGAAGTCAACGATTCGCCCGCTGGAGTCCCGAACGGTCTCGATCATGGCTTGGGCATCCATCATCGTATCGATCGTGGTGCGCAACAGAGCACTGATCTGTTCGCTGTTGGCGAGGGCTGACGCTAACCGGGTCTTAGCGCTGTCGCGCTCGATCATGCGGCCGAGTTGGGTGCCCGCTTTTGCCATCAGGTCCATCAGATCCGCGTCCTCCGGCATCGGATCCGGCCCGAAGAATTCCAGTGTCCCCGCCACCTCTGATCCGACCAGTAGCGGGGTGCTGAACGCGGCACCTACCCCCGACCGCTTGCCCGCTTCGCGGCGGGGGAAATTTCCAGAATTAGCAAGGTCTTTCAGCCAAACCGGCGCGCCTGACGCCCAGACCTGCCCAGGCAACCCTTCGCCCTTGGCGAAGCAACGTTGCGCTGTGGCGAGCCTCAACTCTGAAAGATCAAGCCTTGGATCGACATACCAAATTCCTGAAGGCACCATTGACTGCTCGGCACCTTCGCTGCTGAGGATATATGCGTGCGCGGCAGGCCACCCGATGAAGTGGCACATGTACTCAAGTACAGCGTGCATTGCGTCGCTCGTCGACCCGGCCTCGTTGGCCATTGTGGTTATTGCAGAAAGGAATTCGAGCTCACGCTGCCGCTCATAGAGATTGCGTAATCCCTGCTCAGCGATCTGCTCGGCCTTCAACCGGATTCTGCGCTCCCGCTCAAGTTGGCGACTGAGAAGCTTGTTTTCTTCGGTCAGCGCCTCGATCAACTCTTGTGTTTCCGACCTACGTTGGTCATTCCCCATGGTCACCCTCAAGCTGCCTTAACCGATATCAGGCAGCGGCCAGAACCCTGGTGCATGCATTCCAGATGCCGAACGAATAACGACTCACGGTAATAGTCGCCGGCCCCGAGGATGAATCCGTGCGCAAGGTCGCAGAGCCTGCGCGGCGAGTTGTAGCCGATCATCAGCGCCCCGTCGGCAGCGGAAGTGAACTCGAACTGCGGACAGTAGGCACCGGTGTTGAGCTTGCGTACTTCGGGGTGAATGACGCTGTTGAGGGATTGAAGGAACGGCAATGTGGTGTCGTGCGGGGCGAAGAATGCCGGCCAGCGCTTCGCCATACCGGGGATCGCCCGTTGACCGAACCAGCGGAGCACTTCGCCGTCTGACAGCGACATCGCTGCGCCGGCGGCCGATACCAGCGCCATGACGTGATCGTCGTCGTAATTGCCAAGTGAGGTGAAGACGCCGTCCAGGCCGGACGTGTCTAGCAGTTCGTCCCACATACGGTCGCCGTAGGTGTCAACCACCACGTCTTCCAGCAGGTTGAAGATGATGCCCTTCACGCCCCCCCTTTGCTCACTCGGTGAGATTACGCGCTTACGAATGCTTGATCGAGATATCCGGTAGGGAGTATGTTCGGCGAGGAATCCAAAGTCCAATCCGAGCGGGGAGCAAAAGAGTGGCCGAGTTCCCGACCAGGGCGACCGACTCCGGTGTGTTGGTAGTCAGCCCCAGCGGCCGACTCAATATGACCGTCGCACCCGCACTGCGTGAGCAACTGCGCGCACTCATCCAGGCCGGCAACGCCGAATTGGTGATTGATCTTGCCGAGGTTGAGGCCATTGACTCATCCGGTCTTGGTGCTCTGATTTCAGGACTCAAGGCTGCCCGTCAGAGTGGCGGGGACCTACGCATTACGTCACCATGCGCGCAGGTGACGGCTGTTTTAGAGTTGACCAACCTCAACCGGTTGCTGAAATCCTACGACTCCGCCGAAGATGCTTTTCGATGAATCAGCTGGCGCCGGTGGTGCTTGAGGCGGTCACGGGGCCCACCACCCTCGACGAGATTCATCGCTGTCTCGACGGGTTCTGGGCCACCCACCGCGGGGTACCGGAGGTTATTCGTACACAGGTGAACACTGCCGTCGCCGAGGTGGGCGCCAATATCGTCGAGCACGCCGGTAAGGCCGGCCCGGTGCCAATCCGGATGGAGTTGCGGCTGTTTCCTGGACAGGTCCACGTCGATTTCAGTGATCAGGGGCTTCCGGCGAAAGTCGACCTTGCTGGGCGTTCCATGCCGATTGAGATAGCCGAACGTGGTCGCGGGCTGGCGTTAACCCAGGCTGTCCTGGACCGCGCCTCCTACGTCCGCGACGACGCGGGCAATCACTGGACGCTGGTCAGCAAGCGATTCGATTAGCCGGCCTGCTCGACAGAATCGGGATTTCCGTACCGAACCGCCCTGCCGACCGCGACAGCCTCGGATCGGGAGCCGACTCCGAGTTTGGTCAAGAGATTATGCACATGGTTCTTCACCGTATGAAGCGTCAGCGACAGTCGTGAGGCGATTTGCTGATTGGTGAGACCATCCTCGATGAGAATGAGAATCTCAGCTTCCCGTGCCGTGAGCACGCCGGCCCGGTGATCCGGATCTGATTGTCCTGCAGAGGAATACACTCTACGCAGCAGGATCGCTGACACCTCGGGTGAGCACAACGATTGACCATTTCCAACGTCTCGGATCAACGTCAACAAGTGCTCGAAGGACTCAGACCGCAGGTGCAATCCGGCGACGCCAGCCTCCGCGCACGCGACGATCTCCGATTCCCTCTCCGCGGAGAGCCCAAAAATAATGACTCTCACGTGTGCATCGATATCAAGGCTCACCTGTAGCAGGGTGGCGTTGTCCTCGGTACGGATGTTCAGCAGGATGACATTGGGCTTTGCGGCGTCGGTCGCACTGAACATCGACGGCAGGTCCCACGCGCCATCGACATCGATTCCGTTGACTTCCAACTGCGCCGCCAGGCATTCTCGTTGCTGCCGGCCGTCATCGATGATGAGGACTCGGACCCCCCCTGGCGTCACGGGCTCACGGTAGCTTGCTGCCCGCCGATAACGCATCTCGGAGCGTCGATGCTTCTGCCGGGCATCATCGAGAACCGCTTAGAAATGGTGTGTGTTTCCGAAAACCCTGAAGCGGGATTCAAGATACGGACAGTCAAAGTGATGGGCTTAGCCATGTGGTGATTCCTCGGGGTCTGGGAGGTTTTAATATTCAGTGTGCAAAAAATTTGATGCTATGTGACTTAAAAGTTGCAGAAACTCGATACTTATAAGGAGCTTTGGGGTCTCACCCACACCTTCTGGGTGTAGGCATGAGGTAAGTGAAAACCAGGCTCACCGACTTCGGTGAACGAGTCGCAGTGCTCAGGGCCTTCAGGGGGCTGTCCCAACAACAACTCGCCAACAAAATTGGTATGCACCGCTCCTACATTGGTGGGGTTGAGCGAGGCGAACGCAACATCACGTTGCTCAACATTCACCGGCTTGCTGCCGCCCTCGGCGTGGTTGCCCTGTTTCTCACAGATCCGCTTCCCCTTTCGACTCCAGGAACCGGCGACGGGTCTCCGTAAACGGGTCGAGCAAGCACACAGTGGTAATTCACCTTTGGCACACGATAGAGGACGGAATAAAAGTGACCCAGCAGGAATATGTGCGCCGAACATAATCTTCAGCAACCGGTCTAGTGGGGGATCTAGATCCCGATTCACTCCGAAGGTTCATTTACCGCTGGCTCCAGCCACCGCATCCTTGAAGGGAACTGAGCGGAAACGCTCCTACCAAACGGCCCAGAGCCGAACAAAGGAAGGGCATGGCAATGACCACAATCGATTTGCGCACGAGGCCCTCACAGCCTATCGCTGCCGACAATGATCCCGCCGAGTCGATCGCAGTCCGGCCGCCGCAGTCGCCGCACTTTGAGATTCCAGCTCAACTTTGGGTGCTGCTCTGTGTCGCGGGCGGACTAGTTCTCATGACCACGATCGCACTCTTTCTCTACGGCCAGGGATCGGTTGGGATGTAAGGAAGCCGGCAGCACTTAGCGTGCGTTGATCCCGGGCCGTGGAGGTGGCGGCCCGGGAACGCCGGACTGCCATCCCGAAACGTCGGTTAACCTGAGCAATGCCCGTTATTTTTCGAGCGCGATTTTCCGCTCTGATTACTGTCGTGGCACTCATCATTCTCGGAGTCCCAACATCGGCCGTCGCTGACGTGCCCGCCCCCCCTCCGGGCGGCCCGGTGATCTCACTGGGCGATATGGGAACTATTGCGCCGCTTGCATTTTACGGTGACCAGGGCACAGCGGCACTGACTATTCCGGTGCCGCCGGGACTTGCTCCGACCGCGCTCAATGCAACCGTGGAACTGCCGATCAACGTCCGCTCCGGAACCCTCACGGTGACCCAGGACGATCGGACGATCTCCCGTGTGCCACTGTCGGCGGTCGATCAGGCTCCGATCTCGATCCCGTTGACGGGAGCCGAGATCGTCGACAATTCGATGGCGGTCACGTTGCGGACTTACTTGATTCCATTGGAGGGCTACTGCCTCGATCCGACGAATCCGCTACGACTGACCAGTGGTGCGGTGGCCTTCGCCGGTGGTGAGGCGCCGCCCACCATCGTGTCCGATTTCCTCCCGCCGGTACTGCGCAAGCTGACGATCGCGATCCCGGCCGCGCCCAGCCGGTCGGAGTCTGATGCCGCCGTTCGGCTATCGGCTGCGATCGTGGCCCGGTACGGTCGCGAGTCCACCACCGTCACGGTGGCCTCGCTGGCGACCCCACTGCCGCCGTCGGCGCCCTTCGAACGGCAGATCGTCATTCAGCAGGGCCAGGAGACGGGGCTCACCCTGCTACCCGGTGACGGTCCTATTCCTCGGTTGCGTATTTCGGGTTTGGAAAGCGAGTTGACCAACCAGGCCCGACTGCTGTCGGCCGACGTTTCCCGATTGG
>JBMOKE010000143.1:0-5642 GCA_049315425.1 Mycobacterium sp. | reverse complement strand
GGCCACCTCGGTGACGAAGTCGACCGAACCCTTGGCGGCGATATCGTCGACGATGCGCCGCGAGTTGGCGACGATGTGCTCGTCGATGCGGGCCAGCTGCTTGGGCGTGAATGCCGCCGCCATCAGCCGGCGGATCTTGGTGTGCCGCGGCGGATCCATCGCGATGAAGCCCTGCGCAGCGTCGAGCACCTCCAGCGGTAGCGACTCGAACGTAATGCCCCTGCCGGAGAGGAAATCGCCGGGACGCCGGGTCACCTCCACCAGATCGGCGTGCCGTACCACGGCCCAGAAACCCTGATCGTTGGGGTCTTCGAACATGCCGTTCTTGACTGGCCGGTGCCACGAGATGGGCCGGTTCGCCCGAAGTTCGGCGAAGACCTTCTCTCTGTCCTGTGCCGTGGCGGCCCAGAACTCAGAGGAGGAGATGTCGGCGGGGTCATAGGGGCGCTCAGCGCGGGTGATGACAGCGGTCATGGGACGAGCATCTGACATAAATCTAAAAATGTCAAGTGCTAGTTACAGATGATCTCAGGCTGTCGTCGGGGCTAGACTAACCAGCGTGACTGTCGTCGACCTCAAGGCCGAAACCCGGGCCTTTGGACGTGCGCGGCTGCGTGAGTTGGCACTCGACGCCGCGCGCGACGTCGTGCTGACACGGGGTTGGGCGGCGGTCCGGATGGGCGCCATCGCGACGGCGGTCGGTATCAGCCGCCAGAGCCTGCATGCCGAATTCGGCACCAAGGACGACTTGGGCAACGCACTCGTCTTGCGGGAGACGGCTGAGTTTTTCGAGGGTATGCAGGCGTTGCTGGCGGAGCATCCCGGCGACCTCGCGGGCGGAGTGGCGGCGGCGGTGCAGTACATGGTGTCCATTGCGCGCGGCAATCCGCTTCTGGAGACGATCCTGACCCGCACTCCCGGCAACGGTGGTGATATGTCGCTGCTGTCGCTACTGACCGTCCGCGGCGAACCGCTCATCGAAAACGCCATCGAGGCATTCGGCGCCTGGGTGAGCGGACAATGGCCCTCAGCGGACCCCGAGGATGTGCGCGTGATGGTGGAAAGTGTTGTGCGCCTATGCCTGAGCCACATCTTGACGCCGACCAAGACACCTGAGGATGTTGCGGCCGATCTTGCGGTGGTGGCGTGCCGTTGCCTGGAGCTGCCCGCTGGGTCCTAGCCGGCCAGCGGCGTGCAGCTGTAGGGGTTCGGGACGGAGAAGTGCACGGCCGGCATTCCGTCGGCGTCGATGAACGAGGTGTCGGGACCCCACGTGGTGCCCGGCTTGATCCACGGCGGCGCGCCCAGGGGGTAGGCGACGGTC
This sequence comes from Mycobacterium sp., assembly GCA_049315425.1. Taxonomy (GTDB): domain Bacteria; phylum Actinomycetota; class Actinomycetes; order Mycobacteriales; family Mycobacteriaceae; genus Mycobacterium. The sequence continues at coordinate 4,318 of JBMOKE010000143.1, read as the reverse complement.
AATTCGGTGTAGAACTGCAGACCGGCTGGGCACCCCGGCTTCGTCGGCACCATTGGATTCCAGGCGTGCACGATGATGGGGTTGAACAGGTGCGGACCTTGCGCACAGTCGGGTTGGCATTCCACGGAGTTGTCCATACCGGTGCCGACGGCGCCGCCGGGCCCCCAGGACAGCCATCTCATGTTCTCCATCACCGAGGTCGAGTCGCAGTTGTAGGTCACCTGAGTGGGCCTCTCCACCACCGGATCGCTGGGATCCCAGCATTTTCCGATCAGGTAGGTGACGGTGCCGTCGGCCGGCGTTTGATCCGGGTCGGCACCTGCCACCGGTGTCATGATCGACAGCAGCGCCATCGCGCCGAGTCCCGCGGACAGTGCAATAGCGCGCATCATCGAACTCCTTTCCGCGTCGAATGCTAGTGCCCGAGGCCGGATTCGTGGCCCGGAGCCGGTGGGGTAAGTTCGCCGCGTCTCTGCATACGACCGCCGGAGGGGACTGATGTTGCGCGTCGAAGCCCAACGAACGCGGCCGCCGCGACTGCCCTGGTTCAGCCGCGGACTGGTGGCTGGCGCCGCCGGAACCCTGACCATGGCCACCTTCTACCACCTCGAACGCCGGCTGCGGCGCGGCCGCTACACCGGGGTCAGCACCCTGGCCGACGGCACACCGGTGGAGGGTTTGTTCTCCCACGAGGGCCTCGACTACGACGACAGCGTGGTGCCCGGACAGATCGTCGCGTCGCTGCTCAAACTCCCCGAGCCGAAGCCGCGACAGGCGGGGGCCATCACCCTGCTCCTGCGGTGGACCTATGGTCCGGCATTCGGCATCGCCCATGTATGGCTGCGCAAGCGGCTACCCGAGCCGGCTGCCAGCCTGCTGTTCGGCAGCGTGCTGATGACTGTGACGTCGGTGGCCTTCCCGGTACTGGGCGGAACACCGGTGCCGTGGCGCTGGCCGGTCGACGCCCAGATCAGTTCGATCGGCAGTCACACCGGCTACATCATCACCGCATCCGTGGTGGACAACATTCTGCGCTGAGCAGGCCATGATGATTTCCCGAACCGATGAAGAATCGGCTCACTCTGGGCCACAATGGAATACACGGTCATCAACGGGGGAGTTCGATATGGCGAGATACAGCTACACCTGTGCCGATCACGGTCCGGCGGAAGTCACCTTGCCCATCGGCACCGCGCCTCAGCACGTGGACTGCGTGCAGTGCGGTCAGCCGGCTAAGCGGGTCTACTCCTCACCGATGTTGTCGGCGGTGGACCAGAAGCGGATGAATCTCATCGACTCCACTCACCAGACATCGGATCGACCCGAGGTCGTCACGTCCATCCCCCGGGGCGGCCGCATCAATAGCCGACCGACCCGGATGGCACCGCCGGACCCGCGGCTGCAGAAACTGCCGCGTCCCTGATCCGGCGGGGCCCCGTCTACTTCTTCCAGGGGTGCGGTGCCCAACCCTTGTGGTCCTTCCACAGCGACTTCGGTACGGCCATGCCGCCCGACACCTTCGGCACCTTGCCGTGGCCCGGACGCAGGTCGATATCGAAGATCGCCGTCGGCAGATACACCGTGGAGCAGGCGTTCGGAATATCGACCACGCCCGACAGCCGGCCCTCGATGGGCGCGGTGCCCAGCACCATGAGCGCCTGAATCCTGCTGTAGCCGAACTTCTCCAGGAAGTCGATGGCATGCAGGCACGCGCGCTGGTATCCGAGGAACGGATCCAGGTACTTCTGCTCGCCCTCGAGTGTCACCGAGGTGCCGGAGAACGCCAGCCACTCGCTGTACTGCGGGTCGGTCGTGCCGGGCATGAAGATGGCGTTTTCGCCGACGCCGTACTTGGCCATGCCGTCCTTGATCACATCGACGCCGAGGACCATGGAGCCGCCCATCTCGATGGCGCCGCAGAACGTGATCTCGCCATCACCCTGAGAGAAGTGCAAATCGCCGAAGGACAGGTTGGCCCCGTCGACGAACACCGGATAGAACACCCGGGTTCCCTTGGTGAAGTTCTTGATGTCCTGATTGCCGCCGTTCTCGCGCGGCGGGGCGGTCCGGGCAGCCTCGCCGGCTACCCGGTCAAAGTCCTTGCCCTTCAACGATCCGAGGATCGCGCTGTCCGGAAGAGGCGGCAATGCCAGCGGCGGAACCCGATCGGGATCGGTCGCAATCAGTGCACCCTCGCGCTTGTTCCACCGGGCCAACAATTCCTTCGAGGGCGCGGTGCCCATCAGGCCGGGGTGCTGGATGCCGACGTAGGACACGTCGGGCACGTGGCGGGAGGTGGCGACGCCACCGCGGAAGTCCCAGATCACCTTGTAGGCATCGGGGAACCACTCGGTGAGGAACCCGCCGCCATTCTCGGTGGGGAAGATACCGGTGTAACCCCAACCCTGTCCCGAGATGCCCTTCGGATCCTCGGTGTCGCACGGGCCGATATCGAGGATGTCCACCACGAGTAGATCGCCGGGCTTGGCGCCCTCGACCCGGAACGGGCCGGAGAGCACGTGTACACCGGGCAGTGGCGCATCGCGCACATCGTCGGCGGAGTCGTCGTTGCGGATTGCTCCGTCGAACCATTCCCGGCAGTCCGCGCGAAAGACGTCGCCGGGTTTGACGGTGACGTTGGCCGGAACGTCGGGGTGCCACCGGTTGTGGCCGACGTGCTTCTGATCCGAGAAGGACTTCTTGTCATCGAGAGGGAAAAGATTCTTTGGCATGTCGTGCCCTTTCCTTGCTGAGAGTTGATGAGAGTTGATGAGAGTTGCTGAGAGTTGAAGTTGGAACGGGACGGCTCAGGCGGGTGCCGGGGCCGGGCTTGGTGCGGAGCGAGCGAGCACTGCGAGGCCGCCGAAGACGACCACACCGAGGACCGCCAGGACGACGGCGACGCTCTTGTTATCGAGGTCGGCCCAGCGGCCGGTGAGGAGCAGGAACGCCGGGATGGCCCCGGTGACCCAGCCCTCGACGGCGGCTACCGCACCGGTGTATCGGGTCAGCGACTCTTGTCCGCGCCCGAGCAGGAAGAAGAACAGCAGCCACAGGAACGCCCAGTAGAGCCAGATGACGCCGAATGCGTAGTCCTTGTTACCGAAATTGATCACCGCGAAAGCGACGGCACAGATCGCCACGAACAACGAAAAGAACCCCAGACCCGTGCCGTCGAGGTCGTTCCACAGATTCATGGCGACGTAGAGGTAGGTGAAGCCGAACAGATAGAGCCCCGACGCCCCCAGAATCTGAGCGGTATCGCCGTTGGCCGTGAAGATCAGATACGTCGGAGTGACGACCTGCAGAATGCCAACGAAGATGTTGAGGGGGACCGCAGCCCGGGAATCAACCCATCCCAGGAGCATGCAGCCATTGAGAAACAGAACAGCGCCAACGTAAAGCAGTCCGACAGATCCCATACCGAGTCTTTCCTCTCAAGCCGATACCGCATGACGCGGTGAAATTTCGTGGCCATCGAGATTGAGCAATGAGCGAGAGCACCATCAGGTGGCTTCGCAACTCGGTACTGGACTACTTGACCCCCCACTTTTTTGCAGTAACCCCCGACTTCGCTCACACTCGACCTCGCGTGCCGCGACTGTCATCGTTTTGGCGAAACATTTCGGAAACAATTGGATAAGTTCACTTATATTGTAAGGTTTGTGCAGGTCGATGGCCTATGCTGAGCAAGGCGGTGATGTATTGACAGGGAAAGCGACTTCGGGGCAGTCGGCCGTGACAGCGGAGGCCACGCTGCTCGAATCTTTGCCGCCTGAAGAGCGGCTCATCCTCCCGTGCCTGCAACATATTCAGCGCGGGCTGGGCTATATCAGCGACAGTGCGGTGAATGTGGTCGCCGAGTTCCTCAACGTGAGCCGGGCCGAGGTGATCGGCGTGCTGACCTACTACCACGATCTGCGTCGGACCCCGCCGCCCGCTGTGGTGGTCGGGGTGTGCGTGGCCGAAGCCTGCCAGGCCGCCGGCGTCCGGTCACTGATCGAGCACATCGAGCATGATTTCGGCGTCACGCTGGGAGCCGGAACAGGTTCGGGGCCAGTGGAATTCGCGAAAGCCTACTGTCTGGGAAACTGTGCGCTCGGCCCGGCAGTCATGGTCAATGGTCGGCTCGTCGGACGCTGCGATATCGCCCGGGTACGGGCCGCGGTAGTCAACGCCCAGGTGGTGCCCCGGTGAGCGTGCGCGTCTATGTTCCCGGAGACTCGGCGGCGTGTTCGGTGGGCGCCGACGACGTCGCCGCGCGGATCGTCGAGTTGGCCGCGGCCGGGGGAGTCACCGTGGAGGCGATCCGCAACGG
>JBMOKE010000142.1:0-5742 GCA_049315425.1 Mycobacterium sp. | reverse complement strand
GACAGGTTCAGCGACTTCATGATCTGGCCGTTGGGGATGGTGTACATCTCCCCCTCCGCGGTCCGCAGTTTCGTCACCCGCAGCGTGACGTCCGTGACGGTGCCCATCGCCTCGTTGCTCGACCCGAGCGTCAACTGCACCAGGTCGCCGAATCCGTACTGACGTTCGGTGATGATGAAGAAACCGCTCAGCAGGTCCTGCACCACCCGCTGGGCACCGAAGCCCAGCGCCGCGCCCAACACCGCGGCCGGGGCCACCAGTGAGCTGACCGGGATCGCCAGGATGTCGGTCACCTCGACGAACACCATGGCTGCCAGCAGGGCGATGGCCAGATACGAAATCACCGAGGCGACAGCCTGACGATGTTTGGCGCTCTCCGAGCGCACCAGTGCATCGCTCTCCCGGAAGTTCGCGTCGATGCGGCTGCTGATCCGCTGCGCAATCCATCTGATGAACCGTCCCGTGAGTAACGCGCCGATCAGCAGCAGGACGATCTGCAGTCCCCGGGTCAGGATCCATTCACCGATCTCGGCATGCCAGAAGTCATGCCACCGCTCGGCGATGGGAAGTGCTAGAAACTCAGTCGTCGTCATCTCGTCGATTACGCCACCGGATTCCCGCTTCTAGGAACCCGTCGATGTCCCCATCCAGAACTGCCGCGGGATTGCCGACTTCGTACTCGGTCCGCAGATCCTTGACCATTTGGTAGGGGTGCAGAACGTAGGACCGCATCTGGTTGCCCCAGGAACTGCCGCCGTCGCCCTTGAGGGCATCCATTTCGGCGCGCTCCTCGAGGCGCTTACGTTCCAGCAGCTTGGCCTGAAGCACACGCATTGCAGAAACCTTGTTCTGCAGTTGCGATTTTTCGTTCTGGCAGGTCACCACGATACCCGTCGGAATGTGGGTGAGTCGAACCGCGGAATCTGTGGTGTTGACGGATTGCCCTCCCGGACCGCTGGAGCGGTACACATCGACACGCAGGTCAAGCTCGGGAATCTCAATGTGGTCTGTGGTCTCGGTCACGGGCAGCACCTCGACTTCGGCGAACGAGGTCTGCCGACGGGCCTGGTTGTCGAACGGGCTGATCCGCACCAACCGGTGAGTGCCCTGCTCCACCGAGAGGGTGCCGTAGGCATACGGCGCGTGCACCGCGAAGGTGGCGCTCTTGATACCGGCCTCCTCGGCGTAGGACGTGTCGAACACCTCAACGCCGTAGTCGTGTTGCTCAGCCCACCGGATGTACATCCGCATCAGCATCTCGGCCCAGTCGGCGGCGTCCACCCCGCCGGCTCCGGAACGGATGGTGACTAGCGCCTCGCGTTCGTCGTACTCCCCCGAGAGCAGGGTGCGGACTTCCAGCACCTCGATCTCGGCTTGCAGAGACTTCAGTTCGGCGTCGGCCTCGGCCAGTGCGGCCTCGGCGCCCGCGCCCTGTTCCTCAGCGGCCATCTCGTAGAGCACCGGCAGGTCGTCGAGGCGGCTGCGCAGACCCTCGACGCGCCGCAGCTCGCTCTGGGCATGGGACAATTCACTGGTCACCCGTTGCGCATTGGCCTGGTCGTCCCACAGTTTGGGGTCAGACGCATCGTGTTCGAGTTTCTCGATCTTCCCGCGCAGCCCGTCGATATCCAGCACCCGCTCCACCGTGGTCAACGTGGTGTCCAGGGCGGCGAGGTCAGACTGTCGATCGAGGTCCACGAGGCTTGAGATTACCGCCGCGGCTACCATCACTTCGACCACGAGGAGGCCAGAGCATGCGCCCGTACTTTGTCGCGATCGTCGGCGCCGGACCATCCGGCTACTTTGCAGCGGCGTCGCTGTTGAAGTTCGCCGACGGATCGGTCACCGGCGACGGCCCTGACGTGCGCGTCGACATGCTCGAGATGCTCCCGACGCCATGGGGATTGGTCCGTTCCGGCGTTGCTCCCGACCATCCGAAGATCAAGTCGGTCAGCAATGTCTTCGAGAAGACTGCGTCGGATCAGCGGTTCCGGTTCTTCGGCAACATCGCCGTGGGCGAGCACGTCCAGGCCGCCGAACTGGCTGAGCGCTATGACGCGGTGGTCTACGCCGTCGGCGCGCAGTCCGACCGGGCTCTGGGTATCCCCGGCGAGGACCTGCCGGGCAGTGTGGCCGCAGTCGACTTCGTCGGCTGGTACAACGCCCACCCGCACTTCGAGTCGATGCAACCGGATATCTCGACCGGGCGCGCCGTGGTGATCGGCAACGGCAACGTCGCCGTCGACGTGGCCCGAATCCTGGTCACCGATCCGGATGTTTTGGCCCAGACCGATATTGCCGATCATGCGCTCGACGCATTGCGTGAGCGCGGGATCGAGGAGGTGGTGGTGGTCGGCCGACGCGGTCCATTGCAGTCGGCCTTCACCACGCTGGAGTTACGCGAACTCGGCGAGTTGGAGGGCGTTGACGTGATCATCGACCCCGCTGATCTTGCCGATATCACCGACGCCGACGCCGAGGCCGGGGGCAAGATCGCCAAAGCCAATATCAAAGTGCTGCGTGACTATGCGCAGCGGGAGCCGCGGCCTGATCATCGACGAATTGTGTTGCGTTTCTTCGCTTCTCCGATAGAGATCCGAGGTGCCGAACGGGTCGAGGAGATCGTGCTCGGCCGCAATGAGCTCGTCACCGACGACAACGGTCGAGTGAGCGCCGTCGACACCGGCGAGCGTGAAACGCTGTCCGCTCAGCTGGTGGTCCGTGCAGTGGGTTACCGCGGGGTGTCGATCCCGGGTCTGGCGTTCGACGAACGCAGCGGGACCATTCCGCACGACGAGGGCCGCGTGGCAGGCGGTTCCAACGAGTACGTCGTGGGGTGGATCAAACGCGGGCCGTCCGGAGTGATCGGCACCAACAAGAAGGACTCCCAGGACACCGTCGACACCGTGCTGGCTGACCTGTCCGACGCCCAACTCCGCGAGGTCGCCGATGATCATGACGAGGTATTGGTGCGCTGGCTGCTTGAACGTCAGCCCCGGCTGGTCACCGACGACCACTGGCAGGCGATCAACGCCCACGAGCAGTCCCGGGGTGAGCCGCACGGCCGGCCGCGGAACAAGGTCGTCAGCGTGGCCGAGTTACTGCGGATCGCACACGGGTAGAGCCGTTGCGGGCCGATGCGGGGTCCACCCCAGAACAACGCATCTCTGGACCCATAGGTTCGTTGCACGCCTCCAGGGCTGTGATGTAGCTGCAGGTGAGCCGTTGTCAGCGCTTCATATGGGATGGGCGGTTGTCGACTGTGAGCAGTGGTGCGCCGTTGGGGGCGGCAGTGCGTCCGTGGGCAACTTCCGCCTCGTCAGCCTTCCGTGGGAGATGATTGTTTCGTGAAGTCGTTGCGCGAACTGCCCCGAACTTCTGTCACGCTCTCCCGGGTCGCGCAGGGTGTCTCGTCATTCGCCTTCGCGGCTGCCGGAACCAACGGGTTCGTCACGACGGTCATCACCTTCGCGGTTACCGCGGTTTTGTGCACTGTCGGTGCGGTGCTGGCCGGTGAGGGTCGGCGGATCCTGGGTGGGTTACGCCTCCCACGCCTGTGGTCGGTGACGGTCGTTGGCTTTTTCGCGATGTATCTTGCCGCTGAGGCCTACCACTTGGCGCCTGTGGCTCCAGTGAGCTTCCTGCTGCTGCTGGTGCCATTGTTCGCTGCACTGATGGCCCCGTTCGCCGGTGAACGCCTGACCCGTAACGGCATGATCGGCTTGGCGATCAGCCTGGTCGGCATCGGCCTGTTCGCAAAGCCTGAGCAGGGCACGAACGCGCATTGGCCGGGGCTGGTGTGCGCGCTCGCCGCGGGTGGGGCGCTGGCATGGCTGTGGTATCTCTCCCGCGACCTGGCGGCTCACGACGACAACCTCTGGGCGCTGTCGGCGGCGCAGAACTATGTGCCCGCCGTCGTCGGCCTGGCTGCCGTGCTGCTGATGGATGACATTCCGGGGGGCGTCTCACTGGTGTGGCTGCTCGTGTCGGGCCTCGGATACGCGGGCAACGTGATTCTGCGGCTGTTCGGCTTACGTCGGCTTCCGGCGAGCACCGCCTCACTCATCGCCCCGGTTTCGGCGATCGTCTCGACCCTGCTGGCGGTGGTGATTCTGGGAGAGGTGCCCGACGCCCGAACCTGGGCCGGGGCGGCGGTGATCACTGTCGGCGCGATCGTGGCCACTCGCGAGCCCGGGCGCACCCGCATTACCCCGCAGGATCCGCGGCGCTAAGCAAGAATTGAGCGTCATGGAGGCTGGAGGCTTACGAGACACCACCGGTGGCGACCCGGGGGTGGCGTTTCGGGCCGACCCGGCGCTGCCGGGAGTGCAAGACCCCCATCCGATCTACGCCGCTCTGCGTGAGCAGGCTGCGGCTCACTGGTGCGACGGCCCGCAAATGTGGGCGATCCTGGCCTACCCGCAGGCCCGCCAGGCCATGCGTGAGCCCACGCTGGTGCGCCAGCCCGAACGCGACCGCCTCGCCCAGTTGTACGGCCAGTCGGACATCTACGAGCGCCAGAAGCTCGACCTTCCCTATATGGACGGCGAGGCGCACCGCGTCATGCGCCGGCACGTCATCAACGCCTACCGGGCAATCGACATCACCGAGCTGACCACGTACATTCGGCACTTCGCCGATGAACGCCTCGCCAGCGTCGCGGGTCAGGATAGTTTCGATCTGATAGCCCTGCTCGCCGCCGATCTGCCGGTGTACGTGGTCAGCCACCTTCTCGGTGTGCCACCGCAGGATTTCGCGTCGGCGGCAGCAGTGGTCCGGCCTTTCGTGGCCGCCCGTGGCCTTGTCCAGAATCGGACGATCGCCGCCAGCGGTGACGAGGCGGTGAGGGTGTTCGAAGAGTTCTTCCTGCCGCTCATCCACGCCCGCCGCGCCGTACCGACCGGCGACCTCACCAGCCGCCTAGTCGCTGACCCCATCGACGGTATGTCGATGTCGGACGAGCAGATGCTGCTTCTGGTGAGCAGCAATTTCTATGCGGCCAGCCTCTTCACCATCCGGCTGTTGATCGGCACGATGGCCGTGGCAATGGCCCGCCACCCCGACGTGTATCAGGCACTGCGCCGGGACCACTCGCTGATACCGGCGGCCGTGGAGGAGGTCCTGCGCTGGGATGCCCCGGCGCAGGCAGTCAACTCCTCGATCGCCGCGGAGGATTTCGCCTGCGGTGATGTGACTATCCCCGCCGGGGATGCGGTGACGGTACTGGTCGGGGCCGCGAACCGGGACCCTCAGCAGTTCCCCGACCCCGACACCGTGCGACTGGACCGGGCACCTAATCGGCACCTGTCGTTCGCCCCCGGCATCCACCAGTGCCTCGGCCTGAACCTGGCCCGCCTGCAGGGATCGATTGCACTCGCAGCAATGGCCGAGCACCTGCCCGAGTTCGGTTACGACCCTGAAACATCGGTGCGCCTCGTCGGCGACCGATTCCGCGGCTACGACACGCTCATCATCCGGAGATAGAACTCGCCAACACAATCCTGGACGTACAAGCGGCCCTTAACCCTGCCGTTGAGATCAGTTATGTCCTGCTCGCCGACTTCGATGGCAACGCGAAGCGCCAGCCGCGTCATTCGCGCTCAGTTGCGCACCGACTGGGGTGACTGGAAAGAAGGCGGTGCGTATCTGGGAAATTTCGGACACCGTGCGAGTCGTGGAAGCCAAAGGCCGTTGCCCGGCCGCTACCCGGAGCATCGACTCCGATCGGCCACGGCCGGCCGC
>JBMOKE010000141.1:0-5823 GCA_049315425.1 Mycobacterium sp. | reverse complement strand
GGCGAAGGCTCTCGAACCACGCTGCACCGACGACGTTGGGCGCATCAGTGTCGCGCGGTCCGGCGGCCCACTGCCGGTAGGTGTCCCGCGCCTCGGCCAGGCCGGCCCGCCACTTTCTCAACACATCGTGTCGCCGTGATTGCAGTTCGACCTGTGCCTGACGCTTCTGCTCGGTGTTCGCCGCCACACCGCCCACCACCGCCGCGCCGACGACCGTTCCGGCCAAGCCCATCATCGCTGCGTCCTCGGGGTTGATTTTCGCATCCGGAGCATCTTTCGGCGCCGAGATCAACATCAGGGCTGTCAGGTGCGAGAAAAAGCAGCCATCACGTCGATCTCGGTGCGCTCAGCAGCCGCTCAGCAGCACGGTGTGCAGCGCCGCCCGCAGATCGTCCGGAATGGGCACCGGGCCATCGGCGCCGAGGGCGACCAGCACGGTGTCGCACACGCCGATACAGGTGCCGTCGATGAACAGCCCTGTTGAGGCCACGTACGAGGTGCGCCCGATCCGGCCGACGCCCGCGCCGGTCTGGATGGTCGCCGGCCAGTGTGCCTCGACGAGGAAATGCACCGCGTTCTGCGAGGTGACTAATCGAATCCGGCGATGCGCCACTTCGTAGGCCTCGGGTAGCAGTGCACGATTCATCGTGGCGCGGGCGTTCTCGTGCAGCGACTCCAGTGCCAGGTTGTTGAGGTGGCCGTTGGCGTCCATATCGCCGTAGCGGGCCGCGATCTCATCGACAACCGGGTAGGAATCCAGATGGAGCCGCATCGGGTGCGGACGCGGGGCGGTGGTCGTCGGATCGGTCACAAGATCGCCCAGCCTAGCAACTCGTTACAATCGGCCGTGGGTTCCGACGGGCGGTCAGGCATTGATCCGCAGCGATTGCAGGCGACGCTCGCCGTTCTGGCCGAGCTGCACACCCTTGACGAGTCCCATCCCGATTTCATCGCCGTTCGCCGGGCGACGGCCCGCATGTTCAAGGCGGTGAAGAAATCGCGCCGGGACTCCAAGCGCGCGGAGATCGCCGAGGCCGACCGCGCCGTAGTCGCTGCGACCGCAACCGGAGCACCGGATCGCATCGACGACGAGACCCGCGGTATCCCGCTGTCCACCTCGGCAACCGCGTCCAGCGCGGGCACCCTGCTGAAGTCGCGGGCCTGCTACATCTGCAAGCAGCACTACACCCACGTCGATGCCTTCTACCATCAGCTGTGCCCGGAGTGCGCGGCGTTCAGCCATGCCAAACGCGAGGCCCGTACCGACCTGACCGGCAGGCGTGCCCTGCTCACCGGCGGCCGCGCCAAGATCGGAATGTACATCGCCCTGCGCCTGCTTCGCGACGGTGCGCACACCACCATCACCACCAGATTCCCGCGGGATGCGGTGCGACGCTTCGCAAGCCTGGAGGATTCACCGGAATGGCTGCACCGCCTGCGCATCGTCGGCATTGATCTGCGCGACCCGGCCCAGGTGGTTCGCCTTGCGGACGCCGTCGCCGACGCCGGGCCGCTCGACATCCTGATCAACAACGCCGCCCAGACCGTGCGCCGATCGCCCGGCGCCTATGCGCCACTGGTCGACGCCGAACTCGCGCCGCTGCCCCAGGGCCCGCTCCCCGAGCTGCTGACGTTCGGACACACCAATGATGCGCACCCGCAGGCGCTGGCGGCTTCTGTTGTCGCGCAGGCCGATGGCCTGACGGTCGCAGCGCTGACCGCAGGATCAACATCCCTGCAGCGGCTGGCCGCCGGGACCGCCATTGACGCGGGTGGACTCGTCCCCGACGAGCATCACGTGAACAGCTGGACCCAGCATGTGCACGAGGTCGAACCGCTGGAGATGCTCGAGGTACAGCTGGCCAACGCGACCGCGCCGTTCCTGCTCATCAGCCGGCTGCGACCGTCGATGGCGGCGTCGGAGGCGCGGCGCACGTATGTGGTCAATGTGTCGGCGATGGAGGGGGTGTTCTCCCGCCGCTACAAGGGGCCGGGGCACCCGCACACCAATATGGCCAAGGCGGCTCTCAACATGCTCACCCGCACCAGTGCGGGGGAGATGTTCGAGACCGACGGAATTCTGATGACGGCTGTCGACACCGGATGGATCACCGACGAGCGTCCGCACTACACCAAGGTTCGACTGGCTGAAGAGGGTTTTCACGCCCCACTCGATCTCATCGACGGTGCGGCCCGGGTCTACGACCCGATCGTGCAGGGGGAAACCGGAGTGGATCTCTACGGGGTGTTCCTCAAGGACTACTACCCCGCCAACTGGTGAGGGGGGCTTAGACCGGCGGGTAAGCCGGGGTGCCGGTCCAGTCGGTGCCGCGCAGCGCCCAGGGGAACCAGCTCATGAAATACTCGATCTCGTCGGTCGCGTCGTAATCGGGACTCGGATCCATTTCACAAACCTCCATCATGACGTCCGACTGGGGCTGAGTGTATCGCGCCGGACCGGACCGCAGGGATGATCTGGCCAGATGCCTAAACTAGCCAACCATGCCGCCGGAGAACGTGCCTACCCGCCGCGAAGAGCTGCTGGCCGTGGCCACCAAGCTGTTCGCCGCGCGGGGCTACCACGGCACCAGGATGGACGACGTGGCCGATGTGGTCGGCCTGAACAAGGCGACCGTCTATCACTATTACGCCAGCAAGTCGCTGATCCTGTTCGACATCTACCGCCGGGCCGCCGAAAACACCCTGGCCGCGGTACATGACGACCCCTCGTGGACCGCGCGCGAGGCGCTCTATCAGTACACGGTGCGCCTGCTGACCAACATCGCCGAGAACCCGGAGGGCGCGGCGGTGTACTTCCAGGAGCAGCCCTACATCACCGAGTGGTTCACCGACGAGCAGGTGACCGAGGTGCTCGAGAAGGAGACCCAGGTCTACGAACACGTCGCCGGCTTGATCGACCGGGGTATCGCCAGCGGCGAGTTCTTCGAGTGCGACTCCCACGTCGTGGCGCTGGGTTATATCGGGATGACCCTGGGCGCCTACCGCTGGCTTCGGCCGGACGGCAGGCGCTCGGCATCCGAGATCGCCGCCGAATTCAGCACCGCACTGCTGCGCGGTCTGATCCGCGATGAGAAGGTTCGTGCTCAGAGCCCCCTGGGCCTGCCGCCGATATGATCTGCCCGTGCCCCTCGTCAGCAAGACCCTGGAGGTTGACGCCGGCGCGGCGGCGATCCTCGGCATCGTCGCCGACTTCGAGTCCTACCCACAGTGGAACGACGAGGTCAAGGCCGTTTACATCCTGGCCCGCTATAACGACGGCCGGCCCAGCCAGTTGCGTATCGACACTGAAATTCAGGGCAACGCCGGCACCTACATCCAGGCCGTGTACTACCCGAGTCCGGCCCAGATTCAGACCGTGATGCAGCAGGGCGATCTGTTCACCAGGCAGGAGCAGCTGTTCTCCGTCGTGGAGCTGGGGTCGGCCAGCCTGCTGACCGTAGACCTCGACGTGGAGATCGCACTGCCGGTGCCCGCCGTGATGGTGAAGAAGCTGATCAACGACGCCCTTGATCACCTCGCGAACAACCTGAAAGTTCGTGCCGAGCATCTGGCGGCCGGGGCGTAGAGCCCAACGGCGACAACGAGTTCGGCCAATTCGCGCCACCGCGGCGCGTCGCTGACGCAAGCTGGATCGCAATGGAGCACTCAACGGGCCTCGAGCAGCCGTATCTGTCCCGTCGGCAGAACTGGATCACCCAGCTCGATCGCCACGCACTGATGCAGCCCGACGCCACCGCGCTGCGATTCATGGGCCGGACGATCACCTGGTCCCAACTCGATCGCAGGGTGTCCGCTCTGGCCGGCGCCCTGCACCGGCGCGGTATCGGCTTCGGGGACCGGGTGATGATCCTGATGCTCAACCGGCCCGAGTTCATCGAGGCCACCCTGGCCGCCAATCGGTTGGGTGCGATCGCTGTTCCGGTCAACTTCCGGCTCACCCCGCCGGAATTGGCCTATCTGGTCGACAACTGCGGCGCAGGCGTGCTGATCACCGAGCCGATGCTGGCGCCGCTCGCCGCCGCGGTGCGCGGTATCACGACCGTGCTGTCCACGGTGATCGTCGCCGAGGCACAGACCGATGACCAGGTGCTGGGTTACGAGGATCTCCTGGCCGAGGAGGGCAGTCCGGCGCCGCCGGTCGACATACCCAATGACAGCCCCGCGCTGATCATGTACACCTCGGGCACCACCGGTCACCCGAAGGGCGCTGTGCTCACCCATGCCAATATCGCCGGGCAGGCGACGTGTGCGATCTATTCATCGGCTCCGGAACTCAACAACGACGTCGGATTCATCGGGGTGCCGTTGTTCCACATCGCCGGCATCGGCGGGATGTTCCCGGCCATGACGCTGGGCACCCCCGTCGTCATTCATCCACTGGGTGGGTTCGACGCCGGCGATCTTCTCAATGTGCTTGCTGCCGAACGGGTTACCGGTATTTTCCTGGTGCCCGCGCAGTGGCAGGTGGTGTGCGCCGAACAACAGGCCAGGCCCCGTGATCTGTGCCTGCGTGCCATGTCCTGGGGTGCCGCACCGGCCTCGGACACCCTGCTGCGCCAGATGTCGCAGACCTTTCCTGATGCCAAAATTTTGGCGGCCTTCGGCCAGACCGAGATGTCTCCGGTGACCTGCATGCTGCTGGGCGAGGATGCCATCCGGAAACTGGGCTCGGTGGGCAGGGTGGTCCCGACCGTGGCGGCCCGGATCGTCGACGAGAATATGAACGACGTGCCGGTCGGCGAGGTGGGCGAGATCGTCTACCGGGCGCCCACCCTGATGGCCGGGTACTGGAACAACCCGAAGGCCACCGCCGAGGCCTTCGCCGGGGGCTGGTTCCACTCCGGCGACCTGGTCCGCAGCGATGACGAGGGCTACATCTGGGTGGTCGACCGTAAAAAGGACATGATCATCTCCGGCGGGGAGAACATCTACTGCGCCGAGGTGGAGAACGTCCTGGCTGCTCACCCGGCCATCGTGGAGGTGGCCATCATCGGCCGTGCCCACGATAAATGGGGCGAGGTGCCGGTGGCGGTGGCCGCCATCAGCGGCGAAGACCTGAGGCTGGAGGAGCTCGTCGACTTCCTCGGGGACCGGCTGGCCCGCTACAAGCACCCGAAAGTGCTGGAAATCGTCGATTCGCTGCCCCGAAATCCGGCCGGGAAAGTGCTGAAGAACGAATTGCGGTTGCGCTACGGCGCGCCAACAAATTCACCGGGAGACCAATAGTGCGGTTGCGGTGTGTGACCCATGCGGGATCGGGTATGTTCCTGTGGACTTGCTCACTACCCGTCGGTAGGGAGATCGGAATCACCTGCTACGAGGTCGAGGGAGGTTGCCTGTGACTGCAGCGACCGGCGTGGGCGGCTACCTCCGGAAGCGCGCACGCGGCCCATTGCAGGCCATGGGCGGGTTCTTCAAGATGTGCATGCTCACCGGCAAGGCGCTGGCGCGGCCATTCGAGTGGAAAGAGTTCACCCAGTACAGCTGGTTCTTGATGACGGTGGCGCTGCTACCGACTTTCGCCATGTCGATCCCGCTGACCGTGCTGATCATCTTCATCTTCAACCTGCTGCTGCAGGAGTTCGGCGCCGCGGACGTTTCCGGCGCGGGCGCGGCACTGGCTTCGGTGACGCAGTTGGGCCCGCTGGTGACCGTGCTCGTGGTCGCCGGCGCCGGGTCCACCGCGATCTGCGCCGATCTGGGCGCGCGCACCATCCGTGAGGAGATCGACGCCCTCGAGGTGCTCGGCATCGACCCGATCCACCGACTGGTGCTGCCGCGTGTGGTGGCGGCCATGTTCGT
>JBMOKE010000021.1:0-24985 GCA_049315425.1 Mycobacterium sp. | reverse complement strand
CTTCTCGAACACACCGAAGGCGAGTAACCGCGGCGAACGCGGGTGTGCCCATGAGTCCCAAGCGGATCATCGTCGGCGTCGCCGGTGGCATTGCGGCCTACAAGGCCTGCTCGGTGGTGCGCCAACTCAGCGAGGCCGGCCACGAGGTCCGGGTCGTGCCCACCGAGTCCGCCCTGCGTTTTGTGGGTGCGGCCACTTTCGAAGCCCTGTCCGGAAATCCCGTGCACACCGGTGTTTTCGAGGACGTCCCCGAGGTTCCGCATGTTCGCCTGGGACAGCAGGCGGACCTCGTCCTCGTCGCACCCGCCACCGCCGACCTGCTGGCGCGCGCCGTCGCCGGCCGCGCTGACGATCTGCTGACCGCCACCTTGCTGACCGCCCGGTGCCCGGTACTCTTTGCGCCGGCCATGCACACCGAGATGTGGCAGCACCCCGCGACGGTTGCCAACGTCGCGACCTTGCGTGAGCGCCACGCCGTCGTGCTGGAGCCGGCATTCGGACGGCTCACCGGTGCCGACACCGGTGCGGGCCGGCTACCTGAGCCCGAGGAGATCACCACCTTCGCCGAACTGTTGCTGGCCCGCTCGGATGCACTGCCTTACGACTTGAGTGGCACCAAGGTTCTGGTGACCGCAGGCGGAACTCGCGAGGCGCTGGATCCGGTTCGCTTCATCGGCAACCGCAGTTCCGGTAAGCAGGGCTACGCGGTGGCCCG
Organism: Mycobacterium sp.; assembly: GCA_049315425.1. Classification (GTDB taxonomy): domain Bacteria; phylum Actinomycetota; class Actinomycetes; order Mycobacteriales; family Mycobacteriaceae; genus Mycobacterium. The sequence continues at coordinate 24,270 of JBMOKE010000021.1, read as the reverse complement.
GGTCGCGGCCCAACGCGGTGCCGACGTCACGCTGATCGCCGGTAACACCGCCGGACTGGCGGATCCGGCGGGCGTGCACGTCCTGCACGCCACATCGGCGGCCCAGATGCATGAGGCGGTGTCCAAACATGCCCCCGATGCGCACGTGCTCGTGATGGCCGCTGCGGTCGCTGACTATCGGCCCGTTCACGTTGCCACCAGCAAGATCAAAAAAGCCGACGACGCCGCGCCGATTATCGAATTGGTGCGCAACGACGATGTGCTTGCCGGTGCCGTGCGGCAGCGCGACGACGGCCGGCTGCCCAATATGCGCGCCATTGTCGGGTTCGCCGCCGAGACCGGCGACGCCCAAGGCGACGTGCTGTTTCATGCCCGCGCGAAACTGAGCCGCAAGGCCTGCGACCTTCTGGTCGTCAACGCAGTCGGGGATGGGCGTGCATTCGAGGTCGACAGCAATGACGGCTGGCTCTTGGGCGCCGACGGCACCGAGTCGGCACTCGAGCATGGTTCGAAGACTCTGATGGCGAGCCGTATTGTGGACGCGATCGCCGCGTTGTTGCGCGGTAGCGGGGGATAGCGCCCACGCTCCGCCGGTCGCGTTCGACCGAGCGGTAGGACATGTTTTTCCACCAAGTATCGAAGGGGTTTGACACTGTGAGCGATAACGGTCGGCTGTTCACCAGTGAGTCGGTGACCGAGGGACATCCCGACAAGATCTGCGACGCGATCAGCGACTCGGTGCTCGATGCGCTGCTCGAGCAGGACCCGCACTCGCGCGTTGCGGTGGAGACATTGGTGACCACCGGTCAGGTCCACGTCGTTGGTGAGGTGACAACCTCGGCGTATGTCGATATCCCGAAGATCGTCCGCGATCGCATCCTCGATATCGGCTACGACTCCTCAACCAAGGGCTTCGACGGCGCATCCTGCGGCGTGAACGTCGCGATCGGCGCACAGTCACCCGATATCGCCCAAGGTGTGGACACTGCCCACGAGGCCCGCGTCGAGGGCGCCGTCGACCCATTGGACGCGCAGGGCGCCGGTGATCAGGGACTGATGTTTGGCTACGCCATCCGCGACACCCCGGAACTGATGCCGCTGCCCATCGCGCTTGCGCACCGGCTCGCACGCCGGCTGACTGAGGTCCGCAAGAGCGGAGTGGTCGGGTATCTTCGCCCGGACGGCAAGACCCAGGTCACCATCCAGTACGCGGGTAACACAGCGATCCGGTTGGACACCGTCGTGCTGTCCACCCAGCATGCCGAGGGCATTGATCTGGTGAAGGAGTTGGCTCCGGACATCCGCAAGCATGTCGTCGACACTGTGCTCGCCGACCTCAACCATGAGACCCTCGATGTCTCCGATTTCCGGCTGTTGGTCAACCCGACCGGAAAATTCGTCGTCGGCGGCCCGATGGGGGATGCGGGACTGACCGGCCGCAAGATCATCGTCGACACCTACGGCGGCTGGGCCCGCCACGGCGGCGGCGCCTTCTCCGGCAAGGACCCGTCCAAGGTTGACCGTTCGGCCGCTTACGCGATGCGCTGGGTGGCCAAGAACGTCGTCGCGGCAGGACTGGCCGAGCGGGTCGAGGTGCAGGTGGCGTATGCGATCGGTAAGGCCGCTCCGGTCGGGCTGTTCGTCGAAACATTCGGCTCAGAGACGGTAGACCCGGCCCGCATCGAGAAGGCGATCACCGCGGTCTTCGACCTGCGGCCCGGTGCGATCGTCCGCGATCTCGACCTGCTCCGGCCGATCTACGCCCAGACAGCGGCTTACGGCCACTTTGGCCGCACCGATCTTGATCTGCCGTGGGAGCGGCTGGATAAAGTCGAGGATCTGAAGAGTTCGGTCTGACTCAGGCGCTGAACCGGTAGTCCGAGAGCGGGAATCGGCGGCTGCGCCAGTACGCCTGCACGGTCGTGTCGGGCCGCAGTGGGACGTCGCCGTGCTTGTCGAAGTAGTAGCTGTTGGCCAGCTTGCAGCTGTCCTGCCAGAAGATCTGGCGATGCCTCTTGCCCAGCATCTCGGCGAAGAAGCGGTCATTGGCCTCCGCCGTCACCTCCACGCGACTCGCACCCCGTAGCCGTGCCTGCGTCAGACACCGCGCGATGTGGTGGCTCTGGGCCTCGATGAGGGCGAAATAGGAGGAGCCGACGTATCCGTAGGGGCCGAAGACGGTGAACATGTTCGGAAAACCCGGGACGCTCACACCCTCGTAGGCCTGCAGCCGATTGGTGTCCCAGTACTCCACCAGCGACAGCCCGTCCGCGCCGGTTACCGGATAGGTGCCGCTGTCGATGTCCATCACCTTGAATCCGGTGGCCAGGATGAGGACGTCGACGTCATGCGTCTCGCCGTCCGCCGTCACGACTGCGGTCTCGGTGATGCGATCGATCGGCTCGGTCACAAGCTCGACGTTGGAGCGGTTGAAGGTCGACAGGTAGGTGTTGTGGAAACCGGGTCGTTTACACCCCACCGCGTAGCGGGGGGTCAACTTGTCACGGACGACAGGATCGCGAACCTGCTTGCGCAGGTAAGCTTTTCCGCCCTCAGCCATTCGGTTGGCGAACGGGTTGAGAGTGAAATAGTGCGCCGCGATCGGGAACGTCAACTCCACGTAGGCCTGGCTGATCCACCGGTGCAGAGACTTGCCGCCGGGAATCCGCATCGCCCACCGGGCTGTCCGCGACAGCGGCACGTCGAACTTAGGGAAGCACCAGATCGGGGTGCGCTGGAACACGGTCAGCTTCGCCACCGTCGGCGCGATCTCCGGGATCACCTGTACCGCCGAGGCGCCGGTGCCGATTATCGCCACCCGCTTGCCGGTGAGGTCCTGGCTGTGATCCCAGCGAGCGGTGTGCATCGTCACACCGGCGAACGAATCCACGCCCTCGATGTCGGGCGGCTTGGGGATGGTCAGCGCGCCGCTGGCATTGATCAAAAATCGCGCGGTGACCGTCTCGCCGGAGTCCAGCTCCGCCCGCCAGAGGTCGGCGTCGTCGTCGAAGGACACTCCGAGGACCCGGGTACCCAACGCGATTCTCGGTCGCAGCCCGTACTTGTCGGCGCAGTGCTCAGCGTAGGCGCGCAACTCGCGACCCGGGGCGTAGGTGCGGGACCACTGCGCGCTCTGCTCGAAGGAGAACTGGTAGGAGAACGACGGAATGTCCACCGCGATACCGGGGTAGGTATTCCAGTACCAGGTCCCGCCGACACCGTCGCCGGCCTCGATGATCCGGTAGTCGCTGAGCCCGGCCCGGTCGAGGGCGATCGCGACGCCGAGTCCGGAGAAGCCGGCGCCGACTATCAGCGTCTCGACATCCGGGGTGACCACACCAGGACCTTAGTGGTTCAGCCGCCGATGAACTGGTCGAATGCCCACTGGAATTGCGCCGGAACCACCTGCACGCCGCACTGCGCCTGCAGGGTGCCCAGGGGCGCGAGAATCTGCTTGAAGGTGGCGTACTCCTGGGGGTTCGCGCTGGCATAGGCGCGCAGGGTCGCCTCGGCCTGCGGTCGTGGCTGCAGTGCCGCTGTCAACAGTGCCTTGTTGCCGTCGGGGTGGGCGTCCATATAGGCCTGAGCCTGCTGGCCCACTGATTCCTTGGTGCTGTCTACCGTGGCGGGGCTGCAATCGGGTGACGCCGAGGCCATCGGCGCGGCGAGGCCGGCCAGGGCGATGCCGCCGATGAGGCTTCCGATACAGAAACGGGCGACGCGCGCGGTTTCGCCAGATGTCATGAGGTGTGGTCCTCCAAGTTGTGGTGTCTTGCTGATGGCTGTCGTAGGTGTCGTCGCCACGTGCCCCATAAACGTTACCTGCGACGCTGACCCTCTCAGCTAACTGCTGGTCAGCGGTGTAGCGCCGTCCGCAGAGCCGCCAGGCCCCGGTCGGTGGCCTCGGTGGCCGCCGGCACCACACCCGCATAGCCCAGGTAGCCGTGGACCAGTGTCTCGGCATTGTGCAGTTCGACGTCGCCACCGGCGGCGGCCAGGAGTTCGGCGTAGCGGACGCCGTCGTCACGAAGCGGATCGTGCCCGGCGACAGCCACGTAGGCCGGCGGCAGTCCGGACAGGTCGGCCGCCCGGCCGGGGGCCAGGGTGGCCGGGGGATCGGCCAGGTCGACGTGACCGGCATACCAGCGGGTGAACGCATCCATGGCGGCATTATCGAGTACCGGCGCGTTGGCGTTTTCGGTGAACGACGGCAGCGAGGTGTCCCACATGGTCGACGGGTACCACAGCAACTGGAACACCAATTCCGGGCCGCCCGTATCGCGGGCCAGTTGGGCAACGACCGCCGCCAGGTTGCCGCCGGCCGAATCACCGGCCACCGCGAGCCGGGAGGAATCGGCCCCCAACTCATCGGCGTGGTCAGCTACCCAGCGGGTTGCGGCCCATACGTCCTCGACCGCGGCCGGGTAGGGATGCTCAGGCGCCAGTCGGTAATCGACCGACACCACCACCGAGTTGGCGGCGACCGCGTGCTCGCGGGCCGTGACGTCATGGGTGTCGAGGTCACCGAGCGCGAATCCACCGCCGTGGAAGAACATCGTGACGGGGTGCGGGCGCGCTCCGGTATCGGTGTCTGGCCAATAGACCCGGACCGGGATTGGTCCGGAAGGTCCATCGATATGACGGTCTTCGACTCGGAGGTCGGGATGCAAAGGGCGACGGGGTAATTCGCGTAATCCGCGCCGGGCGGCATCGACGCCGTCATCCACCGTCAGTCGAAACGGTACAGCTTCCAGTACCTTCTGCAGGATGGCGTCAATGGGTGGTCTGTCGTCGGATTCGGCCATGGGGACACGGTACGCAGGTGCAACTCATGCAGTGTGGTGCGGGCGTGGTTGGTAGCGGGGATGGTCGCGGCCGCTGAGTGCCTTTTCTGTCAGAGCCCGTGGCTAACCTCGGTTACACGACCAATTCGAGGGGGAACACCATGACCAACACCGATATCACCCTGATCGCGGCTCTACTGGACCGGTCCGGATCGATGCAGACGATCGCCGACGATATCCGCGGCGGGTTCGACGCCTATATCGCCACCGAACACGCCCAGCCCGGAACCACACTGGTGACGCTGGCGCAGTTCGACGACCATTACGAGGTCGTTTACCAGAACCGGGATGCCGGCAGCGTGCCGCCGCTGGCGTTGGAGCCTCGCGGCTGTACGGCGTTGCTTGATTCGATCGGCCGGTTTGTCACCGAGGTCGGTAGCGACCTTGCCCAGTTGCCCGCCGATGAGCGCCCCGGCGATATCACCGTGCTGGTGATGACTGATGGCTACGAGAACGCCAGCAGGGAGTGGACTGTCGAGGCTGTGCGCGCGCTGATCTCCCAGCAGGAGACCGACTACGCGTGGGACTTCGTGTTCCTGGGTGCCAATATGGATGCCGTCGACGTCGGCACCAATCTCGGCTTCGCCCCGGGGAAGTCGCTGACCTGGGATGCCTCCGAGGACGGCGTCGAGGGGGCCTTCGCAGCGGTCTCGGGTTACTCCGCTCGCAAGCGGTCCCGGGGCGACATCCCACTCGGCTCGATAGTCTTCGAAGACTCCGAGCGCCGCAGGGCGAACAAGAAGCGGTAACGCGCGGGGCCCAAGCAACTCAGCGAGCTGTAACAATCAGGGCGGGAGCCGACCGGTGGTCAACGAAGTGAAGAGCCGATTGGAGTGAGCGCATCCGGCCGACAAGCCGCCGAACACGAGCCCATTGCTCGGGTTCTGCCCATGTTGTCGGTTCCGCACCTGGACCGCGAGTTCGACTATCTGGTGTCGTCGGAGCAATCTGACGATGCTCAACCCGGAGTCCGGGTGCGAGTGCGCTTTCACGGTCGGCTCGTCGACGCCTTCGTGCTCGAACGCCGCTCCGACACCGACCACGTCGGCCAGCTCGGCTGGCTGGACCGGGTCATCTCCGCCGAGCCAGTGCTCACCGGCGAGGTGCGGCGGCTTGTCGACGCGGTGGCGGCCCGCTACGCCGGCACCCGGCCCGATGTGCTGAGGCTTGCCATCCCGCCGCGGCATGCGGCCTCAGAGAAAACCCAGCGAGCGGTTCCGCTGCTGCCGGTGATCGAGCCCGTCGACCCGGCGGGGTGGGGTCGCTACAGCGGCGGCGGAAAGTTCCTCGACGCACTGCACGAGGGCCGCGCGGCCCGGGCGATGTGGCAGGTGTTGCCCGGGGAGCGCTGGTGCGACCGCCTGGCCGAAGCCGCCGCGGCTGCGGTCAGCGGCGGCCACGGTGTGTTGATCATCGTTCCGGACCAACGCGATATCGACGCGCTGCTGCCGGCCGCCACCGCGCTGGTCGATGAGTCCGTCGTGGTGGCGTTGGCAGCGGGACTGGGTCCGTCGGCTCGGTACCGCCGCTGGCTGTCGGTGTTGCGCGGGCAGGCCCGGTTGGTGATCGGCACGCGCAGTGCGGTGTTCGCTCCCGTGGACAAACTCGGCCTGGTGATGGTGTGGGATGACGGGGACGACAGCCTGGCCGAGTCACGTGCGCCGTACCCGCACGCCCGCGAGGTCGCCATGCTGCGCGCCCACCAATTACGCTGCGCGGCAATCATCGGCGGCTACTCCCGCACCGCCGAAGCCCAAGCATTAGTCGCCAGCGGCTGGGCACATGACTTGGTGGCACCGCGGCCTGTCGTCCGCGCTGACGCCCCCCGCGTGGTCGCACTCGATGACACCGGTTATGCCGAGGAGCGTGACCCCGCGGCCCGGACCGCCCGGGTGCCGTCGGTGGCATTGCGTACTGCGCGAGCCGCGCTGGAACGCGGAGCCCCGGTACTGATCCAGGTCCCGCGACGCGGTTATGTGCCGTCTGTCGCGTGCGCCAAGTGCCGCACCGTCGCGCGATGTCGGCACTGCATGGGTCCGCTGTCGCTGTCGGACCGCGACGCGGACGGGGCCGTGTGTCGCTGGTGCGGGCGCATCGATATCAGCCTGAAATGCCGGCGCTGCGGGGCTGACGCGGTCCGTGCCGTGGTGGTGGGTGCCCGACGAACGGCCGAGGAACTGGGCCGGGCATTTCCGGGCGTCGCGGTCATCACCTCGGCCGGCGATTCCATCCACACCGAGATCGGTGCGGGCCCAGCCCTGGTGGTGGCCACGCCGGGCGCGGAGCCGCGGGCCCCGGACGGCTATGGCGCGGCGCTGCTGCTGGACAGCTGGTCGCTGCTGGGACGCCAGGATCTGCGGGCCGCCGAGGACACGCTGCGCCGCTGGATGGCGGCGTCTGCTCAGGTGCATTCCCGAGCCAGGGGCGGGGTGGTGGTCGTCGTCGCCGAGTCGGCGATTCCGACTGTCCAAGCCTTGATCAAATGGGATCCGGTGGGCCACGCCGAGGCGGAATTGGCTGCCCGAGTGGCGGTCGGTCTGCCGCCGGCTGTGCATATCGGCGCCGTGGATGGGGCTTCAGATGCCGTCACCGCACTGCTTGCCCAGTCGGTGTTCCCGGCCGACGCCGACGTGCTGGGCCCGGTGGATCTCCCCGCCGGTGTCCGCCGCCCTTCTGCCACCGCTGCCGATGACAGCGTCATCCGGATGCTCATCCGGGTTCGTCGCGAGGAGGGCCTGGCACTGGCGGCCTCGTTACGGCAGGCGACCAGGGCCGCCAGCGCCCGACATGATCACGAAGCAGTGCGCGTGCAGATCGACCCATTGCACATCGGCTGAGACGTGCGCCGACGCTAGGCTAAGGGCTGCAATGGCGCGCGGGGAGGTCGCATGAGGGCAGTCAGCCGAGTGTTCGCGCGCGTGGTTCTGCTGCTATTCATCGTCCTGGGTCTGCTCTGGCCGGTGGTGTTCAGCCCCATCCCCACCGACGGCGCGGTGTACGACCCGGTGGTGATCTCCAGTCTGCGGGCTGAGTACACCGTCGATCGCGATGGTCTGATGCAGGCGAACGAAACCATCACGGCCGAGTTCCCCAGCGGGCGGCACGGCATCTTCCGGTTCTGGGATGTCGCCAATATCAACAACTCCCACCTCCGTCAGGTGCCCGAGATCGTCGCGATCTCAATGGACGACTGGCCTGTGCCGTTTGAGGTGATGGAGCAGGACAACGACCGGTTCCTGGTGGCCAAGATCGGTGATCCCGATAGCACTTTGACTGCGGGCACCCATGTCTTCGGCATTCAATACCGCATCGCCGGCGTTCTCGACCCCGGCGATACCGGCGCCGGCAAGCAATTCGCCTCATCGACCGGCGACGCGTCGGCGCCGTCGGCGTTCTTCTGGAACGTGATCGCGCCGGGCTGGAGCAACCAGATCACGTCGGCCGAGGTAACGGTGTCGTTGCCCGGACCGGTGCCGGGTGCGCAGTGCTCTGTCGGTACCGGTGTCGGCCGGGCTTGCGACGAGCTGAGGATTTCCGGTGACACGGTCACGTTATCGGCCGGCGATCTGCCACCCCGCACTCCGGTCACACTGCGGGCCGGCGTTGATGTCCCGACCCCACCACGGGCCGAGGTGCCGTGGTCGTGGCAGTGGGATCCGGTGCTGGGCCGGTCGATTCCAATCGTCCTGTGGCTGATCGGACTGACCGCCGCGGCCGGACTCGGGGCGTTTCTGTGGTGGCGGTCCACGGTCGAACCGTCGCCGGGCTTCCCGCTGCAATACGCCCCGCCGACGGGCCTCGGCCCGGTGCAGTGCGAATACATCCGCACCGAGAAGGTGCCAGAGGAAGGCCTGACCGCCACCCTGTTCTATCTGGCTGACCGCGGACTGCTCTCGCTCGATCAGGATGGCAAGAAGAAGTGGACGGTCCACAGTGTGGGCGATTCCGGCGCGTGGGCAGAGGTGGATCCGGTCAGCGGCGCGGTCAGTTCAGCGCTCGGGCTGGAATTCCACGGAACGACCTTTCACGCCAACGGTGGCGTCGCCGCCGGCCGTAAGCTCACCGCCGCCAAGCAGGACATGGTGTCCGCGGCGAAAGAGTGGGCAATCGGGCAGGGCCTGATTGCCAAGCACCCCTCGGAGTTGTGGCTTCGGGTCGCCAATATCGCGGCACTGGTGCTCGCGGTCGGTGGGTTTATCCGCCTGCTGTTCCCGATCACGTTGTGGGGGCTGCCTTTCGCCGTCTTTTTCCTGCTGTCGCTGCGGGCGTGGACTCCGGGTATCGGACTGCGGCGCACTGCTGCCGGACGCCGGCTGTGGTCGGAAGTCGGCGGCTTTCACCGCATGCTGACCACTGATTCCGCGGAGTCGCGATTCGACTTCTCCGCCCGCAAGGATCTGTACACCGCCTACATTCCATTCGCGATCGCCGGCGGCGCCGCCGCGCTGTGGGCAGCCAAGTACCAGGCGGCCACTGGACAGGTACCGCCACAACCCGGCTGGTACCACTCCTCGTCGAGCACCGGCTGGGCGTCTTCGTCTGCCGAGGGTGCTAGTTTCGACAGCTTCGAGTCGGCACTGTCATCGTCGATCGGCGCCTACACCGCGTCGCAGTCTTCATCGTCATCATCAGGCGGTGGCGGTGGCGGTGGCGGTGGTGGCGGTGGCGGCGGTGGCGGTGGCGGTGGCGGCGGTGGAGGAGGAGGCGGTTCATGGTGACCTTTGTGCTGATTCTGGCGTTGGTGATCGCGGTGGCGGTGTTGATCGTTTTCGTCCTGGGCTACAACAAGCTGCGGGCAGCCGACGTCGGGGCCGATGAGGCACTCGGCGGCATCGATGTGCAGCTGACCAGGCGTGCCGCCTTGATCCCGAGTCTGGTCAGCACCGTGGGGACTTTTGCCGCCCATGAGAAGGAAGTGCTGGCGCACGTTGCCGATGCTCAAACCGCGCTGACCGCCGCCACATCCGGGAAGTCGGTGGCGCAACGCACCTCGGCCGAGCACCAGTTCGACACCGCGGTCGGGCAGGTGCTGGCGCTGGGAACCACGTACCCGCAACTGAATTCGTCGAATAACTTTCTGAATCTGCAGCAGAACCTTGCCGACACCGAGGACAAGCTCGCCTTTGCCCGGCAGTACTACAACGACTCCGCGGCTACCGTCAATCGGTTGCGCACCACCATCCCGTGGATGTTCGTCGCTGGGCTGGCGGGGGTCTCCGAGCGTGATTTCTATCAGGTGCCCCGATGAGCGCTTGCGCGAAGAGTCAGATAGCCCCGATGAGCGCTTGCGCGAAGACTGAATAAGCAAAGGACTGGATGCGAATCGTATTCGCGGGCACACCGACGCCGGCTCTGCCGTCGCTGCAGCGGTTCATCGACTCCCCACACCATGATGTCGTCGCCGTCATCACTCGCCCTGATGCTGTGGCCGGTCGGCGCGGAAAGCCGGCGCCATCGCCGGTGGCGCAGTTGGCCCATGATGCCGGCATTCCGGTACTGCGACCGCAGCGGCCCAATTCAGCGCAATTCATCGCCGAGCTGACCGCTATCTCCCCGGACTGCTGTGCCGTCGTCGCCTACGGCGCACTGCTGAGTGAGGAGATGCTCGCGGTACCGGAACACGGCTGGGTCAATCTGCACTTCTCACTGTTGCCGGCCTGGCGTGGGGCTGCCCCGGTACAGGCAGCCATCGCTGCGGGTGATTCCGTCACCGGCGCAACAACATTTAGGATTGAGCCCGCCCTGGACTCCGGTCCGATCTACGGCGTCGTGACTGAGACGATCCGCCCCGGTGACACCGCGGGGGAGTTGTTGGACCGCCTGGCGTTATCAGGTGGAGCACTGTTGGATGCCACGCTGGACGGTATCGCCGACGGCACACTCACCCCGGTCGCACAGCCGCGTGACGGTGTCAGCATCGCACCCAAGGTCTCCGTCGAGCAGGCTCGAGTCCGATGGGATCTGCCCGCGCACGTCATCGAGCGTCGGATCCGGGCGATGACGCCGAATCCGGGCGCATGGACGATGATCGGGGAGATGCGCATCAAAGTCGGTCCGGTCAGTATCGAGGAATCCGGTGACCCGGTGGAACCCGGCGTCATTGTGGCCGAGCGGGCGCGGGTCCTGATCGGGACCGGATCGGTCCCGGTTCAGCTAGGCCAGCTCCAACCTCCCGGGAAAAAACCGATGGTGGCAGCGGACTGGGCCCGCGGCGCTCGTCTCGATGCCGCAGTGCGGGCGTTGTGAGCCAGCGACCCGGCGATCGCAGCGGCAACAACAGGCGTTCGCGACGAGTGCAGCTCGACCCGGCCAGGGGTGCGGCGTTCGATGTTCTGCGAGCGGTGTCCGAGCGTGACGCCTACGCCAACCTGGCGCTGCCAGCGCTGCTCTCTGAGCGTGGAATCACCGGACGTGATGCGGCGTTCGCGACCGAACTGACCTATGGCACCTGCCGCACCCGCGGATTACTGGACGCGGTCATCGCCTCGGCTGCCGGGCGCCCGATCGATCAGATCGATTCCGTGCTGCTGGATCTGCTGCGACTGGGTACCTACCAACTGTTACGGACCAACGTGGCCGGACATGCAGCGGTTTCCACCACCGTCGAACAGGCCGGTCTCGAATTCGATTCGGTACGAGCCGGTTTCGTCAATGGTGTGCTGCGTACGATTTCCAAGCGAGATGAAGAATCATGGGCCGCCGAACTGGCTCCGTCTGCGGCGACCGACCCAATCGGTCATGCGGCGTTCGTGCATGCCCATCCCCGCTGGATCGCCCAGGCATTCGCCGATGCACTCGGCGTCGACGCCGGCGAACTGGATGTCGCACTGGCAGCCGATGACGCCCGACCGGCCGTGCATCTGGCCGCCCGGCCCGGGGTGCTGACAGCCGAGGAACTGGCTCGGTCCGTCGGTGGTGACGTCGGCCGCTACTCGCCCTACGCGGTGTACCTCGGCAGCGGTGACCCCGGCCGGCTGGCCCCCATTCGTGACAGTCGGGCGCTCGTTCAGGATGAGGGCAGCCAATTGGTGGCTCGAGCGCTGACCCTGGCTCCACTGGAAGGCTCCGACGGCGGACGCTGGCTTGATCTGTGCGCGGGACCCGGCGGCAAGACGGCCCTGATCGCCGCGATCGCCGCGCAGCAGGGTGCGACCGTCACGGCGATAGAACCCAATCCTCGTCGGGCCGAGATGGTCGAACACAACACCCGTGGTCTGACGGTCGACATCCTGCGCCTCGACGGCCGTGCCCCGTCGCTGCCAGCCGACAGCTTCGACCGCGTGCTCGTCGATGCGCCCTGCACCGGGCTCGGGGCATTGCGGCGGCGCCCGGAAGCCCGTTGGCGGCGCACCCCCGCTGATGTCCCGGATCTGGCGAAGTTGCAGCGTGAACTATTGGCCTCGGCCATCGCGCTGACCAGACCCGGCGGCGTGGTGCTCTACGCGACGTGTTCGCCGCATCTGGTGGAGACCGTCGGTGTCATCTCCGATGCGCTGCGGCGCTATCCGGTGAGCGCTCTGGATACCCGGATCCTGTTCGCGCCCGTCGGCAACCTGGGTCCCGGGCCGTACGTTCAGCTCTGGCCGCACCGGCATGGGACCGACGCGATGTTCGCGGCCGCGCTGCGAAAGAATTCCTGAGCTACCGGGCTTACTAGGCCGCAAGCCCTAAAGTGTCACCTATGGCAACACCGACCCGGCCGATGATCGCGCCGTCAATCCTGTCCGCCGACTTCGCCTGGCTGGCCAAAGAGGCCGCCGCCGTCGAGGGCGCTGACTGGTTGCATGTGGATGTGATGGACGCGCACTTCGTGCCGAATCTCACCCTGGGTCTGCCCGTGGTCGAGAGCCTGCTGAAGGCGACCGACATTCCGATGGACTGCCATCTGATGATCACCGATCCGGGCCGGTGGGCTCCCGGCTACGCCGAGGCCGGCGCTTACAACGTGACGTTTCACGCAGAAGCGACCGATGATCCGGTCTCCGTGGGTCGCGATATCCGTGCCGCCGGAGCCAAGGCGGGGTTGTCGATCAAGCCCGGTACCCCGATCGAGCCGTACCTGGAGATCCTCCGCCACTTCGACACCCTGCTCGTGATGTCGGTCGAACCCGGCTTTGGCGGCCAGAGCTTCATTCCCGAGGTGCTGACCAAGGTGGCGGCCGTTCGCCGGTTGGTCGACTCCGGCGAGTTGACGATCCTGGTCGAGATCGACGGCGGTATCAATGCCGACACGATCGAGCAGGCTGCCGAAGCCGGGGTGGACTGCTTTGTCGCAGGCTCGGCGGTCTACGGTGCGGCCGACCCCGCTGTGGCCGTTGAAGCCTTGCGCCGCCAAGCCGGTCTGGCCTCGCCGCACCTGCTTCTATGACCGCACCCGCGCAGGTTTCCGCCGCGATGCGGCTGGCGATTGAGCAGGGGCTTCGGGTGAAGGGGTCCACCTACCCGAACCCCCCGGTGGGAGCGGTCATCGTGAGCGCGGATGGAGAGATAGTGGGGGTGGGCGCCACCGAGCCTGCCGGTGGTCGGCACGCCGAGGCGGTCGCCCTGCAGGCCGCGGGGGAGCGTGCGGCAGGTGGCACAGCCGTGGTGACACTGGAACCCTGTAATCATCACGGTCGCACCCCGCCCTGCGTCGATGCCCTCGCGGCGGCGAACGTTGCCGCTGTCGTTTATGCGCTTGCCGACCCGAACCCGGTCGCAGCAGGCGGTGCGGCACGTCTGCACGCCGCCGGCGTCGCGGTAACCGCCGGGGTGTGCGCCGAGGATGTGGCCGCGGGCCTCCTGCGGGAATGGCTCCACAAAGTGCGCACCGGCTCCCCGCACGTCACCTGGAAGTTCGCCGCCAGTGTTGACGGGCGAAGCGCCGCGGCGGACGGGTCCTCGCAGTGGATCACCAGCGAGGCGGCCCGTGCCGACGTGCATCGACGCCGCGCGGCCGCCGACGCCATCATCGTCGGCACCGGGACCGTATTCGCCGACGACCCGAGCCTCACGGCCCGGTTGCCCGACGGCAGTCTCACCGAGCATCAACCGCTGCGCGTGGTCGTGGGTAAGCGGGAGATTTCGCCGGATTCCAACGTGAGCCGCGGTGATTCGCCGACCATGGTGTTGCACACGCACGACCCCCATGAGGTGATCCGGGCTCTATCCGGGCGAACCGACATCATGTTGGAGGGCGGACCTACCATTGCGGGGGCGTTCCTTCGGGCCGGTGTGGTCGACCGCGTCCTGGCCTATGTTGCGCCAGTACTGCTCGGCGGACCATTCGGCGCGGTGGTCGATGTCGGAGTCACGGGCATCTCGCATGCCGCCCACTGGCGCTATGACGGCGTCGAGCGGGTCGGGCCGGACCTGTTGCTCAGCATGGTGCCGGCCGACTGAGCTCGGTGTCAGTCCTTGGGGTGTAATGCCTTGTGCACGATGAGATCTCGGGATCCGATTGATCCCAGGAGTTCCCGGAAACCCTGGACGGTGTAACTGATCACGACTGCGTCGGTCCGGGCCCGCGCAGTCGCCGACCGGGGCAGTGCGAACAGCGGTCCCATCTCACCGAAGTAGTCACCGGGGGCGGCGAGCTTAATGACCACCTCACCACCGCTTGCTAATTCGCGGATCAGTTCGATTTCACCCTCGGTCACGACATAAATGGAGTCACCCATCGTGCCCTGCTCGAACAGTGTCTCGCCGGCTTTGAATGTCTTCGTCTCAGGCTCGTGCTCGGCGGCATCGAGATGGGGCACCAACTCGACCACGCGGTCGGCCAATGGCAGCATCCGGGTGTCATGCGTGGCCACCACCACCACCCGTTCCCCGGAGGCTAGTTCGCGGATCAGGGTGAGCACCTCCTCGACTTGGATGTAGTCCAGATGGGCGGTCGGCTCGTCGGCGATCAGCAGTGGCGGGTCCAGCGCGATCGCTCGTGCCACCGCGACCCGCTGTTGCTGTCCGCCGCTGAGGTCACCGGGCCGATGCGACATGCGGTGCGCCAGACCGACCCGGTCCAGCAGTTCCTCGGCGCGCTGGTGCGCCTTTTGCTTCGGCATCCTGGCAGCCCGCAACGGCACCATCACGTTTTCCAATGCCGTCAGACTGGGCACCAGATTGAACGCCTGGAACACGATGCCGACGGTGTTGCGCCGATACTCGGACAGGGCGCGGGCATCGAGTCCGGTCACGTCGATATCCCCGAACTGGATGCCACCGGCAGTCGGACGCAGAATGCCGCCCAGACAGGACAGCAGGGTCGTCTTCCCGCATCCGCTGGGCCCCAGGAGAATCGCCAGCGAACCTGCCGGGACGTCGAGGCTGAGCTCGTTGATCGGGCGCACCGATTCCTGACCACTGGCGTACTCCACCACGAGGTCTTTGATTCGCAGGTCTGCCATCGACTTAGGGACCCCCGAACGCCAGTGCGGGGTCCACAGTGACCGCTCGCCGCAGCCCGGCGATGCTGGCCAACACCCCGATGGTCACCGCCACGACGGGCAGCAGAAGGAATGCGATCCGCGGAATGTCCACCCGCATCGGGAACAGCGGTCCGAGTAGAACCGAGAGAACACCGCCCAGCACGGCCGCCAGAACGGCGACGATGATGGCCTGCATGGCCAGACCGGCCAGGATGGACCGGGTCGGAACCCCGACCGCTTTGAAGACCGCGAAGTCCCGGGTGCGTTCCAGGGCCGACATGTAGATCATCGAGCCGACGATCAACGCGGCTACCATCCACAACAACCCGGCCATCAGAGTCATCGCCTGCCGTGCCCCACTGAGGGCACGAAGGAGGTCATCGATCGCTCCGGCCCGATCGACGATGCGGAAACCGCTCGGGGCCTCCTTCGGCACACCACGTAAGCCGACGGATGTGACCAGCGACTGGCCGGAGAACAGCAACTTCTGCGCGCCTACGGTGGTGAGGAAGACGTTGGGTTGCCCGGCCAGTGCTGTCGAGTCGTCAACGAGTCCCACGATTTGCAAAGGGAGCGAACCGATTTCGACGGTGTCGCCAATCTGTCTATGCATTGTGTTGGACACTACGACTTCATCGGTGGCGGCAGGCGGGCGTCCGTCGACCACGGCCGGGATTCCTGGTCCGCGTTCGGGCGCGCCGAAGACGTTGACGCTGCGCGCCGACCCACCCTCGGGAACCGTTGCGCTTCCGTAGACCAGGGGCACCGATTCGGTGACACCGGGCAGTCGCAGCATGGTGGGGGGGAAGGCCGACGAACCGAGAAACGGTCCGGTTGCCCCGGACTTGACCAGAAACGCGTCCAACTGCAGGGAGTCGACGGTCCGGGTCGCCTCAACCCGGAAACCGTTGGCAAGTCCGGTGAGAACGAGGGTCATCGCGAAGACAAGACCGGTACCGACGATCGCGATGGCGAATCTGCGCTTGCGCCATTGCAGATCGCGCAAGGCCGCGGTCAGCACGTGGTCACTCGCATTCCGGCGACGTTACCGTCACCGGAGTTGATCGGGTGCGGTCTCGTCGACCGCGTCCTCGGCGTAGGTCTGTCGACCGCCGATGAACAGGGCGAAGATTGCTCCGGCCAGACATACGAGGGTGGTGATGAAGAAGATTGAGCCGTACTGCATGGCGAACGCGGTGCGATAGCGAACCGCCTCGCCGGCGATCTTGGCGGCCAGGGTGTCCGCCGGCGCACTGGGCAGCGTGGCCAGGATCTGGTTGAACCGGTAGAGACCCCAGGCGCTCAATGCGGCGACACCGATCAGCATGCCGGTCATCCTCGCCACCACCACCAGCGACGAGGCGATTCCGTGTTGGGCCGCGGGCACCACCCGCAGCGCCGCTGAGGTCAGCGGACCGATCACCAGGCCCAACCCGAAGCCGGCCAGGGCCAGGTCGGTGCCGAAGACCGGCAGACTCACCACACCCAGGTCGTGGCGAGCGGTCAGCACATTGACACCCCACTGCGACACCAGCCAGTACGCGGATGCCGCGATGAGCATTCCGACGACCGCTACCACCCGATCACCGATCCGGGTAGCGACCCAACCACCAACCAGCGCACCGATCGGTAATGCCGCCAGGAAGTGCAGCAGCAGGAAGGCCGCCCCGTTCTGGTCCTTGCCCAATACGCCCTGTCCGAAGAGTTCGACATTGACCAGCGTGACCATCAGCGCGGCACCGGCACACATCGAGGTGCCCAGGGAGGTCAGGAAGGGGCCGAACTTCACTCCTCGCGGCTCGATCAGCCGGACTTTGGCGAAGCGTTCCCACACCGCGAACGCGATCGCGGCAACCACGGCGCCACCCACCAACGGCAGGCCGTAGCTGGGCAGGATCTGCCTCCCGTCAGGGTTGGGGTTGTAAAGGCCCCACACCGCCAGGCCGAGTGCGATCGCGAGCAGCACACCGCCTACGACGTCGACGCGCTCGGGCTTGGAGCTGCGTTCGTGGCCCGGCAGACCGAAATGAATCATCAGCATGGCGATGAACGTCAGCGGCACGTTGATCCAGAACACGTCACGCCAGGTGTTGAGCAGCCAGACCACGCCGATGCCGTACAGCGGGCCAAGCACGCTGCCGAGTTCCTGCGCGGCGCCGATCCCACCCAGCACGGCCGCGCGGCTGCGCGCCGCCCATAGGTCCGCAGCCAGCGCCAGGGTCACCGGCAACAGGGCGCCGCTGGCGATGCCCTGAATGAGCCGGCCGATCACCAGCATGGTGAGGTCGTTCGACAGTGCGGTCACCACCGAGCCGATCGCAAAGGTGAGCAGGCTCAGTTGCAGAACCAGTTTGCGGCCGAATCGGTCCGACAACCGTCCCAGTAGCGGCATGGCGGCGATGTAGCCCAGCAGATACCAGGTGATGATTGGCGTGACCTGCTGGATCTTGTTGATCGGGATGCCGACGGACCGCATGATGTCGACCATGATCGTGACCACGACATAGGTGTCCAGCGCGCCGAGTAACACGGCGAGACTTCCGGCGCCGATGGCGATCCGTCGGCCGCGGCCGACGTTCACGGTCCGGTCGGTGGCGGGGGCCGCCGTCATCACATCGCGGGCTTGGTGACGGTGACCGGTTTATCCCATTCGGAGAGGGTCAGCTGCACGTTGTTGCCCTCGCTCTGGTCGACCTGGGCCTGCACCAGCTGATTCGGGGCGTCCTTTTCAATCCACACGGTGGCGGAGATCGGCCCGCTGGCCTTCAGTTGCGGGATCAG
The DNA here is from genome assembly GCA_049315425.1 of Mycobacterium sp. Classification (GTDB taxonomy): domain Bacteria; phylum Actinomycetota; class Actinomycetes; order Mycobacteriales; family Mycobacteriaceae; genus Mycobacterium. The sequence goes on along the minus strand of JBMOKE010000021.1, from coordinate 6,239 downwards.
CTTGTTGACCGCGTCGGCGCCGACCTTGCCGGAGATCTTGACGGTCTGAACGCCGCCGATGGTCTCGAAGTCTTGGGATTTCGCGTCGGTGATGGCGGCGAGCATATTGGCCAGTCCGGCATCGGGATTGAGGATGACCGACGGATCATATATTTCGACGGCCGGTCCCATGTCGAGCCAGCTGTTCGGGGTCAGTGCGGCGTAAAGAGTGCCGTCGAGCACCACCACCTGGATGTCTACGTCGGACCCGCCCATCGAGATCGTCGAAGTGCCCTTGATGGCCACGGCCGGGACATTGGTGAGGTCCCCGGCCAGCTTCTTCACCATCAGCCCATCGATCTTGCCGTTGACGGCGATCTCCAGGTGCGTGCTCGTGAGCGCTCGGGTAGTCGAAATCGACTGCTGTAGCAGCCCCGCGGCGTCCGGCAGGGGTTCAGCCGTCTTCGAGGAGCAGCCCGGGGCGAACAGGGCGATAGCGAGAAGGGCGGTGAGGGCGGCGAAGATTCGGCGACTCGTCGTCATGGCTTCATCGTAGTGGGTGCGGCGGGGCTCACCGTAGCGGAGAGGCCTTGGTCGTGCGGGCCGTCACCAGATCGGTACCCGGGTGAATATGGATGGTGACCTGGGCGTTCGAAATGCCTTGACGTGTGGCCGACCGTCGGACCCGGTGGTGGCAGTGGCGGCCCGACCCGGGGTGATGGCTAGATTAGGGCGCATGTTCACCGGAATCATCGAGGAGCTCGGCGAAATCGTCGCCACCGACGACCTCGGCGATGCCGCGCGTCTGGTGATTCGCGGTCCGGTGGTGACCGCCGATGCTCGGCACGGCGATTCGATCGCTGTCAACGGCGTATGCCTGACCGTGGTGGACGTGCTTCCGGACGGGAAGTTCAGCGCCGATGTGATGGCGGAGACGCTGAACCGCTCGAGCCTGGCCGCACTTGCGGTGGGCAGCCCGGTCAATCTGGAGCGTGCCGCCGCGGTGAACAGCCGCTTGGGCGGCCACATCGTGCAGGGCCACGTCGACGGCACCGGCACGGTGATCTCACGCACTCCGTCGCAACACTGGGAAGTGGTGCGAATCACGTTGCCACGCAGCATCTCCCGCTATGTGGTGGAGAAGGGCTCGATCACCGTTGACGGCATCTCGCTGACGGTATCGGCCCTGAGCGATGAGCCTCTCGGGCGAAGAGCAGATGATGGCGATGAGCCTCTCGGGCGAAGAGCAGATGATGGCGATGAGCCTCTCGGGCGAAGAGCAGATGATGGCGATGAGTGGTTCGAGGTGTCATTGATCCCGACCACGCTGGCGCTGACCAATTTGGGTCGCGCAGCAGTAGGTACGCCGGTCAATCTCGAAGTCGACGTCCTCGCGAAATATGTGGAGCGGTTACTCAATCACAAGACCTAGTCGACAGTGCTTTGACTATGCAGTTCGGCCCTAGCCGGCCGTTCTGAACCCGCTACCGAGGGCCCACGCCAATTGGCCCGACAGGTCCCGTCACCGGACCAAGGCGAGCAATCCCGACCGGACCCAGGATCGAATCGACGTATGGGGGTGAGATCGGCAACCCAGCACTGATTCGTTTCGTGGTTCCAGCACGGGACGGCGGTATCGCAAAACTGGCACTGGTCGGTTAAGGCGTTCCCAAAGCAGTTGAAGTCAAAGGCATCCTCGGCGTGGCTCATTGCGGGGGATGCGAGGGCGGCCACCTGTATGACGCCAACGGCGAATGCAAAGGCGCCGAGTGCTGGCTAGGAAGGCCGTGTCGTCATGGCAAACTGATCTGTGTTATCGGTGGCTCTATTTACAGGCTGGATTGGGCGCCTGTCCGTTTTCGAGAATGCTGCTTCGAATTAGTTAGAACCGCAGGCCGTCTTTAGTGACATCGCCCGGCCCCGCCATGAAGGTGGGTTACCGGCACCGGGCGCCTCGCCCCAATGGCGTCAGGTCATACTATGACCAGCACTATTCACAGGAATTCGATCGGTTTACCGGACACGGGCAGGCGGCGACGATGACGAGACTGGACACCGTCGAAAGGGCGGTTGCCGACATCGCAGCGGGGAAAGCCGTCGTCGTCATCGATGATGAGGATCGCGAGAACGAGGGTGATCTGATCTTCGCGGCCGAGAAGGCCACACCGGAACTGGTGGCGTTCATGGTGCGCTACACCTCCGGCTACTTGTGCGTTCCGCTGGACAGCGACATCTGCGACCGATTGGGCCTGCTTCCGATGTATGCGGTCAATCAAGACAAGCACGGCACCGCGTACACCGTCACCGTCGACGCCAGACATGATGTGGGGACGGGGATCTCAGCATCTGATCGTGCGACAACGATGCGACTGTTGGCGGACCCGTCAAGTGTTTCAGATGACTTCACCAAGCCGGGACACGTCGTTCCGCTACGAGCCAAGGACGGTGGTGTCCTGCGCCGCCCGGGCCACACCGAGGCGGCCGTCGATTTGGCCCGGCTAGCGGGCCTACAGCCGGCTGGGGCGATCTGCGAGATTGTCAGCCAAAAAGATGAGGGCGCCATGGCCCAAACCGACGAGCTGCGGGTCTTCGCCGATGAACACGGGCTCGCCCTGATCTCCATTGCGGATCTCATCGAGTGGCGGCGTAAACACGAGAAGCATGTTGAACGGGTGGCAGAGGCGCGAATTCCGACCCTCTACGGCGAATTCCGCGCGGTTGGCTACACAAACATCTACGACCAGGTCGAGCATGTCGCCCTGGTGCGTGGGGATATCGCCGGGCCGGAGAATGACGGCCACGACGTTCTGGTCCGCGTGCACTCCGAATGTCTTACCGGTGATGTGTTCGGTTCGCAGCGCTGCGACTGTGGGCCTCAACTGGATGCCGCGATGGAGATGGTGGCAGCCGAGGGGCGCGGGGTGGTGCTCTATATGCGCGGCCACGAAGGCCGCGGTATCGGCCTCATGCACAAGCTGCAGGCCTATCAGCTTCAGGACTCTGGCTCCGACACCGTCGATGCGAACCTTGAGCTCGGACTGCCGGCCGATTCCCGCGACTACGGGGTCGGTGCCCAGATTTTGGTCGACCTGGGTGTGCGGTCCATGCGCCTGCTGACGAATAACCCCGCCAAACGTGTCGGCCTGGACGGCTACGGATTGCACATCATCGAGCGGGTTGCGCTGCCGGTGCGGATCAATGCCGAAAACATCCGCTACCTCAAGACCAAACGTGACCGGATGGGCCACGAGCTAGCCGGTCTGGAGGACTACGACGAGGGTGCGCGCCCATGAGCGGAGGCGCCGGTGTACCGGCTGTTCCAGAGATGGACGCCTCCGACATCAAGCTCGCCATCGTCGCCAGCACGTGGCATGCAGAGATCTGCGACGCCTTGCTCGACGGCGCCCGCAGGGTGGCTGACAGCTGCGGTGTCACTGGCCCGACCGTGGTACGGGTGCACGGTGCGATCGAGATTCCCGTCGTGGCGCAGGAACTTGCCCGAACCCATGATGCCGTGGTCGCTCTCGGTGTCGTGATCCGCGGTGCGACACCGCATTTTGATTATGTCTGCGACGCCGTCACCCAGGGAATCACCAGGGTGTCATTGGATGCCTCCACGCCGGTGGCGAACGGAGTGCTGACGACCGATACCGAGGAACAGGCGCTCGATCGGGCCGGGCTGCCGGATTCCGCCGAAGACAAGGGCGCCCAAGCCACCGCCGCTGCGCTGTCCACCGCACTGACGCTGCGCCATCTGCGTGGGGCATGACGGCGACCCGCACCGGCGGAGAATGGGACGCCGAGTTCAAGCCGCATCGAATCTCGACTTATGCCTACGTCACCGCCGCGGCAATCGCGACGGCCGGGATCGTGGTCGGGCTGCTGTCGAAAGGTAAGTCCACCGGGGCGGTCGTGCGCACCGCCGACCAGTTCGCCCTGGCGGGCCTGGCGCTGGTCATCGCCGGCGCGATCTTGTTATTGACCCGGCCGAGGCTGCGGGTCGGGCCGGCTGGTCTGGCGGTGCGGAACCTGGTGGATTACCGGCTGATTCCCTGGACCGACGTCGCCGCTATCTCGTTTCCGCCGGGGCGGCGATGGGCCCGGGTGGACCTCGAATTCAACGAGTACGTCCCGGTGCTGGCCATTCAAACCCTTGATCGCGAGCGCGCGGTCGCGGCCATGGATATGGTCCGCGAGCTGATGACCCGCTACCGCCGGTGACCGCGCGCACTAACCTACAAATGTGGCCGATCCCGCGACGTACCGCCCGGCGCCCGGATCCATCCCCCTCGAGCCGGGCGTCTACCGATTCCGGGACTCCCGCGGCAGGGTCATCTACGTCGGAAAGGCCAAGAGTCTTCGGAGCCGGCTGACGTCGTATTTCGCCGATATCGCGAGTCTGCACCCCCGGACCAGGCAGATGGTCACGACCGCCGCGAAGGTGGAGTGGACGGTGGTTGGCACCGAGGTCGAGGCATTGCAGCTCGAGTACAACTGGATCAAGGAGTTCGACCCGCAGTTCAATGTCCGGTATCGAGACGACAAGTCCTATCCTGTACTTGCGGTGACCCTCAACGAGGAGTTCCCGCGGCTGATGATCTACCGGGGTCCGCGTCGCAAGGGTGTCCGCTATTTCGGGCCCTATTCGCACGCCTGGGCGATTCGCGAGACGCTCGACCTACTGACCCGTGTATTCCCGGCACGCACCTGCTCGAGCGGGGTGTTCAAGCGGCACAGTCAAATTGAGCGTCCCTGTCTGCTGGGCTATATCGACAAATGCTCCGCTCCCTGTATCGGCCGGGTCGGTGCTGAGGAACATCGTAAGATCGTGGTTGACTTCTGCGATTTCCTTTCCGGACGAACCGACCGCTTTGTGCGTGACCTTGAGCGCCAGATGAACTCTGCCGCGCAAGCGTTGGACTTCGAAAGAGCGGCGCGGCTACGCGACGATATCGGCGCGATTAAGCGGGTATTGGAGAAGCAGGCGGTAGTGCTCGGCGACGGTACGGATGCCGATGTGGTCGCCTTCGCCGATGATGACTTGGAAGCCGCCGTGCAGGTGTTTCATGTGCGGGGAGGCCGGGTTCGCGGTCAGCGGGGATGGATTGTCGAGAAGCCCGGAGATCCTGGCGATTCCGCGCAGGCTCGACTGGTGGAGCAATTCCTCATGCAGTTCTACGGCGAGCAGGCCGAATTAAGCAGTGCGGCAGATGAATCCAACAATCCCGTGCCCCGGGAGGTGCTGGTGCCATGCCTACCGCCGGATGCCGAGGAGCTCAGTATCTGGCTGTCCGGCCTACGTGGTTCCCGGGTGACACTGCGGGTACCCCAGCGGGGCGATAAACATGCCCTCGCCGAGACGGTGCAACGCAACGCCCAGGAGGCGCTGCAGCAGCACAAGCTGAAGAGAGCCGGCGATTTCACCGCTAGATCGGCTGCGCTGCAGAACATCCAGGAGGCACTCGGACTGGCCGAGGCTCCGTTGAGGATCGAATGTGTCGACATCAGTCACGTCCAGGGCACCGATGTGGTGGGCTCACTGGTGGTGTTCGAGGACGGATTGCCGCGCAAGTCCGATTACCGGCACTTTGCCATCAGGGATGCGGCCGGGGAGGGTCGCTCCGACGATGTTGCGTCGATTGCTGAGGTCACCCGGCGCCGTTTTCAACGTCACGTGGCAGATTCCGAGGCGACTGAAGTCGCGGAGGCCGTTGTGGCCGACAAGCCGCGCAAATTCGCTTACCCGCCCAACCTCTATGTGGTGGACGGGGGCGCAGCCCAGGTCAATGCCGCGCAGCGGGTGCTCGATGACCTCGGGGTCACTGATGTGGCGGTAATCGGACTCGCCAAGCGTTTGGAGGAGGTCTGGGTACCGGCAGAACCTGACCCGGTGATCCTGCCCCGCAATAGCGAGGGGCTGTACCTGCTGCAGCGTGTCCGCGACGAGGCGCACCGGTTTGCGATCTCCTATCACCGCAGCAAGCGGTCCAAGCGGATGACCGCCTCGGCTCTCGACACGGTTCCCGGATTGGGGGAGATGAGGCGCAAGGCGCTGGTCACCCACTTCGGGTCGCTGGCCCGGATCCGGCAGGCCAGCATCCAGGAGATCACCGCCGTCCCGGGCATCGGGGCCGCTACCGCGACCGCGGTGCTCGCCGCTCTCGGTGGACCGATCGATCGCAGCGGTTCGGATGCGTCAGGCGACGCGGTGAGCGATGATTCACAGCGGGCATCGCGATGACAGAGAACAGTGCACGGGG
>JBMOKE010000020.1:0-25180 GCA_049315425.1 Mycobacterium sp. | reverse complement strand
GTGTGGACGGGTGCAGCCGCTTGGTTTGAGGGGCCACTCGCGGCGCTGGCGGAACTGGCGGAACCGTCAGGGGCGCCCGTGCCGGTGTCGGCACGCGCCACCGCGGTCCCCGCGACCATCGCGGCTCCCATGCCGAGCGTCACCGCACCGGCGCCGAGCCAGGCATACGGCGGGATACGGCGGTGCTTGGCCACAGAACAGCTCCCTCGGGTCGTCAGCCTTCTACCTTAATATTTCCTGAGATTTTTGCACACTTTCCTGAGAAACGACCATACGCGCCGCTCCGTCGCACAATCAGTCTCAGGTCGACTAGCTGGACATTCTCCGCCGGTGGTACTAGTCACCCCGGGCGCGTGCGAGCAGCCGTCGTACATTTCTCCCGATGTCCACCACGTCTGGAGCCGGCCGGTTCGCGCCCAGCCCATCGGCCGATCTACACATCGGCAATCTGCGCACGGCAGTGCTGGCATGGCTGTTCGCCCGCTCCACCGGGCGCCGGTTCCTGGTCCGAATCGAGGATCTCGACGACCGCGCCCACGCGGACGTGGCCCAACGTCAACTGCATGATCTGGCAGCAATCGGTGTGATGTGGGACGAGGAGCCACAGTGGCAGTCGGGGCATCGGGGGCGCTACGACACGGTGGTCGGCGAGCTCATCGACCGCGGTCTGGTGTACGAGTGCTACTGCAGTAGAAAAGACATCCTCAATGCGCCCCGAGCCTCGCACGCCCCGGAGGGCGCCTACCCCGGGACATGCAGGACCCTCACCGAGTCGCAACGTACGGTCGCGCGGGACGCCGGGCGCCCGCCGGCTCTGCGGCTGCGCGCCGGGGCAACCGAGTACACCGTCACCGATCTGCTGTACGGGCCGTACACCGGACTGGTCGACGACTTCGTGCTGCGACGCGGTGACGGGGTGGCGGCCTACAACCTCGCCGTCGTGGTGGACGACGCGCACTCCGGTGTGGACCAGGTGGTGCGGGGCGACGATCTGCTGTCGTCCTCGCCGCGACAGGCCTACCTCGCCGAGCTGCTCGGCTACCGCGCGCTGGAATACGCTCACGTTCCGCTGGCGCTCAATGCGGCCGGTAAGCGACTGGCCAAGCGCGATGGTGCGGTGACCCTCGCCGAACTCGGCGCGGCTCAAGCCTTTGCGATGATCACCGAGTCACTCGGTTGGCCCGCGGCTGACACGACGGAATTGCTGAACCGGTTCGACCCGGCACGACTGCCGCGAGAACCGTGGATCTACCGCTGAACTCAGACCGGTAGCTCCATCTCCCCCCACGGCGACCCGTAGGCGGTCAGCAAGTCCAGGAACGGCAACGGCTCGAAGCACTCCGGGCCCAGAATCCCAGTACCACTCCAGATGCCCTTAGCCAGAAGTTCCAGCGCCACAACAGGATTGACGGCGGTCTGCCATACCACACACTGGTGGCCGTACTCGGCCATCGACCACTCGTTATCGACGACGTGGTAGAGGTAGGTCGAGCGTGGCTTGCCGTCCTTTCCGGTGCCGGTCACCCACAGCCCGGCGCAGGTTTTGCCTTTCATATTCGGCCCCAGGGTTGCCGGATTGGGCAGGCAGGCCGCCACGACATCGCGCGGACTGACCTCCACGGGGCCTTTTTCGGAACCGACTTTCACCTTCTCGGTGCGGTCGAGGCCAAGTTTGTGCAACACCTTGAGCACGTCGATGAACTCCTCGCCCAGGCCGTATTTGAACGTCACGCGCTTGCAGTCGATCCAGCGCGGCATCAGTAGCACTTCCTCGTGCTCGACGTTGACGCATTCCACCGGGCCGATGCCTTCGGGAAAATTGAAGACCTCTGGCTCGCTGAACGGTTCGGTGACGAACCAGCCGCGGTCCTTCTCCCATATCACCGGCGGGTTGAGGCATTCCTCGATAGTGGTCCAGATGGAGAACGACGGAGCGAAGTCGAATCCCGCCACGGTCAGATTGGCACCGTCGCGAACGCCGAGTTCGTCGATATCGCTGAACATCTCATCGGCGGCATAGCGCGCGAACACGTTGGCCAGTCCGGGTTCGACGCCGAAACCAACCAATGCCAGCCGGCCCGCCGCCGTCCACTTCGGTTCGGCGGCGAACTGCTCGTCACCGAGTTTGACCCCGGTCAACTCGTATGGCTTGTCCGGGTGGCGCTGCGACAAGCTCATAGCCATATCGAGATAGTCGGCACCACCGGCCAGGGCACCGTCGAAGATCGGCATCACGAACCGGGGGTCGACCGCGTTGACGACGTGCGTGATGCCCTTCTCGCGCACCAATGCCGCGACCGCACCAGCCGAACTGGCGTCGATGCGGGTGGCACTGAACCGGGGGTCGTGGACTGCGCCGGCCGCCCCCTGAGCCTTGGCCTCGTCGTAATCGGCAACCACGATCTGCTCAAAGAAGTCGCGCCGCACCGCGATCGAACAGAATGCCGACCCAACGCCGCCCGCACCCACCAGGAGAATCCTCATGGCAGCACGGTACTCAATCCTGCTGAGCTCTGGCCGGTTTGCCGGGCTCTGGTCGGCTTACACCGCGACGTGCAGGCCGGTCATACCCCGTAACGTGACGTTGGGCTTGTAGGCCGGATCTCTGTCCATCCGAGCGCTTGGGAATCGCTTGGTTACCGCCGACAACGCTACGGCGGCCTCCAGTCGGGCCAGCGGCGCGCCGAGGCAGAAGTGTGGGCCCAGGGCGAATGCGAGGTGGCGAACCGAAGCTCGGGTGGGGTCGAACTCATCCGGCTTATCGTTCACCGCGGGGTCACGATTAGCGGCAGCTAGCAACAGCATCATCACGTCGCCCTTGGGAACTCGCACCTCGCCGATTGTCATTTCCTCCCCCGCGATCCGGCCGATACATTGCACCGGAGGGTCGTAGCGCAGCGTCTCTTCAACGATCGCCGGAGCAAGGCTTCGATCCTGCCCGAGAGCCGTCCAGTGCTGCGGATGACGCAGCATCGCCAACACGCCATTGGCGATCAGATTCACCGTCGTCTCGTGGCCCGCGACGAGCAGCAGGTTGCAGGTGGCGACGATCTCGTCCTCGGTGAGCTGATCACCAGCCTCCTCGACAGCAATCAATCCCGACATCAGGTCGTCGCCGGGATGCGCCCGACGTTGCTGTAACAAGTCACGCAGATACCCGAGCAGCCAAAAGCCGGCTTCCATCCGCTCCTCGAATCCCTGCGGCTGTCCGGTGAACGCGATGAAGTGGTGGTCCAAACCCTGCGCCAGCAGGCCAGAGGCCCAACTGAACTTGGGCTCGTCCTCGATAGGCACCCCGAGTAGCCGACAGATCACCGCGAACGGTAACGGGTAGGCCAGGTCGCCGACGACCTCCATATGGCCTGCGGCGGCCACTTTGTCCAGCAATCCATCAACCAACTCGGCGATATCGTATTCGAGTGCCCGAACAACCTTGGGCGAGAACGCCTTACTGACCAGCTTGCGTAGCCGGGTGTGATCGGGAGGATCGAGGAACAGAAACCCAGGGGTGCCGAACGGCCGCGCCTCCTGGCCGGCCGCGATGGCGTGCTGGGCGGCAGTCGACCTCAGCCGGTCACTGCAGGATGACGGATGCCGAAGCACCTCAGCACAGTCGGCGAAGCTGGCGAAAAAGCTCAGATTGGACTCCGGCAGTAACACCGGTCCGCTTTCCCGGAATTGCCGATAAATCGGGTACGGGTCAGCGCGGTGGACGGGATCAAGGAGTTGCGTCAGCAGGGCCTGGGTGGGAGCGGTCATGGAATCAGTCTGCACGCTGTCAGGGAACGCCGGCTTGGCCGCACCCCGGAGCAACCGTCGGACCCCCGGCGAGCGCGTCGGCCAGCGAGGGCGCACCCCGCCGAAGTTGGGCGACCGCCGGAAGGGAAAACCGCACCTCGTAGGCGATGCTGCCCGCCCCAGACGCATCGCGGCAGGTGAGCCCCACTCGCTTACCCGCGCCGACACCAAGCTGTTCATCGACGGTCTCCCGCACCGAACGTGCCGAAATCTGCTGGCCAACAGCCTGTTTGAACAGCGGGTCGAGCACCCTGCCGGCCTGATCAGCCAGTGCCGCGGCGATACCGAAATACTCCGGCGGCGCGATACCGGAGCAGGTTCCGTGGGCGTACCACTCATGATTCGTCATGACTGCGGAGTCCGACATCATTGACTTCAGACTCGCCTGAAGATCGGGCGGCAACGACACGGGTTTGCGGTTGCGGTCGGGAGTCCCCTTCGGGACCTCGCAGTACTGTTCGGTGGACGGCTGCGGCCACAGCCCGTGCAGCACGAAGCTCTGCCCCAGCCTGCCGACATGCCCGGACCGACATCCGCTGTTAAAGGGCTCAACCTTGCACAAACTGGGCGCCCAGGTCATGACCAGCAGGCTGGAGGTGCTGGCCCCGGCCGCGTTCGTCGGCCGACTGGGACTGCGATCCCGGAAGCTCAGGACGGCGACGATAGCGGCAAGCACGATCGCCGCTACTGCGGCATACCCGACAAAGGCACCCACCCTGCCGCGCTTCACGGCGAGCCGTAGTAGCGACCGAGAAACTCATCACGCAGCTCATCGAAATCACCGGTTCCGATCGCAGCCCGGATCCGGTCGACGAGGGAGATGATGAATCGTTCGTTGTGAATCGTGCACAGCGTCGCGGACAGAATCTCCTTGGCCTTGAACAGGTGGTGCAGATACGCGCGGGTGTAGTGAGCGCAGGTGTAGCAATCACAGTCGGCGTCTATCGGGGTGAAGTCGCGCCGATAGCGGGCACCGGTGATGTTGTACCGGCCGTCGGGTGAATACACCGCGGCATTGCGCGCCACCCGTGACGGTGACACGCAGTCGAAGGTGTCGGCCCCGGCTGCGATGGCGGCGAACAGGTCGTCAGGCTCGCTGATGCCAAGCAGGTGCCGCGGTTTCGAGTCGGGCAGTTCGTCGGTGCACCAGCCGACGATGGTAGCCAGGTTCTGCTTCTCCAGCGCTCCCCCGATGCCATAGCCGTCGAATCCGCGGCCTTCACCGTCGACGACGCTCTCCAGGCCGCGGCAGGCCTGACGACGCAGGTCCTCGTAGTTCGCGCCCTGAACCACACCGAACAGTGCCTGGTGCGGGCGCGCCTCTCCCGTTGCGAGCCGCCGGTGCTCGGCCAGGCAACGCACGGCCCACGCGTGTGTGCGCGCCAGCGATTCTTCTTGATAGGAGCGGGTATTCAACAGCGTCGTCAGTTCGTCGAACGCGAAGATGATGTCCGCGCCCAATTGGTGCTGGATTCCGATGGATACCTCGGGGGTGAACCGGTGGGTGGATCCGTCCAGGTGGGAGATGAAGGTGACGCCGTCGTCGTCGACGTGCGACAGCCGTTGCTTACCTTTAGCGATGAGGTCATCGGCCTGAACGCGGTCGACGTCCTCCATGAGCACCTTGCGGAACCCGGCGCCTAGCGACATGACCTGGAATCCACCACTGTCGGTGAACGTTGGACCCGGCCAGTTCATAAAGGTGCCCAGACCGCCGGCCTCGGCGACGATATCGGCGCCCGGTTGAAGGTAGAGGTGATAGGCATTGGCCAGCACTGCCTGCGCGCCCAGTTCGCGCATCGTCTCCGGCAGGACAGCTTTCACCGACGCCTTAGTGCCGACTGCGACGAACGCCGGGGTGTGAATGTCACCATGGGCGGTGTGGATGACGCCACTGCGTCCGCGATCGCCCGGCATGTCGGCCTCGATGGTGAAGAACGATCCGGTCACGCAGAGTATCTAACCAAGAACAGGGCACAATTCTTGTGGTTGGGTCTCAGCGGACGAGTCGACGTCACCCACGCCCGGATCGCTTAGTCACAGCGGTGGTACCCCGACGGGGTGCCGCCACCTTCTTTACGGCCGCTTTCTTGACCGCTGCCGGTTTCTTTACCGCCGTTCCCATCGCACGCTCGAGATCAGCAAGTGACTCGTCGAGGTGGACGAGCAGTCGTTGCAGGCTCGGCACGCTACGCCGGCAGCCGACTAAGCCGAAGTCAAGGTTCTCGGCGTTGTTGGACAGCGTGATGTTGAGCGCCTGGCCATCGAGTGCGATCGAGAAGGGGTAGTTGCCATCGAGCCGGGCGCCATTCCAGTACAACGGTTCCCGCGAACCAGGCACGTTCGAGATCGCGAGGTTGAATGGAGGCACGGCAGAGCCCAGAGCCGGCGACAGTGCGCTAAGCAGCAATGGTGAGACGTTGAAAGCGGACAGCGCCATTTGTTGAAGCTTGGGCAACTGCGCGAATACCTCTTTGTTTCTGCGCATCGACGCGCTCACGTTCGCAAGGCGTTTTTCCGGATCGCTTAGGTCGGTCGCCAAGCTCGCCAGTAGCGCCCCTACCTGGTTACCGCCACTGGAGTTGACATCGTCACGCAGGCTCACCGGCACCATCGCGATGAGCGGCTTGTCCGGCAGTGCGTTCTGCTCGATCAGATAGGCCCGAAGTGCCCCAGCACACATGGCAAGCACAACGTCATTGACGGTGACCCCGGCAGCCTGCTTGATCGCCATCACCCGCTGCATGGGCCAGGACTGTGCGGCGCATCGTCGCGCACCGCCGATCGGAACATTGAATATCGTCCTCGGTGCCCCAAATGGAAGGGTCAACTGCTGTTCCAGGAGACCGTCACGGACAAGGTTCACGGCCGAGGGGCCAAGTCCAACAATGGATTCAACGACTTTCGGTAGCTCACTTAACCACGATGCGCCGGGCTTGCTCTTGCTCGAAGGCCGGTCATTGGTGCCCCAGGGCACCCGCAACTCATGATCCTGCGGGTCGATGGACAGCGCACGACGCATCATCCGCATGGCACTCACGCCGTCAACGAGTGCGTGGTGGATCTTGGTATAGACGGCGAACCGGCCATCGTTGAGACCTTCGACCAGGTGGCTTTCCCAGAGCGGACGATGGCGGTCAAGCAGAGTGCCATGTAATCGCGAGGTCAGTTCCAACAGCTCGCGTACCCGTCCCGGCGCTGGTAGTGCTGAGCGGCGCAGATGGTATTCGAGGTCGAGATCGCGGTCGATTGCCCAGGTCAGGTTGGCAATACCGCCCATCAGTTCAGCGGGATGTTTGCGGAAGGTCCTGCTGACATCGTCACGTACGACTAAGTCCTGATAGATGTCGCGGATGTAATCCGGTCCAGCCCCCTCGGGCGGCTCGAATACCTGCAACCCGGCGACGTGCATGGGGTGCTCCCGCGATTCACCGAGCAGGAACATCGCATCAAGCGGCGATATCAGTTCCATGACCCCCCCGGTGCTCCCCCACGCGCCTCATTAGAGCGGTTTGTCCGACGCGTGATCCGACCTTTGCACCAATTGGCCCAACATGGAAACCGAAACGGTCCCTGACGGGACACCCGAAGGCCGCGTCAGGCTTCGGTGGCCACCGCAGCTGCGGGCGTGATCTGGGTGAGGTCACTCAGACTGTAGGCCGTCACCGAGGAGTCGGAGACCGCATAGAGCACATCGCCGACGCGTACGGTCCGGAAGACCGACTGGTCAGTGTGAATATCGCCGAGAACCTCGATGCCGCTGGCGCTTACCCGCATCACCTTCAGAAGCTGCTCGGAGAAATAGGTGTCCGAGTCCGGGTCGTACCCACTGCCGAATACCGGCACCACCAGCAGTCCGTCCTCAGCGGAGTAGAGCAGCGCGTGATGGTCGAACTGCGCGTCGGACCACGACCACTGGGTGTCGTCAGTCAGGTATTGGCGGATGACCTGAGTTGGGTTTGTGCGATCGCTGACATCAAACAGCGTTGCATGTACGTGGGTGTTCCAGTTGCCTGTCTCGCGTTCCTGACCGATACCCAGCAGCAATCCGTCGCCGACGGGTTGGAGATAGTTGGAAAAGCCCGGGATAACCAGTTCGCCCTGCAGGGTGGGCGCGGCCGGATCGCTCAAGTCGATGGCGAAGAGAGGATCTGTTTGCACGAACGTGACCAGGTACGCGCTGTTGCCGACGAAGCGCGCCGCGTACAACTGCTCGCCCGGTGCTAACCCGGTCAGGCTACCTACCAAGTCGAGTGTGTCGCCGGCGGTGTCCAGTACGTACACGCCGTTGTCGTTGCGGGTGCTCCAGATGTCGTTGACGTAGTCGTATTCGTCGGTGTGGGTGGCGACGTGCAGATAGCCGCCCTGCTCATCCATGGCGAACTGGTTAATCAATGCACCGGAGACAACACCGCTGGCCTGCCACGCGACGTTCGTTCCTCCGATGGCGAAGCGGTCGATTCGGGTGTCGACAGATGATCCCGTATCGGAGTACTGATACTCCGTCGTGCCCACATACATGGCGTCGTGGCTCATGTAGATGGTGTTGCCACCCTGCGACACCATGGTGCCGACGCTGTCGGAGAAGGCCGAACCAGCCGCGGTATTCGCTGAGTCGACCGAGATCAGCGTCAGCACCGACTGCGCGTCGCCGCTGTGTGGGTGGACGATGTCCCCGGCACCGGCGATCAGGCCGAGATCGACCGTATTTCCTTCTGGGTCAACGCTGTAGGCGTGCGGCAAGGATAAATCCACGATCTGGTCGCCGACGCGAGCTACGTACTCGTCCCAGGTCTCATAGGTCCGATTGGCAGTGACGGTCGGGTCCCATGCCCAACGAGCCGACAATGGATCGGCACTGAGCACACCATCGAAAGGCGCGACGACGCCGTTGTCCACCGGGGTGTCCGTGTACTGCGGCGCGGGCAGATTCAAGCCACGCTGCAGTACGACGTACACCACCCCGTCGACGGCGCGTGCATCCTGGAACCCACCGTCGAATGACGTCTGTGTCACCACCGCGGGGGCAGTCCGGTCGGTTACGTCGTAGACGGTGACTGTGGTCTGCGGGTTCCACTGCCAGGGCAGGTACGCCATCCGCACCATCGGTCCGTACCAACCGGTCCCGGTTTGGGTGATCACCGTCAGTCGGTCACCGGCCAGGAACTCACCGACCACGTTGCCGGATAGCGATGACTGGGACGCAACCGTCAGGTCGGTGCCGACAATCGACAACTGGTCGTTATGGGCGACGTAGATATAGTGACCATCGGTCTCGACGAAGTCCGCCTCGTCGACACCGTTTACCTGGGTATTGGTATCCGAGGTGATCCCGGGACCAGTGACCGCACCACCCACTTTGACGTAGTAGTCCAGCCATGGTCCCCCGTTGCCGTACACCGCAACGGTCTGGCCGAAGAGGTTTCCGTACTGCTGCTGGGCCAACTCCAGCAGGTAGTCGCGCAGCTCCTGCTCGGTGTAGTACGCCGCACCGGCACCCGAGGTCTGTCCCGTCGTCTGGCCCGGGCTCAGCGTTCGCACCAGGTTGATCAGTGCGCGGCCGACCAAGAGCATGGCACCCTGCAGAAATTCGGTCGCCGGGTTATCAGGCAGCCCGGAGAACCAATTCGAGGCCGAGTCGAGGAAGCCGGTGACCATCGCGTTCATCGTCACGGCCGAGACGGCCGGCACCGAGGGCCGCACCCTGGCGGTGCGCACGGCCCTGGCCGTCCGGAGGTGAGGAATCGCCACAGCAGCAGCAGATGGGGTCGTGGCCGATCCGGGAGTGGCGAATATGGCCGGGAGAATTCCGGCGCCAACGCCAGGGCCTACCGCCGCGGCTGCCGGATTTACTGCTGGCCGAGGCTGGGCATTCGCTGGTCTGGAATTAGAGGTGATGCCCGGAATTCCGAACCGATCACGTCCAGCGACCGCAGCGGGAACCGACCCGCCGCCCTGGGAGGTACGCCTGGCGGGCTTGGCCCTCTGCTGCTCGGGGGCCGCATCTGCCGGGGTTGCTGGCGACGTCGAACTCGAGGTCGAGCCGGGCGCCGACACCGAGGGCGAGTCATCTTCTCCAGGTGCCGCAGCGGCTATACCTGCGCCGGATGTCCCGGCCAACGCCACGCCAAGAGCGAAAGCCGCAGCTCCTGCCCGCGCACCGCGCATGCTCCCCGACATCGATAACCCCTGTGACCGCTAATTGCTGAGATTTAGCTGTGGATTCCTCAGACGATAGCTGCGAACAGTGCGACAAGTCAACGCCTGGCGGCTTTGCCCGGTCGGGTGGTTATGGCGGTGGCGGAGGGATTTGAACCCTCGGACGGGGGTTACCCGTCACACGCTTTCGAGGCGTGCTCCTTAGGCCGCTCGGACACGCCACCGCGGGAAAGCTTACGGTTCGCTCCGCACTACCCCAAATCGCGGTGGCGGGCGAAAAAGCCGGCCAGCAATTCGGCACACTCGGCGGCCAGCACGCCGCCGCGCACCTCGGGCCGATGCGTCAGCCGACGGTCCCGTACCACGTCCCACAGCGAACCGACCGCTCCGGTCTTGGGCTCCCAGGCGCCGAACACCAGTCGCCCGACACGCGCCATCACCAAGGCGCCCGCGCACATGGTGCACGGTTCCACCGTCACCGCGAGGGTGGCACCCTCGAGTCGCCAGCCGTCGCCAAGAACCCGCGCCGCGGCTCGCAAGGCCAGGATCTCGGCGTGCGCGGTCGGGTCGCCCAGTGCCTCACGGGCGTTGGCGGCTCGGGCCAGTTCCACACCATCGGCATCGAAAACCACCGCACCGATGGGAACGTCGTCGGGACCGACATCACCGGCGGCGGAGAGGGCCGCACGGATGAGGCTCTCGTCGTCGGGAAGGGAATTCACCGATCGAGGCGGTCAAGAACCGCCGAAAACTCCTCGGCAAAACCCATCTCGCGGGCAATACGGCCCAATTGCTCGTCGGCATAGAGGTCGGTTTCGGCGAGGATCACACCCAGCACCGCATCAGACAGCCCGACATCGGCCAACACGCCGAGGTCACCCTCCTCGAAAGGATCGGTGTCCTCAAGGTCCTCCGCGGCAATATCGGCATCGAGTTTCTCCAGCGCCTCGGCGGCGATGTCGTAGTCCAGCGCGGCGGTGGCATCCGACAGCAATAGCCGGGTGCCCGAGGGGGCGGGCCGGATGATCAGGAAGAACTCGTCATCGATATCGAGCAGACCGAACACCGCGCCGGCACTTCGCAATTCCCGCAACTCGGTCTCCGCGGCAGCAAGACTGGTCAACGCCTTCGCGCTCATCGGCGAACACCGCCAGGCCGCATTCTCGTGAACCACGGCGACGGCGAAGCCGTCCGGGGTGTCCCCGGAGCCCGGTGCCCCTGGTTCGCGACCAGCCCGTTGTGCCTCCATGGGCGCATACGGTAGTCGCTGACCAGGTGAGTTGACTAGCTCCCGAGCGAACCCTCAGGCCGATGTGCCAACCTGTGAAGCGTGACGAAGACACCCGTTTGTGTGCTCGGGCTCGGCCTCATCGGCGGGTCGGTGTTGCGCGCAGCGGTATCGGCGGGCAGGCAGGCGCTCGGTTACAACCGATCGGCGCAGGGTTGTCAAGCCGCCCGATCCGACGGCTTTGCCGCCACCACCGACCTGGCCGAGGCGCTGGCGTGGGCCGCCGAGCATGATGCGCTGATCGTCCTGGCCGTCCCGGTGCCGGCGGTCGCCAGCCTGCTGCCGCGGATCAACCAGCTTGCCCCCGGCTGTCGGATCACCGACGTCATCAGCGTCAAGGGTGCGGTGCTGCAGCAGATGCACTCAGCCGGTCTGCTCGACCGCTACGTCGGGGGCCATCCGATGGCCGGCACCGCACACTCCGGCTGGTCGGCCGGAGATGGCGGACTGTTCACCGGAGCGCCGTGGGTGATCAGTGTTGATGGGCACGTCGACGCCGAAATCTGGTCGCAGGTGATGCACCTCGCCCTGGACTGCGGCGCATTCGTGGTACCGGCGAAGTCCAACGAGCACGACGCCGCCGTGGCGGCCGTCTCGCATCTTCCGCATCTGCTTGCCGAGGCGCTTGCCGCGACCGCCAGTGGGGTTCCGCTGGCTTTCGCACTTGCGGCCGGATCATTTCGCGACGGAAGCCGGGTGGCTGGAACCGCACCGGATCTGGTCCGCGCGATGTGTGAGGCCAACGCCGCTGAACTGATCCCCGCTCTCGATCACGCGTTGAATTTTCTTCAACGTAGTCGAAATTCGTTGGCGGACAACGGTTCAGTAGCCGAGTTGGTCGATTCCGGACACGCCGCACGCGTTCGATTCGACGGTTTATCGCGGCCTGAGATCCTCACCGTGGCGCTCGGTGAGAACAATTGGCGCGAAGAGCTTGCCGCCGCCGGGCGCTCCGGCGCGGTTATCAGATCCGCTCTGCCAAGCCTGGGTAGTCGAGGATGAATCCGTCGTCGTCGACGACAACGGTGGTTTCCGCAACCGGCGAGAGCAACTTGATTCCGTTACCGCTGTCGGGACCCGAACTGCTGTAGCTACTCGAGGCCGGGCCGACCGTCAGTTCGGGCAGGTTCACATAGACCAGCGGCAGGGTCACCGAGTCGGCACGACGGTGCAGTCCGACCCGGCGGATCGGCAGGGCATTGAAGAACGGACTCAGGACGACGTCGACGTCGAGGGCGCCATCGTAGGCGTCACGAGACTGGCCCTGATGGTCGGTGATCAGCCACATGTTCTCCTCGTCACGGGAGATCGACAACTGCCGGTCCCGCTCAGCGAGGCTCACGGTGAGTGACAACCGATTAGTGGCGCCGCTGTCATCGGTAATCAGGTCATAGGACGCGCTGAATGCCGGATGGGTGTCGGTGGCCGCCGAAGCAATGCGCCCATAGGCCTTGATTCGATTCCCTGACACATGCACACGGGTGGACTCGATCCGGGTCAGATCGTGGGAGCGCCACGTCAACATGGCCGGCCCGTCCATGATGCTCGCGTCGTCGTCTGCATTCACCACACCCACACGGTAAGCGACGGATCGCCCCCGGTGTGTTCGGGGCGGCTCTCACGGCTCCGGACGCGGCGTTATCGTCTCGTTGCCGGTTTGGTTGTTCCCTTCCGGTCATGACAGGGCGAGGATGGATCTCATGAGCAGCGAACCCCACATTTCGTCGGGAGAGCCGGTGCCGGGCCAGCCGTTACCGCCCATGGCGGCGGAGCCGGATGTCAGCCACCCTGCACAGCACCAGGGATCAGAGGTGAAGTTCACCCGGGCGGCGGCGCTGTGGTCCTCACTGATCCTCGGCTTCCTGATCCTGATCGTTCTGCTGATCTTCATCGCCCAGAACACCGCCTCCACACCGTTCACCTTCCTGGGTTGGCACTGGAATCTCCAGCTTGGCGTGGCGATCCTGCTGGCGGCGGTCTGCGGCGGGCTCATCACCGCACTGGTCAGCGCCGCGCGGATGTTTCAGTTGCGCCGAGTGGCGAAGAAGAACTTCGAGGCCGCGCGTAAGCGGTAGTCAACTCCGATTGCGCGGCAACAGGTCCCACACGTGTTCAACGCCGTTGACGGCGGCCACCGTGGCCCTGCCGTTTCGCGAGTAGCGCAGTTGCGTGACCGACGCGTATTCGATCGGGAATGACAACTCCTGTGCCGTGCTGAGGATCTCGTGCAGGATTACGTTGATCACGCCGCCGTGGCTGAACACCGCGACAGTGTCCTCATGCTTGGCTGCGGTGACGATGTCCGATAGCGCGGCGCTGACCCGGCCCATGAACGCACCGACGTCAACCGAGGCGGGAAGTTTGCCTCTGACCATCCGGTCCCAGTCATGAGGTCGCTCAGAACGCACCTGCTCGAGTGGCACGTAGTGCGAGTGTCCGCGGTCATACTCAGCCAACCGATCGTCGGTCTCAACCGGCAAGTCAAGCGCGGCTGCGACCGGCCCGGCAGTTTGGAAGGCACGGCGCTGTGGACTGCTGACGAGCCGGCTGATCGGGAAGCGTGCCAGCGCCTCAGGCAGTCTGCGGGCCTGCTCCCAACCGGCCTCGTCCAATTCCGGATCGGAGCCCTCACCGACCTGCGTGCGCAACGGCAACGCATGGCGCACGAGCAGAATCTGCATGCCTGCAACGATAGGGGTGCCCGACCTGGCCAACCCGGAAGGATCTGTAATGAGCGGCGTCAAGAGCTACCCCGAGCGGCTGTTCGACCTCACCGACCGGGTGGTTCTGGTCACCGGCGGTAGCCGCGGACTGGGCCGAGAGATGGCGTTGGCCGCCGCCTATTGCGGCGCCGACGTAGTGATCGCCAGCCGCAAGTACGACGGTTGCGTGGCTACCGCCGCCGAGATCGAGGAAGCCACCGGCCGCACCGCGATGCCCTACGGCGTTCACGTGGGCCGGTGGGCAGAACTCGACGGACTTGTGGACACCGTCTACGAGCGGTTCGGCAAGATCGACGTGCTGATCAACAACGCCGGCATGTCACCGAACTACGACAAACTCACCGACGTCACCGAGAAGCTGTTCGACACCGTGATCAACCTCAATCTCAAAGGCCCGTTCCGGCTGTCGGCTCTGGTCGGTGAACGGATGGTCGCCGACGGGGGCGGAGTGATCATCAATGTCAGCACCCACGGTTCATTGCGGCCACATCCGTCATATCTGCCCTATGCCGCAGCTAAAGCCGGTCTGAACACCATGACCGAGGGTCTGGCCATCGCGTACGGACCTACCGTCCGGGTCAACACGCTGATGCCCGGTCCGTTCCTCACCGATATCAGCAAGGCATGGAATCTCGGAGACGTCAATCCATTCGTGCGCCACCCCCTGCAGCGAGCCGGTGACCCTTCCGAGATCGTCGGTGCGGCACTGTTTTTAATGTCGGATGCGTCAAGCTTCACCACCGGTTCAATTCTGCGAGCCGACGGTGGACTGCCCGGGTAATCCCTACGGGGTGACGATGCTGAAGTTCGGATTTGGTGCGTCGAGTACACCGAGCAGGGCCTGTAAGGCACCGGTGTCACCGGTTACCTGCAGGCCGGGTGAGGTGAAATCACCTGCCGCGGCGGCCATCAGCCGCATCTTGGTGGCCAGCGTCACCGTTGCAGTCGCAGTCGACCCCTCAGCCGGCCGCTTGCGCTGAACCAGGACACCGTTGCGCAAGGTGATTCGGTAGTTGACGTCGAGGTCGGTGAACGTCACATCAAGTGCGAGATCCAGATCCCAGGCACGGGGCCCGTTCACCGAGATCGCCAGAATATCGAACATCTGCTCCGGTGTGAACTGATTCAACATACTCGGCGACGTCGTATTCACCGGCGTGCCGAAGTTACCATCGCGCAGTTCAGTGGCACCGGAGAGGAAGAAGTTGCGCCACGTCGCACATTCCACGCCGTACCCCATCTGTTCGAGGGTGTCGGCATAGAGTTCCCGGGCTTTCGTGTGGCCTGCATCGGTGAATACCGCATGATCCAATAAGGTTGCCGCCCAACGGAAGTCACCGACATCGAAGGCTTCCCGGGCGATCTCGACAACCCGGTCAATGCCACCGATCGCTGCTACATACCGTGGCGCGAGCGCCTCAGGTGGATGAGGCCACAACCGGCCGGGGTTGCCGTCGAACCAACCCATATAACGCTGGTAAACGGCCTTGACATTGTGGCTGACCGAGCCGTAGTAGCCATGCGTGTGCCAGGCCTGCTCCAGTGCCGGCGGCATCGCGAAGTTCTCGGCAATCTCGATACCGGTATAGCCCTGGTTGAGCTGACGCAGCGTCTGGTCGTGGAGGTAGGCGTAGAGGTCGCGTTGCAGGCCAAGGAATTCCACGATGCGCTCACGACCCCAGGTCGGCCAGTGATGCGAGGCGAACGCGACGTCGGTGCGGTCGGCGAAGGTATCGATGGCCTCGGTCAGATATCCCGCCCAGGCACGTGGGTCGCGAACTAGAGCGCCGCGCAGGGTAAGCAGATTGTGCAAGTTATGGGTGGCGTTTTCAGCCATGCACAGGGCCCGGAAGCGGGGGAAGTAGAAGTGCATCTCGGCCGGCGCCTCGGTGCCGGGCGCCATCTGGAATTCGATCTCCACTCCATCGATGGTGTGGACCTCGCCGGTCGTGGTGATATCGAGGGTCGGCACGATGACCGCGATCTCGCCGGTTGAGGTGTTCTGGCCGAGTCCACACCCCACCTGGCCTTGGGGGCCGCGGTCGAGCAAGGTGCCATACATATAGGTGGCCCGGCGAGTCATCGCCGTGCCCGCATAGATGTTCTCCTGCACCGCATGTCCGATGAAACCCTCCGGCGCCAGCACCGCCACCCTGCCGGCATCGACGTCAGCCTGGTTGGTTACGCCCAGCACGCCGCCGAAATGGTCGACGTGACTGTGGGTGTAAATCACGGCGACCACGGTCCGGTCGCCACGGTGTTTGCGATAGAGGGCCAGTGCGGCGGCCGCCGTTTCTGTGCTGATCAACGGGTCGATGATGATGACGCCGGTATCGCCTTCAATGAAGCTGATATTCGACAGGTCCAAACCTCGGACCTGGTAGATACCCTCGACCACTTCGTACAGACCCTGCTTGGCAGCCAGTTTCGACTGACGCCACAGACTGGGGTGCACGCTCGGCGGTGCGTCACCCTGTACAAATCCGTATGAGTCGTTGTCCCAGACCACGCGGCCGTCGGCGGCCTGGATGACGCAGGGTTCCAGTGCGCCGATGAAACCTCGGTCGGCGTCGGCGAAGTCGGCGGTGTCTGAGAACGGCAGAACATCGCGTTGTTCGGCGTTTGCGGACTCGACGGCTGGTGTCGGAGCTTTGTGATCCATACCGTTGATTGTTTCCTGAAATCACGACGCCGGGCCATGATTGCGCGGATCCGTCTGCTCGGTGCGCGCCCGGTCGCCTACCCGGTAGGTGAAAGCAACGGCCGCCGGGGCACCATCGTCAGCAGTGCCATACCGGCCGCTGCCACCATCACAGCGGTCCCCAGAAACGTCGTCTTCATCCCCCACGTGTCGATCAGCGCGCCCAGGCCGACCGCGCCGACGGCAGTGGTCGCGGTGACGAGTACGAAGAACAAACCCATCATGCGACCGCGAACACTGTCGGGCACCTCGGTCGCGATGGTCGCCTGTCCGCCGATGAACACGAATTCCCACCCGAACCCGATGACGAATGCACCCATCAAATCGGCGGCGATACCGTGGCGCGGAGTGATGGCCAACTCAATCATGCCGGCCGCAGCCAGGAACAGACCGATGGCCATCAACCGCCGCCGCCCCTCCGGAGAGTTATCGGACCGGCCGATAACCGGATTGGCCAGGATCGCGCCCACCCCGATCGCCCCGATCAGCAAGCCAACATACGATGCATGCACCCCGTGCTCTTGTGCCACCATCGGCATCAACTGCTCCACCGGTGCGACGAACACAAAAAACACCCCGACCCCGACGGCCGCTAGCCGCACCAGGCGCATAAGCCTCGATGCCCCCGCATCTTTCGCTACGCGAGTCGATTCCTCGCGGTTACCCGTCGGCGATTCCAGGTTCGGGTTCCGCCTCACTTCGGACACCGTGGGCGTCCCGGAAAGCACGGCGGCGACGAGGAAATACGACGCCGCGTTGAAAGCGAAGGCAGCGAAGAGACCCACCCAGTGCACCATGAAACCGCCGATGATCGCTCCTCCGAGTCGGGTGAGATTGAACATCATCGACGACTGCGCAAGGGCCGCCTGCCGATACTCCTCAGGCACCGTAGACGGCCCAACCAGACTGACCACAGGACAGTTGAGGCTGTACGGAATTGCTCCGGCGAACACCAGCGCGTAGAGCCAGCCAATCGGCAAATCGCCAACCAGATCCATGATTGCCATCACGGTCGCTGGAATTCCCTGGAGCAGATACAGCACTATCGCAAGGCGGCGCGGCTCGTAGCGGTCGGCAAGCGCGCCACCGATCGGGCCGCCGACAATGGACGGTCCGAGCGCCAACGCGGACAGCAGTCCAACGGACGCGGCGCTACCCGTGATGCTGTAGGCGTACCAGGTGGTGGCGACAATCTGCATGTACGAGCCGGCCGAGGACACCGCACGGGCGCTGAACAGACGGCGATAGGCGGGGAAGGAAAACAGACTTCGCGCTTTTTCGGGACTCAAGATAGCCACGATAGGCGCAGCTCACACTTATCCGAAATGCATCGGCAGGCGCACAGTGAATTCGGTGTTGCCGGCTGTGCTGCTGAGTTCGATGCTGCCGTTGTGTGCGCGAACCACGGCAGACGCAATGGCCAATCCAAGCCCGGTTGAGCCGTATACATGTGAGCGGGAGGTGTCGCCGCGAGCGAATCGTTCAAAAACCTCGGCCCGTAACTCCGTCGGAATCCCTGGCCCGTCGTCCACGACACGAAGCACCACCGTGTCGTCATCTGTGTCGAGCGACAACATGACTGTTGTACCGGCGGGAGTGTGCACACGCGCATTCGCCAATAGGTTGGCCACCACCTGATGTAGCCGGGCGTTGTCACCCGAGACGTACAGCGGCTCCGGTGGCACGTCGAGATTCCAGTGGTGATCCGGACCTGCTGCATGGGCGTCACTCACTAGGTCGGCACACAACCGAGCGAGGTCAACAGGCTGGCGCTCCAGTGGCCGACCGGAATCCAGCCGGGCCAGGAGCAGCAGATCCTCGACTAGCCGCGTCATCCGCTGTGTCTCGGACTCGACCCGGCTCATCGCGTGGGCGACATCGGGGGGCACCTCGGCCCTTTTGCGCTGCGCCAACTCGCTATAGCCGCGGATCGCGGCCAACGGTGTACGCAACTCATGGCTCGCGTCAGCCACGAACTGCCGCACCCTGATCTCGCTGGCCTGCCGGGTCGACAGGGCCGCGTCAATGTGATCGAGCATTCGGTTGACCGCCAGACCGAGGCGGCCGACTTCGGTGTTGGGATTGGCGTCGGCTTCGTTCACCCGCACCGGTAGCGCGACCTCACCCCGGTCCAGTGGTAGGTCGGCGACAGCTCCCGCCGCGGCCGCCACCCGGGTCAGCGGGGCCAGCGCCCGGCGGATGATCAGAATTCCGACGCATGCGGCGGCCAACAGTGCGAGTGCGGTCACCACCGTGAAGATCAGCGCCACCCTGGCGAGGGTCCGCCGTACTCCCCTCATGCTCAACCCGATCACCAGCGTGTCGCCGGAATGGCGGCTTGTTGTGGCAATGACCCGATATCGACCCAACCCGTCGAGGTCGCGGGTGACGGCATGGCGGCTCACGCCGACCCCCGCCAACTGGCCGGCGGCGACCGGGGACACGACGTCGCGCTCTCCACCGCGGTTGAGCTCACCGGCCTTCGTCACGATCCCGTCCTTGACCACTGCAGCGACCATTCCGATCGGCTGGCCAGGAGCGTCCAGGAACTCCGGTCCCGGACCAGGAATGGGTGAGGGTAACTGCGGCCTGGCGTCGGAAGGTGGTGGCATGGGCGGCGGCATAGGCGGCATCGGCGGCCGGTGATCCATCATCGACGACCGCTGAGCGATCTGGAGAAGTTGACCGTCGAGTTCACCAACCAGATATCGGTACAGCGCAAACTCGGTCGCCCCCGCGATGCCGACACAGACCATTGCCAACAACGCCACCTGGCCTGCGAGCAGTCGCGCTCGCAGCGACCACGGCCTAGAGCGCGGGCTTGAGCACATATCCGGCGCCACGCAGGGTGTGGATCATCGGCGCGCGCCCACTGTCGATCTTCTTTCGAAGGTAGGAGATATAGAGCTCGACGATATTTGACCTGCCGCCGAAGTCGTAACTCCATACCCGGTCGAGGATTTGCGTCTTGGACAGCACCCGTTTCGGATTGCGCATCAGGAAACGCAATAACTCGAACTCTGTGGACGTGAGAGAGATCGGCTCGCCACTGCGGGTGACCTCGTGACTGTCCTCATCGAGAACCAGGTCGCCGACGACAAGCTGCGCGCCGTTACCCTCGACGCTGATTCCGGTGCGCCGCAGCAATGCCCGCAACCGAAGCACCACCTCTTCGATGGAGAACGGCTTGGTGACGTAGTCGTCACCGCCCGCGGTAAGTCCGGCGATGCGATCCTCAAGGGCATCCTTGGCGGTCAAAAATAGCACCGGCAGCGCAGGGTTGTGCTCGCGAAGCTTCGCCAGCACCTCAAGTCCGCTCATATCGGGCAGCATCACATCGAGCACCACCGCGTCCGGACGCGCCTCGCGCGCAGCCGAAAGTGCCGATGCGCCGTCGCCGGCGGTGGTGATGGTCCAGCCTTCGTAACGCAGCGCCATCGACACCATCTCGGCCAGTACCGCCTCGTCGTCGACGACAAGAATGGTGATCGGGCTGCCGTCCGTGCGGCGCATCACGACGCGCCCCAGCGCGCCGGAAGCCGCGGGCGAAGTCATTCCTCCAGTATGGGAGTAGCGATGGGCCGACACTATGCGTTCGCTATGCGTCGGCTGTGAGATCCCCCGGCACCTAGAATCATCACGTGAGCTTTTTCGAGGTCATCGAGACGGTTGGGAAAACCATCGACGGTGTCGGCGTGGCGGTGATCGCCATCGGAGCATTGATCTCGGCCGCGGGCGCAGTCCCGCGATTGCGGCGCAGAACCGGTGACGTCTACCGGGTATTCCGTCAGCAACTCGGCCGCTCGATCCTGCTTGGCCTGGAGTTCCTGGTTGCCGCCGACATCATCCGGACCGTGGCCGTCACCCCGGATGCCCGCAGTGTGGCCGTACTCGGCGGGATCGTGCTGATCCGGACCTTCCTGAGTTTCTCCCTGGAGCTTGAGGTCACCGGTTACTGGCCCTGGCAGAAAAACCGCCAGCAGCAGACCGTGCCCCCGCTGGGTCCATGACCAACGCGGAACGGCAAGCCCGCCGGGTGCGAATCCTCAACGCGGTGCGCAAACGCCCGCCCACCGCTCTAGCTCCCCCGGATTCCTACCCGGCGAACGAGGTCGCGTCAATGCTGCGCGAGATCGGCGTAGCGCTGTCAGAAGTCGCGCAGGCCACGCCGATCGTGCAGGGCCGGCTTGTGCGGATCGCCGCGAAATACACCACCGAGCCGGTACGGCTGGTGGTGATGCCGACGGTGCTGATGATCCAAATCGGTCGGGACGCCTACGAGGTCGACGGTTCGACGCATTCGTCACTGCAACTCGACGCCGCGGGTCGCATCGACGACATCGCATCCCTGGCTGAGGCGGGTGCGATCACTCCGACCGACGCCGTCGCGGCGATCGAAGCGGCCCGCGAAATGCCGCCACGATTCGGCCGGTTCACCACCGCCATCGGATACGCGATCACCACGCTAGGTTTCGGCATCATGATCAACCCGACCTGGGCGACCCTGCCAGGATATCTGTTCCTCGGACTGGTGGTTGGGATGATCGTCTCCTACGGCGGGCGGTACCCGTCGCTGACCCCGATCCTGCCCACCCTCTCGGCATTGGTGGTGACCCTGTTGGCGACCTGGTTCGTGGCCGCCGCCGTCGATGACGGCCTACTGCGGGTGATCAGCCCCGCACTGGTGGCCACCCTGCCCGGGATGGCGCTGACCACCGGCGCACTGGAACTGGCCGATTCCCAGATCATCTCCGGCTCAAGTCGGCTCATCTACGGAATTTCACAGCTGGCGCTGTTGGTATTCGGCGTGATGCTGGGCATGCACATCGCCGGCTCCGAAATCGCGCCACAGAATCCGTCGGCGCCCATGGGCCCATTTTCGCTATACCTATCGATAGTCATCGTCGCGATCGGGCTCTCGATCTACTTGTCAGCACCCCGCGGGTCGCTCTTCTGGCTCATGGCGGCGATCGCCGTCGCCGTTCTTGGTCAAAAGCTGGCGGAATCGGTCATGTCCTCCGCGAACTCCGGGTTCGTCGGGGCGGCCCTGGCTGTCTTGTTCGCAATGTTTGCCACCCGGCTCAAGAACGCGCCGCCGGCGGTGGTGATGTTGCTGGCCTCGTTCTGGTCGTTGGTGCCGGGCGCCCTGAGCTTCATGTCGGTCAGCCAGGCAGCCACCGGTCGCAACGCCGATGTGGCAACCATGGGGGTTGCCGGTGCCGCGATCGCCGCTATCGCGCTGGGAACGCTGGTCGGCTGGAGCATCTTCCGAACCATCGACAGCCGGACGCCGTGGGCGAGGGCCATCGAGAAAGCGCCTTAAGGTAGCTTCGCCAGCGTGGACAACCTGGCCCCTGATCTGACCGGGGTAGCCGACTGGATGTCGCACAAGGGCCTCGGCGAAGGGCCGACCGACAATGTCTCCGCGATCGTCGGCGGAACTCAGAACATCATGCTGCGGTTCACCAGATCAGGGCGGGAGTTCGTGTTTCGCCGCGGGCCGCAGCACCTTCGCCCGGTCAGTAACTCGGTGATTCTTCGCGAGACCCGGGTGCTGCGCGCGCTTGCCGGCACCGACGTTCCACACCCCGCACTCATCGCTGTGTGCGAGGACACCTCGGTCCTCGGCGACGCGGTCTTCTATCTGATGGAACCGGTCGAGGGGTTCAATGCCGGATCTGAGCTACCCGCAGTGCACGCAGCCAACGCTGATATTCGCCACGATATGGGCCTATCGATGGCAGATGCCATTGCGAAACTCGGTGCCGTCGACTACGCCGCGGTGGGACTGGCCGACTTCGGTAAACCGGACGGATTCCTGGACCGGCAAGTGCCGCGGTGGCTTTCGGAACTGGAGTCTTACGCCAAGTTCGACAACTACCCGGGCCCCGAGATCGGTGATGTCGCGTCCGTCGCAGCCTGGCTGCGCGAACGCCAGCCCGCCGATTTCTCCCCCGGCATCATGCACGGCGACTACCACGCCGCCAATGTCATGTTCTCCCACGCCGGTCCCGAGGTGGCGGCGATCGTCGACTGGGAAATGTGCACGATCGGCGACCCCCTACTGGACCTGGGCTGGATGCTGGCGACGTGGTATCGCCCCGGAGACCAACCGGTGCTGCCCAACGAGTTGATGACCGCCGGCGGGCTGGCTACCCCGGATGAATTGGTGCAGCGCTACGCGCAGAACACCACTCGCGATCTGTCGGATATCGATTGGTACACGGTTTTGTCCTGCTTCAAACTCGGCATCATTCTGGAAGGCACACACGCCCGAGCCGCTGCGGGCTTGGCGCCCATGGAGATTGGCGACGTACTGCACACCGCGACCGTGCGATTGTTCGAGCGGGCAATGGCGACCATGGACGGCGCGCCTCTGGCGCCTATAGAGGGGAAGCAATGATCGACTTCGAGATACCGGCTGACGTCGCGGCGCGACGGGACCAGGTCCGCGCATTCGTCACCGAGAAGATCGTCCCCTTCGAGCGCGACCCGCGACTCACCCGCCACGGTCCCAATGAGGACCTGCGCACCGAAATGGTGGAACTGGCCCGCGAGGCCGGATTGTTGACCTTCCAGGCGCAAAAACGGTTCGGTGGATGGGAGCCGTCGCACCGCGATCAGGCCGTGCTGTTCGAGGCGGCCGGGTGGTCGACGTTGGGGCCGGTCGCATTGAACTGCGCCGCGCCCGACGAGGGCAATATGTACATCCTGTCCAAGATCGCCAACACCGAACAGATCGAGCAGTTCCTGGTTCCGGTGATCGAGGGTCGGCAGCGGTCGGTGTTCGCGATGACCGAACCGGGCGGCGCGGGATCGGATCCTGACCAGTTGCGTACCGAGGCTGTCTACCAATCCGGTCCGGACGGCAGCGAGTACGTGATCAACGGCCGCAAGTGGCTCATCACCGGTGCCAACGGCGCGCGGACGTGGATCATCATGGCGCGCTTAGCGCCCAACGATCACAATGCCGGGGGCCCGACGCTGTTCCTCTGCGACGGAAACACACCCGGGATCGAACTTGAGCGGGTGATGGACACCATGGACCGCAACTATGTCGAGGGCCACGGCGTGGTGCGGTTCACCGATCTGCGACTGCCCGCCTCCGCAGTACTTGGCGAGGTAGGCCAGGCGCTGCGGTATGCCCAGATGCGGCTGGCACCGGCCCGGCTCACCCACTGCATGCGATGGCTCGGCGCCGCCTCGCGAGCGCAGTCGATCGCAATCGGCCATGCGCGCACCCGCACGGCATTCGGTAAGCCACTCGGCGAGCACCAGGGTGTGAGTTTCATGCTGGCCGACAACGAGATCGCGCTTCAGCAGTGCCGGCTGGCAGTCTGGTGGGCCTGCTGGACGCTCGATGGTGGCGCGAAAGGCCGTCACGAAAGCTCGATGGTGAAAGCCTATGTTTCCGAAGAGCTTTTCAAGGTTGCCGACCGGTGCGTACAGGTCCTCGGTGGTATGGGGATCTCCGATGAGACCCCGGTTGGGATGATCTTCACCGATATGCGCGCCTTCCGTCTGTATGACGGACCGACCGAGGTGCACAAGTACGCGATCGCGCGCCAGATTCTCAGGGACCCCCGATGAGTGTCCTCGATTTGTTCCGACTCGATGGTCGCGTGGTCATCGTCACCGGGGCGTCGTCCGGTCTGGGAGTGTCGTTCGCGCAGGGGTTCGCCGAGGCCGGTGCCGATCTGGTGTTGGGTGCGCGCCGGATGGACCGGATGGCCCAGACCGCCGCACTAGTAGAGCAGGCCGGCAGGCGGGTGCGCACCTGTCAAACCGACGTCACCGATCCCGATCAGTGCCAACGACTTGTGGATACGGCTATAGCCGAGTTCGGCCGCGTCGACGTGTTGATGAATAACGCCGGGGTGGGCAAGGCGGTGCCGGCCATGCGCGAGACCGCCGAAGAGTTTCGCGCTGTCATCGACGTCAATCTCAATGGCTCCTATTGGATGGCACAGGCCTGCGCACGAGTGATGAAACCCGGTAGCGCGATCGTCAACATCTCCAGCGTGTTGGGGCTGACCACCGCCGGATTGCCGCAGGCCGCCTACAGCGCCTCCAAAGCGGGCGTGATGGGCCTCACCCGTGATCTCGCACAACAATGGAGCGGCCGCAAGGGAATTCGCGTCAATGCGCTGGCGCCCGGCTTCTTCGCCAGCGAGATTACCGATACCTTGAAACCGGGGCATCTGGATTCGCTGATGCCGCGGATCATCCTGGGCCGGCTTGGCGATGCAGCCGAGTTAACCGCGACCGCGGTGTGGCTGGCATCCCCGGCCGCCGGGTACGTCACCGGGCAGACAGTTATCGTCGACGGCGGACTGACGATCGCCTAGTGCCATCGTTGAAGAAACGACTCGTACTCGTCGCGGCCGTGTGCTGCCTGGCTATTTTAGCCGGGCTGCTGATCGCCAACCGGTCGCGTGATCGCGTGGCGCAACAGGTTGTCGCGGCGCCGAGCGAACTCCGCGATCTCGACGAAGCGATGCTCATCGACGA
>JBMOKE010000140.1:0-5918 GCA_049315425.1 Mycobacterium sp. | reverse complement strand
TGCGGGAGGCACGATCGCGTTTGGCGGCCTTGCGGTCCGGTGCGGCGGTGTCCGCAGTGGCCGCCTTTGCGGCGGTGTCCGCAGTGGCCGCCTTCGCACGTCGGGCCGGAGCCGTGGCCGTCGTCGGCGTGACCTCGAGCGCACCCCTGATCGTCCACTGCGCGGCCTGCACCGCCGTGCGGAAGCTGGGTACGAAGTTGGCGGGAATGTCGGTCAGCGGGTCGACGATCGGACCGGTCTGCACGCCCGCTCCGGTAGTCAGGTTGAGCAACGTGCCGGGAATTCCGGACGGTCCCAGCAATCCGTCGACGGCGGCATTCCAGGCGCCCTCGAAGTTAAGAGTCGAAAGGTCGGACACCACGCCGGTGGTGATCGCGGCGATCTGCTGCGCCAAAATTGAGGCGCCGCCAATCGCCGACCCGGCGAAGGTCGTCAGAATCTGCGGCAGCGCGGCGACCACCGCGCCTGCCTTGGTCACAACATTGCTCACCACGTAGCTTCCGGCGTCGAGCACGCTTTGCGCCGCCGCGACGATCGGACCAATGATCGCGTCGGTGATCACGGTGAGGGCTTCGGCGAACTGGCCCGCCGCCGCCAGCTGGACGGTGTCGAGGGCAGCCGCGGGCAGGTCCCACACGCCCGTCGCCAACTCTCTGGCTGCCAGGTTCAGTCCGCTAAGCACGACGCTGACGTAGTCCTCGACGTTGAGCTGGAATTGCTGAACGGCCGGCAGGTACGCCTCGGCGGTGAAGTTCGGTAGGAAGCCCACGTAGAAGTAAGAGCCCAACTCGCGCGTGTAGTAGAGCCCCGCGTTCAACACCTGCCCGCCGTTCTGGTCGAACCCGGCGTAGGGCCAGTTAAGCGCGCCGCCGTCCTTACCAAAGTTCCAGTAGCGGCCGAAGACGTAGTTCTCGGCCAGTTCCCCGGAGTCGAGTAATGCCACGATGGGGTCCTGCCATGCAGACAGGGCGACCAGGTTGCTCGATGGCACCGCCAGTGAGGCGAGCAGCCGGTCGGCATTGTCGGCCGGTGCGCTGATCAAGGCGGCCGCGGTGACGGCGGCAACTGTGCCGGCAGTCAATGGCGCGCGCAGTGTGTGAATCATCCTGGACCCCTTCCTCAGTGTGTGGGAGATGTTAATCCGCAAATAGCCGAATGACACACTGATTGCTGTGACTCTACATGGCCATATCGGCAGCGGTGGACCCTATTTCGACGACCTGGTGGTTGGGCAGGTCTTCGATTCGGCGCCGTCGATGACACTCACTCCCGGCATCGCGGCCGCCCATCAGGCAATCGTGGGTGACCGCCTGCGGCTGGCGCTGGATGCGGAGTTGTCACACGCCGTCCTCGGTGAACCCGGGCAACTGGCCCATCCTGCGCTGGTGTGCGATATCGCGATCGGCCAGTCCACTCTGGTGACGCAGCGGGTCAAGGCCAACCTGTTCTATCGCGGCTTGATTTTCCACCGGTTTCCGATGATCGGCGACGCCCTGTTCACCCGCACCGAGGTGGTCGGACTCAAGCAGAACAGCGCCAAACCGGGCCGCGCCCCGACCGGACTGGTCGCGCTGCGGATGACCGCCGTCGACCACATCGGCCGGCTCGTTCTTGACTTCTATCGCTGCGCGATGTTGCCGTGCAGCCCCGGTGTCGGCGACACCGGGCATCACGACGACCTATCGCAGATCGGCGCGGGCCCGGTGCCGGAGGCCGACCCGACCCGACACTGGGACGCCGACGCCTTCCGCCGACGGGTACCCGGACCGCACTTCCAGCCCGATATCGCAGGTTCGGTGCTGCGGAGCACCGGCGATGTCGTCAACTCGGCGCCCGAACTCGCCAGACTAACCCTGAATATCGCTGCCACACATCATGATTCACGAAACAGCGGACCCGCCGAACAGAACCGCCTGGTGTACGGCGGCCACACCATCGGCCTCGCACTTGCCCAGGCCAGCCGCCTGCTGCCCAACCTGGCGACTGTCCTGAGCTGGCAATCATGTGACCACATCGGCCCGGTGTATGAGGGTGACACCCTCTACAGCGATCTGCGCATCGAGGCGGCTAATCCGCTGCCCGGGGACCGCGGTGGCGTGCTGAGCCTGCGCTCACTGGTGTACGCGGTCGGTGATGGTGCGGATCGTCAGGTGCTGGACTGGCGGCTGCGCGCACTGCACTTCTAGGGCCGCGTTTCTCCGGTCAAAGTTCGCCGGCCGGTAACCTGGGGGTCGACCGGAAAGGACCGTGCGAGCCCGATGACGACCGATGACCCCGTGGCCGAAACCACGTATGGCCCCGTTCGCGGTATCAGTGGTAGCCGCGCATTGGCCTGGAAGGGCATCCGCTACGGCGCACCGCCTGTCGGCGACTTGAGATTTCGCGCACCCCAGCCGCCGAAACCCTGGACCGAGGTGGCCGATGGCGGCCGGTACGGGTTCGTGTGTCCGCAGCCCCCCGTCCCGGTTTTTCCGCTCGACCTTGGAGCCGACCAGGACGAGGACTGCCTGAGTGTGAACATCTGGGCGCCGTCGGGTACCAAACCCGGCGACGGCAAACCGGTGATGGTGTGGGTGCATGGCGGCGCGTACGTCCTCGGTTCGAGCAGTCAGCCGCTCTACGACGGGCGCAGACTGTCGAGCGAGGGTGACGTCGTCGTCGTGACGCTGAATTACCGACTCGGTGTCTTCGGGTTTCTCGACCTTGCCGGCATGGGCAGCGGCCGTCGGCAGTTCGACTCCAATGTGGGTCTGCGCGACGTCCTCGCCGCGCTGGGCTGGGTCCGGGACAACATCGCCGCATTCGGTGGTGATCCAGCCAGGGTGACGCTGTTCGGGGAGTCCGCCGGCGCCGGCATCGTGACCGCCCTGCTCGCCGTCCCGCAAGCCGAAGGACTATTCGCCGCTGCCATCGCCCAGAGTTCCCCGGCGACATCGGTGTACACCCATGACCGCGCCCAACGGGTCACCCACATGGTGCTCGACCATCTGGGTATCACTGCGGCTGACGCCGGGCAGTTGGCGCACGTTGATGTTCGCTCGCTGATTGCGGCGACAAAGCAGGTTTTCGACGAGATCCCGCTCCGCAGCCCGGGCACGGTCGCTTTCGTGCCTGTCGTCGACGGTGATCTGCTGCATGACTATCCGGTGCAGTCGGCCCGAGAGGGTCGCACCCATCCGGTTCCGTTGATCATCGGAACCAATAAGCACGAGGCCGCGCTATTCCGGCTCATGAGATCACCGCTGCTGCCGATCACTCCACGTGCGATCACCTCGATGTTCAATGACATCGCCGCCGAGCAGCCCGATATGGCACTGCCTACGGTGGAGGAACTCAGCTCGTCCTACGCACGCTATCGGGGCAGCGGCAGCGGATTGAGCATCGCCAGTGATGTGGGATTCCGGATGCCGTCGGTGTGGCTTGCCGAGGGGCACAGCCGGGTCGCGCCGGTCTATCTCTACCGCTTCGACTACGCCACCCCGATCATGAAGTTATTGCTCGTCGGCGCAGCGCATGCAACCGAATTGCCGTATGTCTGGGGCACTCTCGGTGCACCCAAGGACGTCACCCTCAAACTTGGCGGCACCAAGTCGGCCAAATCCGTATCGAAGCGCATGCGCAGTCGATGGGTGAACTTCGCGGCCAGCGCCAAGCCCATCGGCTTACCCGGCGACCCGGAGTGGAGCCCCTACCAGGAGGCAGACCGTGCCTGCCTGGTCATTAACCACGAGGACCGGATCGCCTACGACTCCGACGCGAAGATCCGCGAGGCCTGGGGCAGCGACGTCCTGCACTTCCGCTGATTAGTGCGGCAGATCCCGGAACGCGGTCTCGCGGTGAGGCTCGGGTTCCTTCGGAAGCCCCAGAATGCGCTCCCCGACGATATTGCGCTGGATCTGATCGGTGCCGCCGCCGATCGACGTGAAGTAGGCGTTGAGGGTGCGGAAGGTCACTGCGTCCCCGACCGGGTTGTCCGATCCGGTGAGCATCGACTCGGGTCCAACGACCTCGGTCTGGATCCGGGCCGTCTCATGCAGGATTCGCGACATCGCGATCTTGCCCAGCGCCATCAGGGTGGCCGCCTCGGTGGGATCGGTCGTGGTCTTGGCACGTTGGGTGTTCCACCGATTGACTGTCGCCAGAGACTCGGCCCGGGCGATCTCCTGGCGGATGTGGGCGTTACCGAGAACGCCTGCTGCCCTGGCCATTCCGATCAGGCTGTCGGCGTCTGGTTTGAGGTCCCGAGTGGATTTGGCGGTGCGTGCCAGATCGCCCATCAGTCGGCGTTCGTAGGCCAGCGCCAACTGCAACACGGCCCAGCCGCCGCCGGGTTCGCCCACCAGGTTGGCGTGCGGCACTCGCGCGTCGGTGATGAACACCTCATTGAACTCGGACTCACCGGTGATCTGGTGAATCGGCCGGATCTCCACGCCGGGTTGGCGCATGGGGAAGATGAAGAAACTGATCCCCCTGTGCTTGGGCACGTCCCAGTTGGTGCGGGCCACCAGCAGCCCGTAATCGGCGGTCTTGGCGAACGATGTCCACACCTTCTGCCCGTTGACGATCCAGTCGTCACCGTCGCGGTCGGCGCGGGTGCGCAGTCCGGCAAGGTCCGAACCGGCGCCCGGTTCGCTGTAGAGCAGGCACCACCGAGTCTCCCCGCGCACCGACGGCGGGATCAACCGCAGCTTCTGTTCCTCCGTGCCCAGATCGCGCACGGTGCAGGCCAGCATGTCGGCGCGGTCCGCTCCAGTGCCGTACGCGCCGACGTCGCCGAATTCGGTTGCCACGATGCGTGATTGCGCAGTGCTAAGTCCGCGACCACCCCACTCCGGCTCCCAACTCGGTGCCGACCAACCTGCGTCGAACACCTTCCGACTCCACTCGCCGCGGTCGCGGGTGGGATCGAAGTTATCGGCCAGCCACTGCCGCACCTCGGCCCGGACGTCGTCGTCGCTCGCGTCGGTCATGAGTTCTCCTCCCGTAGTCGAACGTAGCGCTCCCGGTGCCAGTTCGAGTCACCAAAAACCTGCGCGTCGGTGCGGGCGCGCCGCAAGTAGAGATGGGCCGGGTGCTCCCAGGTGAAACCGATCCCGCCGTGGACCTGGATGCCGGTTGCCGCGACGAATACGAACGCATCTGAGCAGTACCCCTGGGCCAGAGCCAGATCGGCTAACCGGTCCGGCTCGCAGGCGTCGAAGGCGGCAGCGACGTGGCGTGCGGCCGATAGCGCCGACTGCGCCTCCAGCAGCATATCGACGCACATGTGTTTGACCGCCTGGAAGCTGCCGATGGCACGGCCGAACTGGTGGCGGACCCGGGCGTAATCCGTGGCCATCTGCATGGCGTGCATGGCACCGCCGGCCTGTTCGGCGATCAACGCCACTGCCGCACGATCGAGTGCGTGTTCCAGTGCCGGCCCGCCCGCCCCGATAGTCCCGATCAACCGGCCGGGGGTGTCGGCGAGGGTCAGCCGACCCTGTTTGCGGGTCGGGTCAACTGTGGTCAGCGGGGTGATCGACAATCCGGGAGCGGTGCGTTCGACGGCGAAGATCGCGACGCCCGAAGTGCAGTCAGCCTGTACGTAGAACCGGTCCGCGATCGACGCATCGAGCACATAGGTTTTCTCACCGGTCAGTAGCCACCCGTCTCCGTCAACGGTCGCCGACGTCGTGGGGTGCTCAGGCGGGCGCGCTGAACCGCCTTCGGCGAAGGCAACTGTCGCAAGCAACTCGCCCACCGCGATCCGCGGCAGTGTCTCGGCGGACTCGGCCGGATCACCCAGCGCCAGAAGCAGATACGGGGTCAACACCGCCGTCGAGAGGTATGGCGCGCACAACAGCGCCCGGCCCATCTGTTCGGCCACCACCGCCAGTTCGGTGGCATCGGCACCCGCGCCGCCGAACTCCTCGGGGATG
>JBMOKE010000139.1:0-5930 GCA_049315425.1 Mycobacterium sp. | reverse complement strand
ACCTATGCGTCCGGATAATTCAGTCTGCGTCATCCACCCCATGGCCGCGACGCTAGCGGAATGTCGACAGAAGTGTTAACGAGACAAAAGATAGGCATGGGTTTGCGCACCGGTTTCGGCAAAAGCACCCAGCGGCACGCTGGCGCGGTCAAACCTTCAAGGTCGCCCCCGGCGATAGCTAGCCTCAGTGGATCCTCGGCCTAAGTGCCGCACTCCAACGCAAGGGATTGAGATTGCGGAACGGATCGCCGCGCCGCAGTTCTTGGAGCTCGGCCAGGACTGTCTCCAACTCAATCTGAGTACGTTGCTTGACGGTGGCCTCCCACTTTTCGGCCTTCACCCGGGCGGGCCGTGTTGTTGAGATCGGTTGCCCGAAGCGCAGATACATCCGCTGCGGTCGAGGCAACAGTGTGGGACCCAGGCCGCGCATCAGGGGCACGCCGACACCGGCGATGCCGTGCATGCGCTCTCCGAAGGTCCGTGTCATTCGTTCCCACGCGCTGTTTCGCGCAACAAGGCTGCGGAAGACGTCGTCACCGCCGACCAACCCGACCGGGACGATCGGATAGTCATGGGCGATGGCGAGTCGGGCGAAGCCTGAACGGCCTTCCCAATTCAATTGGTATTCCTCGCCTTTGAACTTCAGCATGTCACGACCGCCGGCGGGGAAAACCAGGATCGTCTCGTCGAGTCGCATCAACTCAGCGCCGACATCCGGCTGACCGGGTACGGCGCCGACCGCCTCGATCAGATCCCTCTGGAAGCCCTTGACCTGAGTGACGCGCTGGTCGGCAAGCCCTCTGACGCGCACCCCAAGATGGCGGTGCACGAAGTAGGGAGTCATCACGATTTCCGGCCAGCCGGCTGATGTGTGATTGCCGACGAGGAGGAAGCGTCCGTCATCGGGCAGATTCTCCAACCCGTCGACGTAGATGCGGGAGAGGTCCACGGCGGTGGTCAATCCGCCGGCGATGGTGAAGATCGCTCTCCGCAGCGCCTCAACACGCGGAGGTTGGTTGGTCAGCCGCTCGATGTCCTCGGCGGGCAAGGGGGTGTGAGCCATAGCGCCAGCTTAAAGCCTGAAACCCGACAGCGCCTTCAGCCAGTGGCCGCCCACCACAGTGCCGCACCACCGGCAACCTCAACCAGAAAGTAGAACCAGTTCGGATAGAACGCCGTTGGCCGGTCAATCACGCCGGACACCAACCGCCCGAAGGCCATACCGCCCAGCGCCGCGGCCACAGTGATGAGAATGCCCTCGCGTGCCGGATGACCCGTTAAGGCAAGCACCAGCATCCCGGCGATCGCCAGGCCGAATCCGCCGTAGACGGCCCGCACCTCGGCGCGCGACTCCGGACTGGGCAGGGTGATGCCGAACGGGCGGATCAGTGCGACGGGCCGGGCCAGCGCGAAGATACCCATGCCCGCGAAGAACACGGCGGCGAGAACGATCACAACGGTGGCGGTCATATCCACCCCCGCAGGAAGCCCGCGAGCAGAACAACGAAGCCGCCGATCTCGGCGATGATGAGCGCCCACATCGCGACATGGATACTGCGCCCGGGTTGGCTCATCTGGTTGGTCGTATCGCGTTTGGCGCCGTGCAGGATGTAGCTGCTGATGGCACCGACGAAGAAGAGGATGACCGTCGCCGCGGCGGTCGCGTTCACCCATGCAGGCCACGCGCTGAGTTCGACGAACACCGCCAACAGCAGGGTGGCGAACGAGTACAGCAGTGCCGAGCGGTGTGCGATGTCGACGTAGGGGTGCGCGAGGTGATCGGGACTGGTGGCCATCTGCCGGTACTTCCAGATCCCGAGAACCAAGGCCAGGAGGAAGATCAGGCCCGCCGCGAGCAGCGTGGCCATAGTGGGGTTGCTCAGCGTCATGTCACTCCTGGAACGGCGAATGTTGGATGCGCCAGGCGAATTGGCCCCAGCGGCATAGGCCGGCGGTGACCGAGGTTGGGTACGCGCGTGCCTCGGTGCGGACCTTCTCGGCGAAAAATCGGCCGAAGCCGTCGCGCGGATGTGATGCGAGAACCTCCTCGACGGTGCGGGGATGGATGTCTTCCAACCGCATTCCGGTGACGTCAGCGGCAGCACCGAAGTGCAGTAGTGCCACTTCGGGCCGTTCCTTGCCGGCACGGCCGACGTCCATGTGCATCCGAATTGCTTGTGCGACAACCTCGGCCCGATCCTCGGGCCAGCCGTGATCGATGAGCCATGACTGCGCTGCGGCTGCGCCGCGTTGCTCGAAGGGCCCGTCGCCGCTGAGGATGTCGGTGAGTCCCAGATCGTGCAGCATGGCCGAGATGAAGAGCAGTTCGGCATCCCAGTCGAGGCCGTCCCTGGTTCCCAGGGCAGCACCGAACAGGTATGTCCGGTAACAGTGAGCGGTGAGGACGCCCGGCGCCTGGGCGTGCAGAAGACTAGCGGCCTCGAGCGCGATGGTGGTATCCGGATATCCGATGTCCTTGAGTGCCAACAACTCTGGTCGGTTCCGGCCCATCATGCGGGCCGCGCGTCGCAGACTCTGCTCGACTTGGGCTCGTCCGAGTCTGCCGATGACGGTCAGGGTCGACTCGGCGGTCGTCATCGCGCCACCTCGACGGTCATTTCGATCTCCAACGCGATGTTAGCCGGCAGTGAGGACACGCCGACAGCGAGCCGCGCATGCCGGCCGGCGTCACCGAAGACGTTCACGAACACTTCTGAGGCACCGTCGATCACCTGGGTGTGGCCGATGAAGTCCGGAGCGGAGTTGACGACCCCGCGCACGAGGACGATCTGCTTCACTGCGTCGAGGGTTCCGAGTTCGGAACGGATGGTGGCCAACGCGGCGATGGCGGCGAATCGCGCGGCCTCGCGCCCGGCGTCGACGTCGAGGTCTGCTCCCAGCTTGCCGAACACGACCGT
This sequence comes from Mycobacterium sp., assembly GCA_049315425.1. GTDB lineage: Bacteria > Actinomycetota > Actinomycetes > Mycobacteriales > Mycobacteriaceae > Mycobacterium. Next base: position 3,012 of record JBMOKE010000139.1, on the reverse strand, counting down.
CTGCGGCGGGCTGAAGGGAATGTGGCCGCCCAGGATCAGCAGATCGCCGGTGCGGACGGCGTTGATGTATTCACCGGCCGGCGGGAACGGGTCGGGCAGTTCGATCCCGAGCTCGATGAGACGCGCGTCAGCCGACACAGGCGAGCTCCCAACCCGGTTGCACTTGTTGTAATCGTTTCAACATGTGGCCGATGGTAGAGCGTCTATGGACTTCTTGCAACTATTACAATAAGTCATCTTTTCGCAGTAAGATGGCCCAGTGGACGTCGTAACGCAACGCCGGATGGACCCGCGCAAACTGCGGACCATGGATGCCCTGCTCGCGGCTGCGCAACTGATGTTCGCCGAGCGCCCGGTCGAAGACGTCACCGTCGAGGAGATCGGCCAGCACGCCGGCGTCGCTGTCGGCTCGATCTACAACAACTTCGGCAGTAAGGAAGGGCTCTACGCCGCGGTGGTCGGCCGAGCGCTCGACGTCGACCGCGACTATATGGATCGCGCCTACACCCCCGATCGCACACCGATTGAGCAATTGCTTGCCGCGTCCGAGCAGTACCTGCGCTTCGCGCTGGACCATCCGCAGTTCTTTCGCATGCTGGCCTTCCCCACCAAACCCAGTCCCTACCCCGCCGCTGCCGAGACCACCGCCCTGCTTGCTCTGCGGGTCGATGAGCAGAACGCTCGCATGGTCGACGCAATAGAACGCGGTATTGCCGAGGGCAGCATCCGGCGTCTTAACCCACAGGCGACCGCAACAATCCTCTGGGCAAGCTGGAACGGAATCATCAGCCTTGCCTGGCGCCACGACGAACTGCAGCAGAGCCCAGAGGAGTTGGCTGTACTGATTGAGCGCGCGGCCGATCTGGTCAGCTATGGGTTGCGGCTGAAATAGCTACGACTGCTACTCCGAGCAGTCCACCGCCACGGCCAGCGCAGCACAAACCTCTCGCATCCGCTCGTCTGCCAGCCGTCCAACCCTTTCGACGAGAACGGCAACCGACACGCTTTCCAATGAGTCCAGATTGACGGCGCAACGCCGGGGAATCGGATCCTCCCCTGGCTCCAGGACGACCTCGCTGGCCAGTCCCCGGATAGTCGTGGTGCACGGGGCGACGACGGCCCGACGGAGTCTGGGAATGGCCGCGTCCCGCGACAGGACGACGACAGGCCGACGACCAATTGCCGATAACTCACACCACCAGACATCGCCTCGATTCGGAAGCGGCGTCACGAGGCGCTTGCCGCCCTCCGCCAGGAGTCGAGATCGCCCCACTGGTCCGGCTTATCAGCCGGATTTTCGTCATAGGCGGCGTAGCCGGCGTCGATCTCGCGTGCCCGATTCCGGGCCAGGAGAGCTCGCAGCGCATCGTCCATCAGTGCAGCATCGGTCGGCCCGGAGTGCAGGGCCCGAGCCGCTTCCAGCAGCGAAGCGTCGACTGTGGTGCTCAACCGTATGCGAGCCATGCCACAAGTATGCCATTAGAGGCCATCGCGCCCCCGTGGGTACGCGATTACGACTGGCCCAGGCTGGGCCGGTAGTCGGCGACCTCGGCCTCAGCGGCGAGCATCGCGCCCAGCTCACCTTCCTGCTGTGCAACGAAAACACCGACGACCTGCCGGCACAATTCCGGCACACTCACCCCGCGCGCATCGGCTATGCGTTTGAGCCCGACCACCGTTGTGGTGGTGACATGAAATTGCACCGCGAACTGACCACAGGAACCATCCTCGGGCGGCAATCCGGGCCCCAAGACGACGGGATCGTCGATGGCGTACTCGCTGACCTCGCCGTCCCGGCTCCTCTGAGCGACCTCATTACGCCGCAGCGGGCTGTCGGTGTAGCTGTCCGACTCCTGCCACTCGTCGTCACTGAGGTCACCCATTCCGCCCACGCTAGACCCCGCAGAATGCTGATGATGACGCGAGAGTGTTGCCGAGACACAGCGGGCCGAGTTAGGTAAACCGATCGCCTAGCCGACGTGCCAAGATGCACCCAACAACAACAACAAGAGAAGAGACGGCATGCCTTCCGTACTGGTCACCGGCGCAGGCCGTGGAATCGGCCTAGCGATCACCGAGCATATGAGCCGACGGGGTTGGGACGTCTACGCGACTGCACGATCCTCCAACGCCCTGCAGAGCCTCGGCCGCATACCTAACGTGCATGCGATCCCACTCGACATCACCGACCGCGCTGCGATCGCCGCCCTTCCCGACCTACTCCCCGCTGAGTTGAACGGCGTCGTCAACAACGCCGGCATCGTCGTCAACGGACCGGTGGAGGGATTGGCGCTCGATGACTTGACCAGACAGTTCGACGTCAACGTCATTTCGCAGATCGCGGTGACGCAGGCGGTACTGCCGAAGATTCGCGCGTCTCACGGACGGGTATTGTTCATCTCGTCGGTCAGTGGGCTGTTCACCACGCCGGGCACCGGCGCTTACAACGCATCGAAGTACGCGATCGAGTCCCTGGCCGATGCACTCCGTATGGAACTGCGGCCGTGGAAGATTCCGGTCTCACTGATCGAGCCCGGACCGATCCGCACCGATCTTTGGACCGAAGTGGTCAACGAGCATGACCGGATGGCTGATCAGCTCAGCGACGAGCACCGCCGACTGTATGCGTCGCACCTTGCCGGGACTCGGAAGTTGTTGGGCCGTATGCAAAAAATTGCCGCTGATCCCAGCAGGGTCACCAAGGCCGTCGATCATGCGCTGACATCGCGGCGTCCTAAACGTCGCTACCTGTTGGATTTCGCCAGTCGAGCGCAGAAGGCCGTTGTCGGAGTTACACCGACTGCGATCAACGATGCGGTTCTGGCAGCAGCCACCACATCGAAATGATGGCAAGGACCTAGTCCACGTCACATGGCTAGTCGGTGAGCTTCGGGAGACCCTTGCTGATCGCGGAAGCGAGCACCTTGCCGACCAGCGCGGCGAGCCCGGGTATGGCTGAGTCGAAACCGATCGTGTAGTCCAGTCTCGTGCCGCCGCCAGGGGTCGGTGTCA
>JBMOKE010000019.1:0-25450 GCA_049315425.1 Mycobacterium sp. | reverse complement strand
TTTTCGACGATCTTTTCGACCACCCGGTCGACGGGCTTGTCGATGACTTTTTCGATGATGTTGGGCTTTTCGACGATCTTTTCGACCACCCGGTCGACGGGCTTGTCGATGACTTTTTCGACGATGTTGGGCTTTTCGACGATCTTTTCGACCACCCGGTCGACGGGCTTGTCGATGACTTTTTCGACGACGTTGATCTTTTCGACGATCTTCTCGACGATGCGGTCGACGGGCTTCTCGACTACCTTCTGGACGATCTGCTCGACGGCGACCTCGACGACCTTCTCCACCACCTTGATAACCGGCTTCTCGACCGTGATCTCGACGACCCGTTCAACCGGCTTCTCGACGGTCTTGTAGACGATCTTCTCGACCGGTACCTCGATCACCTTCTCGACGATCTTCTCGACCGGCTTTTCGACGACCTTGGTGATGATCCGGTCGACCGGCTTCTCCACCACACGCTCGACGATCCGCTCGACCGGGATCTCGACGACCTTATCGACGATGGTGATCACCGGCTTCTCGACCAGTCGCTGTAGGGTGACCGCCTTGTCGACGACGTTGTCCTGAATGTCGACGATGAGCCTCTCGACCAGGCGCTGGACCTCGACGGGGCGCTCGGCGACCTTGTCAACGATCGACACGACGAGCTTCTCTACCAGCCGCTGGACCTCAACCGGCTTATCGGTGATCTTGTCGACGATGTTGACCACGGGTCGCTCTACGAGTCGCTGGATCTGGACCGGCTTGTCGGTGATCGTGTCGTGGACGGTGACGACCGGGCGCTCGATGGTGCGGCTGACCTTCAGCGCTTTGTCGACCACTTCGTCGACAACGGTGACGACCGGACGCTCAACGAGGCGGCTGACACTGACCGGCTTGTCGACCACCCGATCCTCGATCGTGACCACGGGTCGCTCCAGTTGGCGGGCCACCTTGACCGGCTTGTCGACCAGTTCATCGACGACGGTCACCACAGGACGCTCGACCAGGCGCGAAACCTGCGCCGGCTTGTCGACGACCTTGTCGACGGTGTCAACCACCAGTCGCTCAATTACCCGTTCCAGGGTGATCGGCTTGTCGATGACCTTCTCGACCGGCCGTTCCACGAGCCGTTGCACGGTGTAGGGCTTGTCAACGAAGTTCTCGACGACGTTGAGCGGTTGGTTGGGGAATTTGTCAGCCACAGGGTTCTGCCTTTCGCACGTCTGGTTCAGGCCGCGTGGCGGTGCCCGCGGCACCCTTGCGCGGCCAAACGCCCCGTTCGTTGCTGAAACCGCATCTCAGTGTAGAGATTTGGTGTCGAACAATGATCCGTTGCGAGCCAGATAGTCTTTGGTTTTCCGGTTAGGTGCTTCAAGTTAGTCACATGAGTATTTGCCGTGCAAGCTTTTCGCGGAACTTCTTCGAGAAGATGGTCACCGTTAACCCGGTGGCCAGGTACCCACCGCCAGCGGTGTTCGGGTCCGCGCGGAGCGGGTAGTGCCGCCGACGAGCTAGCACTTGGTATGGCTGCGGCCGCAGCGCAGGCAAGGCGGGCGCTGACCGCGTCGCACAGCTAATCCGGGAGCAGCCGCCGCATGAATCGGTGCGTGCCCTCCAGCACGGTGGCTCGGTCCGGATCATTACGCCGCTTGATATCCTCGGCGTTCCCGCCGGCCACATGCACGGGTCCATTTCCCAAGTGTGCCAAGCCTTCTCGTGCGACATCCGCAGGTTCAGCAACACGCAAACCCGGCACATCGAAGTTCAATCCCAACCGCTGCATGGCAGGCGTACGGGTGACCCCGAGGACCAGTTCTAGGACATCGACGTTGTGCTCGCGCAGTTCCAGCCAGAGACCCTCGGCGAAGATCCGCCCGTAGGCCTTCACCCCGCCGTAAACCGTGTGTCGGACCGAGCCCAGATACCCGGCCATCGAACCGACGAGCATGATGCCCCCGCGACGCCGGGAGCGCATGGTCCGGCCGTAGTGCGCGACCAGCGCCATCATGGTGGTGATGTTCAGGTCGATGACGGACTGGAAGTCGGTGAGTTCGGCGTCCAGGAACTCCGCGCTGCAGGTGTTGGCGCCGGCGTTGTAGATCAGCAGGCCGACTTCGATGTCGTTGGTGAGCGCGGTGACCTTCTCGACTGCGGTCCGGTCGACGAGATCGACCGCCAGCGTCCGCACGTCCACGCCATGACCACGGCATTGTCGAGCGGTCGACTCGAGAGCCTCCGGTTTGCGGGCCAGCAGAACCAGGTTGATCCCGGATTCGGCCAACTGGAGCGCGAACTCGGCGCCGACCCCTTCAGAGCCGCCGGCGATCACCGCCCACGGCCCGTACTTGGCGTATGACACGCGCCGATCATGGGCCCCGACGGTTTTGATCTGGGCAGCGGGGTCCCGCTGGCCGGTACCGCGCCGCGTGGGAAGCCGTGGTAAGCCTGAACAGTGTCCGACAGCCTGTTCGACCTGCCCGGGAACGATTTCGTGGCGGACTCGTCGGTATCGGGCTCGGCCCCCCTGGCGGTCCGGATGCGCCCGGCCGCCCTTGAGGAGGTCGTAGGCCAGGCTCATCTGCTGGGGCCGGGATCACCATTGCGGCGACTCGTCGAAGGCACCGGTGCCGCATCGGTGATCCTCTACGGACCGCCGGGCACCGGTAAAACCACACTGGCCTCGCTCATTTCGCAGGCCACCGGCCGGCGTTTCGAAGCGCTATCGGCGCTGACCGCGGGGGTCAAAGAGGTGCGGGCGGTCGTCGAAAGCGCCCGCCAGGCACTGCTGCGGGGTCAACAGACAGTGCTGTTCATCGATGAGGTGCACCGATTCTCCAAGACCCAGCAGGATGCTCTGCTGGCTGCCGTCGAGAACCGGGTGGTGCTGCTGGTGGCGGCCACCACGGAGAACCCGTCCTTTTCGGTGGTCGCGCCACTTCTGTCGCGTTCGCTGATCCTGCAACTGCACCCGTTGACCCCGGACGATATCCGCGCGGTGGTGCGCCGCGCGGTGGCCGACCCGCGCGGGTTGGACGCGGCGTTGGAGATCGAGGACGACGCGGTGGAACTGCTGGTCAAACTCTCCGCGGGGGATGCTCGCCGAGCCCTGACCGCTCTGGAAGTCGCTGCTGAGACCGCTGCGGCCGCCGGCGGGACCGTGGCGGTGCAGACCGTCGAGCAGTCACTTGATCAGGCGGCAGTGCGCTACGACCGCGACGGCGACCAGCACTACGACGTGATCAGCGCCTTCATCAAGTCGATCCGCGGGTCCGACGTCGATGCAGCCCTGCACTACCTGGCCCGCATGCTGGTCGCCGGTGAAGACGCCCGATTCGTGGCGCGCAGGCTGGTGATACTGGCCAGCGAGGACATCGGTATGGCCGATCCGACCGCCTTGCCCATTGCCGTCGCCGCAGCGCAGACCGTCGCTCTGATCGGAATGCCGGAAGCCCAGTTGACCCTGGCTCACGCCACCGTTCACCTGGCCACTTCGCCGAAGTCCAATGCGGTCACCACGGCACTCGGTGCGGCGATGGGTGACATCCGGGCCGGAAAGGTCGGGTTGGTGCCTGCCCACCTTCGTGACGGCCATTACTCGGGCGCCGCCCAACTCGGTAATGCCCAGGGCTACCGATATCCGCACGATGACCCGGATGGTGTTGTGGCACAGCAGTATCCGCCGGATGAGATATCGGATATCGACTACTACCGGCCGACCACCCACGGTGCCGAACGTGAGATCGCCAGTCGTCTCGACAAGCTCCGTGCCATCGTCCGGCGCAAGCGCTGAGTCTGCGGGGGGAGCGTCCTCCCTCGGACGCAGTTGTCGTACCCCGCGTGCATAATCGAAAGTATGTTCGATAAAACCTCTCCCGAGGCCCTTTCAGCCGCGGACGACGCGGTGGTCGTCGAGGCCGTCGAAGGCTGGGCCCGTGCTGAAGCGGCCGCGGCGGCACGGCGGCTCGCGGCCATCGGTGAGCTGGTGCAGCGCCGCTGCCAGGCTGACCCCGATGACCCGGATCTGGTCGATCCGCGTTCGCGGTGGGTCTGTGACCCCTGGGACGCCACAGCTGCCGAGGTGGGGGCGGCGCTGGGGATCAGTGCGCGTCGGGCCTCTTCGCAGATGTATCTGGCGCAATCGCTGCGGGAGCGCCTGCCCAAGGTGAACGACCTGTTCCTGATGGGACGAATCGGGGCCCGGTTGGTGTCCACGATTTCCTGGCGGACGCACTGCGTGGTTGGCACGGCGGCGATGGAAGCGATCGATGCCGACATCGCCCACGCCGCCGAACAGTGGGGTGCGTTATCGGACCGTAAGGTCGAGACGCTCATCGATATCGTGCTGGATGCCCATGACCCGCAGGCCCGCGAATGGTTCCGCCAGGCCGCCCGCACGATGGATGTGCAGTTCGGCAAGCCCGAGGACGAGAGCGGAACCCGATCGGTGTGGGGCCGGCTGTTCGCCACCCACGCCGAGTTGATCGAACGGCGCTTGACCGCGATTGCGCGCGCGGTATGTGATTCCGATCCCCGCACCATTGGGCAGCGGCGCGCCGAGGCGATGGGGGCGGTGTTCGCCGGCGCGGACCGTATCGCCTGTCGGTGCGCAGAGCCGGGTTGCCCCAATCCGACGAGCGCGGCGCTGAAGGGGTCAGTGATCATCCATGTCGTGGCCGATCGGAACGCGGTGGACCAGGCCCAGGCCCAGGCCCGGCCGGCGGGCACTTCTCGGCCGCGGACGGCCGCTTTGATGAGCAGCGGCGGCGTCATCCCGAATCCGCTTCTTGGACAGTTGATCCGCGACGGCGCGCACGTCGTGCCGTTGAACCCGCCGTGCGAGGAGGCGGAACCTCGGTACCGACCGTCGGTGAAGCTTCAACGCTTCGTTCGCTGCCGGGATCTCACCTGCAGATTCCCCGGCTGTGACGCCCCGGCTGAGGTCTGCGACATTGACCACGCCATCGCCTATCCGCTCGGGGCAACCCATCCGTCCAACCTGCGCTGCCTATGCCGAAAGCATCATTTGCTGCGGACCTTCTGGACTGATGAGGACGGATGGCATGACAGGCAGCTGCCCGACGGCACCATTGTTTGGACCGCTCCTACCGGTCGTACCTACACAACCCATCCGGGCGCCCGGCTGTACTTCCCGGACTGGGATGTGACCACCGCCGCGCTGCCTCCGGCGGATGCCGGCGCTTCTGTCCCGGCCAGGCGGTCGCTGCTGATGCCCCGCCGGCACCGGACTCGTGCAGCCGATCGCGCTCAACGCATCAAGAACCGTCGCGCCCAGAACGACTCGAGCTGAGCCCGCGCCGGTGATCGGCGGTAGTCCATTACCGGGTACCTGGCAGAGCGTCGTGCTGCTCGATCTCAACTGGGACAATGCGCGGCGGTCGGTGCGGTTGAGCTTCTCACCTGGTTAGCGGCGACCGGTAGGGTGGTGCGGTCGACTAACCGGCCCAGCTGGACCAACAACAAGGACCCAACCCGTGCAGACACATGAGATCAGGAAGCGGTTCCTGGATCACTTCGTCAACGCCGGTCACACCGAGGTGCCCAGCGCCTCGGTGATCCTTGACGATCCCAACCTGCTGTTCGTCAACGCCGGCATGGTGCAGTTCGTGCCTTTCTTCCTGGGCCAGCGCACCCCGCCCTACAACACCGCCGTCAGCATCCAGAAGTGCATCCGCACCCCGGACATCGACGAGGTGGGCATCACCACCCGGCACAACACCTTCTTCCAGATGGCGGGCAACTTCTCCTTCGGGGACTACTTCAAGCGCAGAGCGATCCAACTGGCCTGGTCCCTGCTGACCAATCCGGTCTCCGAGGGCGGCTATGGTTTTGACCCCGAGCGGCTTTGGGCCACCGTGTTTTACGACGACGACGAAGCCATCCAGCTGTGGCACGAGCTGACCGGGCTGCCCTTCGAGCGCATTCAGCGCCGCGGTATGGCCGACAACTACTGGTCCATGGGTATCCCCGGACCATGCGGACCGTGCTCGGAGATCTACTACGACCGCGGCCCGGACTACGGGATCGAGGGCGGCCCCGAGGCCAACGAGGACCGCTACATCGAGATCTGGAACCTCGTCTTCATGCAGAACGAGCGCGGCGAAGGCACATCCAAGGCCGAATTCGAGATCCTTGGCCCGCTACCGCGCCAGAACATCGACACCGGCATGGGAGTCGAGCGCATCGCCTGCCTGCTGCAGAACGTGGACAACGTCTACGAGATCGATCTGATGCGCCCGATGATCGACAAGGTGGCCGAGCGCGCGCCCCGCGGCTACGGGGCCGGTAATGCGGTCGACGATGTGCGTTACCGGGTGATCGCCGACCACAGCCGCACCGCGGCAATCATCATCGCCGATGGCGTGACCCCCGCCAATGAGGGCCGTGGCTATGTGTTGCGTCGGCTGTTGCGCCGGATCGTCCGCTCGGCCAAGCTGCTGGGCATCGACACCCCGATCGTCGGCGACCTGATGGCGTGCGTGCGCGACGCGATGGGTCCGTCCTATCCGGAACTGGTCGCTGACTTCGACCGGATCAACCGGATCGCGGTTGCCGAGGAGACGGCCTTCAACCGAACCCTGGTCTCGGGTTCGCGGCTCTTCGAGGATGCGACAGCCGCCACCAAATCGGCGGGCAAGACCATGCTCGGCGGCTCGGAGGCCTTCGCCCTGCACGACACCTACGGCTTCCCGATCGAGCTCACCTTGGAGATGGCCGCCGAGGCCGGGCTCACCGTGGACGAGTTGGGATTTCGTGAGCTGATGGCCGAGCAGCGCCGCCGCGCCAAGGCTGATGCCGCCGCCCGTAAGCACGCGCACGCAGACCTGTCGGCGTTCCGCGAACTGGTCGATGCGGGTCCGACTGAGTTCACCGGCTTCGATGAGCTGACTTCGCAGGGGCGGATCATCGGTATCTTCGTCGACGGCAAGCGGGTTCCGGTGGTGGCGCATCATCCGCGGACCCACTCTGAATCGGCGTCACCGGAGCGGGTCGAGATCGTGCTCGATCGCACCCCGCTCTACGCCGAGTCCGGCGGGCAGATCGCCGATATCGGCTGGATCACCGGTACCGGCGGCGGTGCGGCGGCCAAAGCTGCGGTCACCGATGTGCAGAAGATCGGCAAGACCCTGTGGGTGCACCGCGTCAATGTCGAGTCGGGGGAGTTCGTCGAGGGTGACACCATCGACGCCGAGGTGGATCCGAAGTGGCGTCACGGCGCTACCCAGGGCCACTCCGGCACCCATCTGGTGCATGCAGCACTGCGAGAGATCCTCGGGCCCAACGCTGTTCAGGCGGGCTCACTCAACCGCCCCGGCTATCTTCGATTCGATTTCAACTGGCAGGGACCGCTCACCGAGGAGCAGCGCGGCCAGATCGAAGTGGTCACTAACGAGGCCGTTGAGGCTGACTTCCCGGTGAACACCTTCGTTACCGGAATTGAAAAGGCCAAGGCGATGGGGGCGATGGCCCTGTTCGGTGAGCAGTATCCCGACGAGGTTCGGGTGGTCGAGATCGGCGGGCCGTTCTCGCTGGAACTGTGCGGCGGCACTCATGTGCGCAATTCGGCTCAGATCGGACCCGTCACCATTCTCGGGGAATCCTCGGTCGGTTCCGGCGTGCGTCGCGTCGAGGCCTACTCGGGTCTGGATTCGTTCCGCCATCTGGCCAAGGAACGCGCACTGATGGCCGGTCTGGCATCGAGCCTGAAAGTGCCCTCCGAGGAGGTTCCCGGCCGGGTGGCCATGCTGGTCGAGCGACTGAAGGTCGCCGAGAAGGAACTCGAACGGATGCGGCTGTCGGCGGCGCGTTCCGGTGCGGCGGACGTGGTTGCGGCCGCCGAGCAGGTGGGCAAGGTCCGCCTGGTAGCCCAGCGGATGCCGGCCGGGATGACTGCCGGAGATCTGCGCTCACTGGTCGGCGATATCCGCGGCCGGCTCGGCTCCGAGCCGGGCGTGGTGGTTCTGATCGCGGAGGGCACGGAGAACAAAGACGGCGGCGCCGTGGTGCCGTTCGTGGTTGCGGCCAACCCGGCTGCCCAGGACGCCGGTGTACGGGCCAGTGATCTGGTGAAGGGTGTGGCGACCGCAGTGGGCGGCCGCGGTGGCGGTAAGGCCGATTTGGCTCAGGGTTCGGGCACCGACCCGGAAGGCATCGATGCCGCACTCGCCGCGGTCCGTGCCGAGCTGGCGCGGGACTGAGGTCAGACGATGTCTGACCAGAGCCGCCTGCCCGATAGACCGGGCGATGACGACCCGGGACGGGGCCGTCGACTCGGTATCGACGTGGGCACGGTCCGTATCGGAGTGGCGGTCAGCGATCCGGATGCGGTTCTGGCTACGCCGGTGGAGACGGTGCGTCGCGACCGAGGGGCCGGGCACCTGCGCCGGATCACCGCATTGGTCCGGGAACTGGAGATCGTCGAGGTCGTCGTTGGATTACCCCGCACCCTGGCCAACCGGGCCGGATCGTCCGCGGACGATGCTGTCGATGTGGCCGACACCATCGCCGGGCTGATCCGCCCGGTCCCGGTGCGAATGGCCGATGAAAGACTGACTACCGTCAGCGCGTCACGATCTCTGCGGGAGGCGGGGGTGCGTGTTAAGAAACAGCGGGGGATGATCGACCAGGCTGCGGCCGTGGCGATTTTGCAGGGCTGGCTTGACCAACGCCGCAACGCGGCTGCGACCTCGTAACTGAACCCCGTAAGAGAGTGACGATGCCGGAAGACTCAGAATCAGATCGCGCGGAGCCCACGGCCGTCGGAGCGGCGAGCCGTAACCGTGCGCAGCAGCGGGCGGGCCGCCGCAGGCTTGTCGCGCTGGTCGGTGTGCTGATTGCCGTCGTACTCGGCGCAGTTCTGCTCGGTCCCAAGATCTTTGGCGGTGACAGGACTCAGGGCGACTTCACCGGTGACGGTGCCGAAGACATCGTCATCCAGGTTCACCCCGGCGACTCGGGATCGGTGATCGCCCAGAACCTGGTGGATAGGGGCGTCATCGCGAATGCGGGGGTCTTCGTCGGTGTCGCTGCGGGAAACCCTGACATGGCTGCGATCCAGCCGGGCTTCTATCGGCTGCGCACCGAGATCCCGGCGGCGACGGCCGTGGCGAAGTTGACCGATCCCACAATGCGGGTTGGCAAGCTCGTGATTCCGGAGGGACGCCAACTCGACGATATTGAAGCGGTCAGCACCGGCGCGGTGACCGACGGCATCTTCACGCTGATCTCGGACGCCAGTTGCGTCGAACTCAACGGCAAGCGCAGTTGCGTCGCGGCCAAGGACCTCAAGACCGCCGCCGGCGAGGGTCCGCTGTCGTCGTTGAATGTTCCGGACTGGGCCACCAAGGGTGCGGGGGTGATGGGTAACAGCCATCGGCGCCTCGAGGGCTTGATCGCCCCCGGCACCTGGAACATCGATCCCTCTGCATCGGCCAAGCAGATCCTGGCCACTCTCGTTGCAGAGAGCGGTGATCACTACGTGAAAGGCGGCCTGCTCGAGACCGCCAAGGCTAACAACATGTCTCCCTACGAGGTGCTCATCGTCGCGTCGCTGGTGCAGCGTGAAGCCAAACCCGCCGACTTCGCCAAGGTGGCCCGTGTCATCTACAACCGACTCACCAGTGACTACGACCGGCTGGAGTTCGATTCGACGGTGAATTATCCGCTTGTCAAGCAAGAGGTCGCGACAACTGACACCGATCGGAAGACCGAGACCCCATGGAACACCTACGCCAAGGCCGGTCTGCCCGCGACGCCGATCTGCTCACCCGGTGACGAGGCGTTGGCTGCGGCCGAGCGCCCTGAGCCGGGAAACTGGCTGTATTTCGTGACGGTGAACCAAGATGGCACCACTCTGTTCACCAGTGACTACAAGGAGCACTTGAATAACATTGAGCAGGCGAAGAGCAGTGGCATCCTCAACTCCGGGCGATGAACGCGCGTAAAGCTGCCATCCTGGGTTCGCCTGTGGCGCACTCGCGGTCTCCGCAGCTGCACCTGGCCGCCTATCGGGCACTCGGTCTGAATGACTGGACCTATGACCGCATCGAGTGCACGGCTGACGAATTACCAACGCTGGTGGGCGGATTCGGCCCGGAGTGGGTCGGCGTTTCGGTGACCATGCCCGGGAAATTCGCCGCCCTCCGGTTCGCCGACGAGCGAACCCACCGCGCCGAACTGGTCGGTTCGGCTAACACCCTGGTGCGTACTGATCACGGCTGGCGTGCCGACAACACCGATATCGACGGTGTGGCAGGTGCGCTCGGACACCTGCACGACCCTCGCGATCCGGCACCTCTTCGTGGAGATAGGGGGATCGTGCTCGGTGCCGGCGGCACCGCGCCGGCGGCCGTCGTCGCTCTTGCGGGTCTCGGGCTGCGTGAGATCACCGTGGTGGCGCGAGACCGTGAGAAAGCGGCCAGGCTGGTTGAACTGGGAAGCGCACTCGGTGTGGTCATCGGATCTCGGGACTTCTCCGACCCTGAACTGCCCGGGTTGGCTGCCGCCGCCAACGTTCTGGTGAGCACCATCCCCGCCGGGGCGGCCGCCGCCCACGCGGCGACATTTGCTTGTGTGCCGGTGCTGTTGGACGCCATCTACGCCCCCTGGCCCACCCCGCTGGCGGGTGCGGTCAGCGCTGCCGGCGGCACGGTGATCAGCGGTCTCGAGATGTTGCTGCATCAGGCCTTCAGTCAGGTCGAACAATTCACAGGCTGCCCTGCGCCGCGACCGCAGATGGCGGCGGCACTGAGCTAGCGTCCTCGACCGTGACTGGTCTCGGGATGTTGGGCTGCGCAATGGTGATCGCCTGGGCGGCGGCGCTGAGCGCGGTCGATATCCGGCGGCGCCGCCTCCCCAATGCGCTTACCCTGACCGGCGCGCTGGGGATCCTGGCTGGCGCGGTCGTTGCCGGACTCGGGTTGCCCGCACTGCTGGGCGGGCTGGCATTGGCCGGCCTCTACCTGGTGGTGCACCTTGTCGACCCCGCCGGACTTGGTGCCGGTGACGTCAAACTGGCCCTCGCCCTGGGCGCGCTGACAGGCGCATACGGGTTTCCGGTGTGGCTCGTCGGCGCGCTCGGTGCACCCCTGCTGACCGCGATCGTGGGTGTGATCGCGGCTTTGCGGTACCGAATCACCCGGGTCCCGCACGGCCCGTCGATGTGTGTGGCGAGTCTGGCCGCCACCGGCCTGGCACTGTTTTAGGACCCCGGTTTCGGTCTGCCATATTGGGTACCGCGTCGCCGACGTGGGAAGATGATCGCGTGTTGCGATGGACCACTGCTGGTGAATCCCACGGCCGCGCCCTGGTGGCGATGGTCGAGGGCATGGTCGCGGGTGTGCAGGTCACCTCTGCCGATATCGCCGGCCAGCTGGCCCGGCGGCGGCTCGGTTATGGCCGGGGTGCACGGATGAAGTTCGAACAGGACGAGGTCACCGTGCTGGCCGGGATCAGGCATGGCAGCACGCTCGGTGGGCCGATCGCCATCGAGATCGGCAACTCCGAGTGGCCCAAGTGGGAGACGGTGATGGCAGCCGACCCCGTTCCCGCGGATGCGTTGGACTCCGACAGCGCGCGTAACGCCCCGCTGACCCGGCCGCGACCCGGTCACGCCGACTACGCCGGAATGCTCAAGTACGGATTCGACGACGCACGCCCGGTACTCGAACGAGCCAGCGCCCGGGAGACCGCCGCTCGCGTCGCAGCCGGAACAATCGCCCGCGCATTCCTGCGTCAGGCTCTCGGCGTCGAAGTGTTGTCGCACGTGGTGTCAATCGGGTCTTCGGTGCCCTACGACGGTCCACCACCGACCTTCGCCGACCTGCCGCGTATCGATGAGAGTCCAGTTCGGGCCTTCGACACCGCGGCCGAGAAATCCATGATCGCCGAGATCGAGGCCGCCAAGCGCGACGGTGACACGCTCGGGGGTGTGGTGGAGGTCGTGGTGCACGGTCTGCCGATCGGGCTCGGCTCGTTCACCAGCGGAGAGAACAAGCTCGACAGCCAGCTCGCTGCCGCGGTGATGGGTATCCAGGCGATCAAGGGTGTCGAGATCGGCGACGGTTTCGCCACGGCCCGGCGGCGCGGCAGCGGCGCCCACGATGAGATGTACCCCGGCCCCGACGGCGTAATGCGATCGACGAATCGCGCGGGTGGGTTGGAAGGCGGGATGACCAACGGCCAGGCGTTGAGGGTTCGCGCCGCGATGAAACCGATCTCAACGGTCCCGCGCGCACTGGCCACTGTCGACCTGGCCACCGGAGAGCAGGCCGTGGCGATTCATCAGCGCTCGGATGTGTGCGCGGTGCCTGCCGCCGGCGTGGTGGTTGAAACCATGGTGGCACTGGTTGTCGCCCGGGCGGCTCTGGAGAAGTTTGGCGGTGACTCGCTTACCGAGACCCGACGCAACATCGATGGCTACCTGCGTGAGCTGAGCGACCGGGAGGCCATCGTCGGCTCAGACTCGGTACGGCTGTCGGGGTAGTGAGATGGCACCCAAGGCCGTGCTGATCGGGCTGCCCGGCTCGGGAAAATCAACTATCGGGCGGCGGCTGGCCAAGGCGATGGGGTGTGCGCTGATCGACACCGATGCCGTGATCGTGGAGCGTACCGGCCGCAGTATCGCTGAGATTTTCACCGAAGACGGCGAATCCGGCTTTCGCCGAATCGAGGAACAGGTGGTCCGCGAGGCGCTGGAGAGCCACGACGGGATCCTTTCGCTGGGTGGTGGCGCGGTGACCACACCCGGAGTGCGTGACGCGCTGGTCGGCCAGACGGTGATTTATCTGGAAATCACTGCTGCCGAAGGTATTCGCCGAACCGGCGGCAGCACCGTACGTCCACTGCTGGCCGGACCTGATCGCGATGAGAAGTACCGCAAGCTGATGGCCGATCGGGTTCCGCTGTACCGCCGGATTGCGACGATCCGGATCAACACCAACAGGCGAAACCCTGGAGCGGTTGTCCGCTATATCGTCGGCCGCCTTGACAATCCGGACTTGCTGCGCCGGAGGCGGCCGCCATGGCGGCGGCCCACCACGGTGGCTGCTGCGCCGGCAGTGCCGGATGCGCTGGTCAATTCGCCGGAGCCTGTTCGTCCGGCCGAGCCGGTCACGCCCGCCACCTTGGCGGCTCGCCGTCCTGGAATCCGCAAATGATTCGCCCTGAGGTGACGGCACCCTCTGCTGCGCCGATCACCATCGAGGTCGCCGTCGACCCGCCGTATCCGGTGATCGTCGGTACCGGGCTGCTCGGGGAGTTGGGCGAGTTGCTCGGTTCCCGCCACAGGGTTGCGATACTTCATCAACCTGTGCTGGCCGAGACCGCCGAGGCGATTCGAAAGCACCTGTCCGACAAGGGTATCGATGCACATCGGATTGAATTGCCGGATGCCGAAGCCGGCAAAGATCTTCAGGTCGTTGCCTTCCTCTGGGAGGTTTTAGGGCGCATCGGAATTGACCGCAAGGATGCGATTGTCAGCCTCGGTGGGGGGGCCGCGACGGATGTGGCGGGCTTCGCCGCGGCGACATGGCTCCGTGGTGTCGATATCGTGCACGTGCCGACCACATTGTTGGCGATGGTGGACGCCGCCATCGGCGGTAAGACCGGTATCAACACTGAGGCCGGGAAGAATCTTGTCGGGGCGTTCCATCAGCCGGCCGCCGTCATCGTCGACCTCGCAATGCTGGAGACCTTGCCCCGCAACGAGTTGGTGGCGGGTATGGCTGAGGTGGTCAAGGCCGGATTCATCGCCGATCCGGTGATCCTGGAACTGATCGAGGCTGACCCGGACGCGGCCGTCGACGCCTCTGGATCGGTGCTTCCCGAGTTGATCCGGCGTGCGATCGCGGTCAAGGCCACTGTGGTGGCCGCCGACGAGAAGGAGTCGGCGCTGCGCGAGATCCTCAACTATGGCCACACCCTGGCCCATGCCATCGAACGTCGGGAGCGTTACCGGTGGCGGCACGGTGCTGCGGTGTCGGTCGGCCTGATCTTCGCCGCCGAACTGGCCCGCCTCACCGGCCGGCTGGACGGCGCTACGGCGCAGCGGCACCGTGACGTGTTGATGGCGCTGGGATTGCCGGTGACCTATGACGCCGACGCGTTGCCCGAACTCCTCGGATATATGGCGGGGGATAAGAAGACCCGGTCGGGGGTGCTGCGATTCGTGGTACTCGACGGCCTTGCCAAGCCCGGCCGACTGGAGGGGCCCGACCCAGCCTTGCTGGCGGCCGCCTACGCCGAAGTTGCCCACGCGGGCGAAGAGGAGAGGTAGCAGTGACAACGGTTTTGGTGCTCAATGGACCGAACCTGGGCCGGCTCGGTCAGCGCGAGCCCCAGGTTTATGGCAACACAACCTATGACGAACTGGTGGCGCTGATCGAGGCCGAGGCCGCCGAGTTGGGATTGACCGCCGTGGTGCGTCAAAGCGACAGCGAGGCGGAGTTGCTGAACTGGCTGTACGCCGCCGCAGACGCCGAAGACCCGGTGATCCTCAACGCCGGCGCGCTGACCCACACGTCAATTGCGCTACGCGATGCCTGCACCGAACTTCGCGCCCCGCTGATCGAGGTGCACATCTCGAATGTCCATGCACGCGAAGATTTTCGCCACCACTCATACCTGAGCGCGATCGCCACCGGAGTGATCGTCGGCCTCGGGGTGCAGGGTTACCTGCTGGCGCTGCGTTATCTGGCTGCCGAGCGCTGATCTGAAAAGTCAGCTCGCGATGCTTTAGTGCTTAGTGTCGCCCTCGGACTGGATCCGGTCGATCTCGGCTTCGATCCGTTCGGTTTCGTCGTGAATCTGCGCGACGATCTGCTCGGTGGCGTCATCGGCCTGCTCTCGCTCGGCAAGGGCGACCGGTGAGGTGAGGGCTTCGGGATAGTCGACGGCAGCAGCGCCGGCTGCGGTGGCGACCGACGGGATGGGGCCGGTGCGCGGCTCGTCATCGCGAACCGCGTCGAACACGTCGGTCTCGACTCCGTCCGTGACCCGTCGCCGCTCCTGCGGGGGCCGCGAGCGATCGACCATCCGGCGTCCCACGGCCACCGCGAGCATCGCGGGCAGGAATACCAGCAGTGCGGTGAAGGCTGCGAACACGCTGAGTTCAGGCACGATGCCTTCGGCGTAGACGCCTTTGTAAATCAGCGAGATGATCCAGATGACGATGCCGCTGAGCAGACCGGCGAGCAGGCCGGCCAACAACCAGCGCATTGCGAGGTCGCGCCTGCGGTCCGGGTCAGGGTTGGCCCGGGCGTCGGACATACCGTCCAGCAGAGCCCACGCGAACGCTCCGATGCCGAACAGCACCACCAGCACCAGACTGATAGTCCCGGCGTTGGTGGGATAGGTGTTGATCAACGTTCCCTGCACAAGGCGGAGCAGCACCATTCCCGCCGCCAACACCAGTCCGCGCGGCAACCACATATTCATGAGTATGCAGCCTAGCGAGTACCGTCACCGACCGTGACACATTCCCAACGTCGGGCCCGACTGGCCGCCCGGCTGGATGCCGCGGGCCTGGATGCGATGCTGGTAAGTGACCTGGTCAATGTGCGCTATCTGTCCGGGTTTACCGGCTCCAACGCAGCGTTGCTGGTATTCGCCTCCGATACCGGTCCGGTGCTGGTCACGGACTCGCGATACCGGACCCAGGCGTTGCGGCAGGCACCGGATCTCGATACTGCGATCGACCGTGCCTGCGGCCGTCATCTGGTATCGCGGGCGCTGGCGGCGGGTGCCAGGCGAATCGGATTCGAAAGCCACATCGTCACCGTCGACAGTTTCGGCGCCTTCTCGGGTGAACTGGCCGGGCATGTCGGCGCGGAATTGGTTCGCACGCCGGGTGTGGTCGAGGCACTGCGGGAGGTCAAGGACGCCGGCGAGATCGCCCTGCTGCGACTGGCCTGCGGGGCGGCTGACTCGGCGCTGGCGGATCTGGTGAGTAAAGACGGCCTACGGCCCGGACGTACCGAACGCGCGGTTGCCCGTGAGTTGGAGTCGTTAATGCTGGACCACGGTGCAGACGGGCGAGCCTTCGAGACCATCGTGGCCGCCGGCGTGAATTCAGCGGTACCGCATCATCGGCCGACCGAGGCCGTGCTCTGCAGTGGCGACTTCGTCAAGATCGACTTCGGGGCCCTGGTCGCCGGCTACCACTCCGATATGACCCGTACGTTCGTCCTCGGCTCCGCAGCGGACTGGCAGCGCGAGGTCTACGGGCTGGTTTCCGCCGCGCAACAGGCCGGTCGGGAGGCGCTCGAGGTGGGGGCCGAACTGTGCGAAGTGGATCGCGCTGCCCGCAAGGTTATCGATGGGGCCGGCTATGGGGAGCACTTCGGCCACGGGCTGGGTCACGGCGTCGGATTGCAGATCCATGAAGCGCCGGGAATCAACTCGGCTGCCGCCGGTACACTCTGTGCTGGCTCCGTGGTGACCGTGGAACCCGGTGTTTACCTGCCTGACCGTGGCGGAGTCCGCATCGAGGACACCTTGGTCGTCGGCGAGTGGGGCCCGGAACTGTTGACCAGGTTCTCGAAGGACCTGGCCATCCTCTAGGCGCCGGTAAAAGATTTCAGCGCCTGCAGAAGACCGAAGGAGAGCGACCGCCCGTGGCATCCACTGCCGACTTCAAGAACGGCCTCGTGCTGAACATCGACGGCCAGCTTTGGACCATCATCGAGTTCCAGCATGTCAAGCCTGGCAAGGGCCCGGCTTTCGTCCGGACCAAGCTCAAGAACGTGCTCTCGGGAAAGGTCGTCGACAAGACCTACAACGCCGGTGTGAAAGTGGAAACCGCCACGGTGGATCGCCGCGACACCACCTATCTCTACCGGGACGGCAACGACTTCGTCTTCATGGATAGCCAAGACTACGAACAGCATTCGCTGCCGGAGTCGCTGGTCGGTGATGCCGCCAACTTCCTGTTGGAGAGCATGCCGGTGCAGATTGCGTTCAACGAGGGTGCTCCGCTCTACATCGAACTTCCCACCACAGTCGAACTCGTGGTCGCCAGCACCGAACCGGGGCTGCAGGGCGACCGGTCCAGCGCCGGCACCAAGCCGGCGACGCTGGAAACCGGTGCCGAGATCCAGGTTCCGCTGTTCATCAACACCGGAGACAAGTTGAAGGTCGATTCGCGTGACGGCAACTATTTAGGCCGCGTGAACACGTAGTCATGGCCGAGCGCAAGCCCGACAAGGGCAGGCATCAGGCCCGTAAACGCGCCGTAGATCTGCTCTTCGAGGCGGAGGCACGCGGATTGTCGGCGGCTGAAGTGGCCGATTCGCGTACCGCATTGGCTGGGTCGAACCCCGAGGTGTCGGCATTGAATCCGTACAGCGCGACGGTCGCCCGCGGGGTGAGCCACAACGCCGCACATATCGACGAACTGATCACCTCGCACCTACAGGGCTGGACTCTCGAGCGACTACCGGCGGTCGACCGCGCCATCATGCGCGTCGCGGTGTGGGAACTGCTTTACGCCGATGACGTGCCGGAGCCGGTCGCCGTCGATGAGGCGGTGCAACTCGCCAAGGAACTCTCCACCGACGAGTCACCCGGTTTCGTCAACGGTGTGCTCGGACAGCTGATGCTGGTGACGCCGCAGATACGGGCCGCCTCGGATGCGGTGCACGCAGCGACCCGAACCCCGCAGCAGTCAATGGACGCCGAAGATCATTTCGGGACGCTGGCCACAGTCTGGGACGAGCAGGCCGAGGCCATGAATGCTGCCATGGGAGCGCATGGATCTGCGGCGCGACGAGCGATGGCGGCCCAAGCCGGCGAACGGATCGCCGACCTGGGTTGCGGCCCAGGGATTTCCGCCGTCGCTATAGGCGCAGACGTCGGCCCTGGCGGATGGGTGGCGGCTGTCGACATCGTCGCTGAGATGGCAGCGGCCGCTGGTCGCCGAATGGCTGCAGCCGGCGTCCATGGAACCGCAGTGGCGGCCGACGTTGCCACCGCTGATCTTGAGGAGATCGCCGGTGGCGGGCTGCCCTTCGATGGCGTCCATTCCCGGTTCGGGCTGATGTTCTTCGTTGAACCTGCGACTGCGTTCGCTAACGTGGCCCGCGCGATCCGGCCCGGTGGCCGACTGGCGGCTTCGGTGTGGCAGAGCCTGGACCGCAACCCTTGGATGACGCTGAGTGCCGCGGCCGCAACGCCGATCCTCGGTCTTGAGCGTCCGCAGCCTTCGCCTCCTGGCGCGCCGGGCCCCTTTTCGCTGGCCGATCGTGATGCGACTGCCGCATTGCTGGCCGCGGCCGGATTCACCGATATCGAGTTCGAGTCAGTTGAAGCGCCTTTTCTTTTCGAAGGTGACGGGGGTGAGGCAATCGGGCGAGTGTTGGGCGCCGGACCACTCGGACCGGCCTTCCTTACCGCCGATGACAATCGCCGCCGTGGGGCGATCGACGCGGTGCTGGCGGCGTTGGAACCTCACCGCACCCCCGCAGGTCTGGAAGTGCCCGCCGCGTCATGGTGCATCACCGCGCTGCGACCCTGAGGGACCGGACCGCGGGTTGATTGCTCCAGGTAGGCCTTGCGCTGTCCGCATCTTTTTTGTTAGGTGTCGTTAACAGCGTTCGGAAATTGGGGGTGCCCAGGGTGATGTCGATGGTTATCCGCGCTCTGTCAGTGACAGTGCTGGCGTACACCGCCGCCTTCTGCTCAGCGGCGACCGCCGTCGCAGACGGCCCCGATACCTGGCCGGTGGCGCAGGGCAACTTCACCAGCCCAGATGATCCCGGCTGGATCTTCTTCAAGCCCCTTGGCTTCGAGGGTCGCGGCTGCGGGATCTCGCCCGACGGCATGATCGGCTGCGATATCGTTCCGGCCCGGTGGCCGGACGGAACTCCGGTTCAAGCCGGGATGCCGGGCCCGCCCGGCTTCTACAGCTGCGAGGGACGGAACTGCCCTCTGCCTCCGGAAGGCACCGACCAGATCGTCGTGGGCCCGCAGGACCCCGCCCACTACGCCGATTCGGCCACGCCGGAGTTCACCCGAGACGTCGACGTCCTGCCCAGTGAACACCGGTTGGTCAACGGCAACGCGTGGTGCAGTGTCAGTCAGCAGGGGATTGTGCGGTGTGTCACGGGCGACAACGGGTTCACCGTGTTCGCCCTCGGCGCCACCCTGGAATAGCCCGGGGAACTGCTGGAGTCACAACCCCAGCGCTGCGTAGGTGCGTCGGACGAATTTCGGCTGTGCTGATTGCAGTTTCGCCAGAGACGTGTTTCCTGCAACGGCCGCTGCCGCTGCCGAGTTAAGGTCCGGATAGTTCTGAATCAGATAGATCAGGATCAGATCGTTGGCCGGATCGGCCTGCCACCAGGTTCCGTAGGCACCCGGCCAGCTGAACGCGCCGAGTCCGCCCGCGCCGAACAACTGCGCCGACTTTGCCGGGTCGGTGACCACGGAGAGATTCAGGCCGAAGCCCCGACCCACCCAGAACGGCGCGCCCAGGAACGGCTGACGCTTTTGTTCCTCGGTGAGCCGGTCGGTGCGCATCGACTGAACGGACTCCTCGGACAGCACCCGCACACCGTCGACGGTCCCGGCCCCCAGTAGCATCCGCGCGAACTTTAGATAGTCATCGGCCGTCGACACCAACCCCCCGCCGCCCTGACAGAACCTGGGCTCCTTCACCGGTATCGGGCCCATCATGTCGTGCTGGAGGGTGCCCGCCTCGTCGAGCCGGTACATGGTTGCGGCGCGTCCGCGTGCCTCCGGCGCGATGAAGAAGCCGGTGTCTGCCATGGCAAGCGGCTCGAAGATCCGTTCGCTGAGCACGACGTGCAGTGGCTTGTCCTCGATCCGCGACAGGGCGATACCGAGCACCTCGGTGCCGTGGCTGTAGGTGAGCCGCTCGCCCGGCTGATGAAGCAGAGGTAGCGCCGCCACCTCGGCCAGCCAGTGGTCCTGATCCTGACGCAGCGACACCTGCCCGTAGGCCCGGCTGATCGGCCCACCCACGGAGAACCCGTAGGCCAGGCCGCTGCGATGGGTCATCAGGTCGTCGATCGTGATCGGCCGCCGGGCCGCCACAGTGTTATCCAGCGAACCGGTCGGATCGACCAGGACCCGCATATCGGCGAGCTCGGGAAGCCACCGGCTAACCGGATCGGTCAGGGCCAGCTTGCCAGCCTCGACCAGCGCCATCGCCGCTGCCACCGTAACCGGTTTGGTCATCGAGGCGATTCGGAAGATCGTGTCGCGCTGCATCGGCAGACCGGCCTCGACATCGCGGTGACCGATCTCGTTGACCTGCAGCACATCCCCGCTGTGCCAAACGAGGGTGACCGCACCGGAAAGCAGGCCCGCTTCGGTCGCCTCAGCGACGGATGTTCGGTTGTCTGCGAGATTCACCATCGGGAGTCTACTGAAGACCGATTCGGCAGACCGGGGTGCTAGGCTGCGATCGCAGTCGACATCCTTTAACGATCCGTCCCGAGAGGCGGAGAAGGAGGTCTGGGTAGCTCGTGGGCGCCACCGACCGTGAACTCATGTCCGATGCGGACGTCGCTAGAACCGTTTCCCGCATGGCGCACCAAATCATTGAGAAAACCGCGCTCGACGCTGCTGACGCGCCGCGTGTAGTGCTGCTGGGAATCCCGACCCGCGGGGTCACACTGGCGAATCGGCTCGCCGAGAAGATCAACGAGTTCAGCGGCGTAACCGTCGCCCACGGTGGTCTTGACATCACCCTGTACCGCGACGACCTCGACTTCAAGCCGCCCCGCGCGCTGGAGGAGACCTCGATACCCGCCGGTGGCATCGACGGCTCTCTGGTGATCCTCGTCGACGACGTGCTCTACACCGGTCGCTCGGTCCGCTCCGCGCTGGATGCACTGCGCGATATCGGCAGGCCGACAGCAATTCAGTTGGCGGCGCTCGTCGACCGCGGCCACCGTGAATTGCCGCTGCGGGCGGACTACGTCGGCAAGAACGTGCCCACCTCGCGCAGCGAGAACGTCAAGGTGCGACTAGTCGAGGACGACGGTGTCGAGGGCATCTGGATCGCGCCCGAGGGAGGTCCTGCCAGATGATGAGCGCTTGCGTGACGAGCAGACGATTATGAGACACCTGCTTTCCGCCGCCGACCTGTCCCGTGACGAGGCCACCGCGATCCTCGACAACGCCGACCGGTTCCGGTCCGCCCTGGTGGGCCGCGAGGTCAAGAAGCTACCCACCCTGCGCGGTCGGACGATCATCACCATGTTCTACGAGAACTCCACCCGCACCCGGGTGTCGTTCGAGGTGGCCGGCAAGTGGATGAGCGCCGATGTGATCAACGTCAGCGCCTCGGGATCCTCGGCGGCTAAGGGGGAGTCGCTGCGTGATACCGCGCTGACCCTGCGGGCCGCCGGCGCCGACGCTCTGATCATCCGGCACCCGGCCTCCGGGGCCGCGCAGCAGCTGGCGGAATGGACGCTGCAGCCCGACGGTTCAGGGCCCACTGTGATCAACGCCGGTGACGGTACCCACGAGCATCCGACCCAGGCACTGCTTGATGCCCTCACTGTGCGCCAACGTCTCGGCGGCATCGAGGGTCGCCGGGTGGTGATCGTCGGGGACATCACGCATAGCCGGGTCGCCCGTTCCAACGTGGCTCTGCTGCACACGCTCGGCGCCGAGGTCGTTCTCGTCGCACCGCCCACCCTGCTTCCGGTCGGCGTTGCGCAATGGGGCGGTGTGACGGTCTCGCATGATCTGGACGCTGAACTTCCCGCCGCCGATGCGGTGCTGATGCTGCGGGTGCAGGCCGAGCGGATGAACGGCGGCTTCTTCCCTTCGGCTCGCGAGTATTCGGCTCTCTACGGTCTGTCCGAACAACGGCAGGCCATGCTCCCCGACCATGCGGTGGTGCTGCACCCGGGGCCGATGCTGCGGGGGATGGAGATCTCATTCTCAGTTGCCGATTCACCTCAGTCCGCTGTGCTGCAACAGGTTTCCAATGGTGTGCATATCCGAATGGCGGTGCTGTTTCATCTGCTGGTCGGCACGGATGAGGCGGTGACCGTATGACCACGGCGATGCCCGGGCCGGTTCTGATTAAAGGTGTGCGGCTCTACGGCGAGGGTGACCAGATGGATGTTCTGGTCGCAGACGGACAGATCGTTGAGATCGGCGCCGCACTGTCCGCACCCGATGGAGCCGACGTGATCGACGCGGTCGGACAGACGCTGCTTCCCGGCTTGGTCGACCTGCACACACACCTTCGCGAACCCGGCCGGGAATATGCCGAGAATATCGAAACCGGTTCGGCCGCAGCTGCCCTCGGTGGCTACACCGCGGTGTTCGCGATGGCCAACACCGATCCGGTTGCCGACAGCACGGTCGTCACCGACCACGTCTGGCAGCGTGGTCAGCAGGTCGGCCTGGTCGATGTGCACCCCGTCGGCGCGGTGACGGTTGGATTGGGAGGCCATCAACTCACCGAGATGGGACTAATGGCCGCCGGTATCGCCGGGGTGCGACTGTTCTCCGACGACGGCGTGTGCGTGCACGACCCGCTGGTAATGCGACGGGCCCTGGAGTACGCGGCCGGTCTGGGAGTACTTATCGCCCAGCACGCAGAGGAACCCAGGCTCACCGTTGATGCCGTCGCGCACGAGGGCCCCACGGCCGCCCGGCTGGGCCTGGCCGGCTGGCCTCGGGCGGCCGAGGAGTCGATCGTGGCTCGCGACGCGCTGCTGGCCCGTGATGCGGGTGCCCGCGTCCATATCTGTCACGCCTCGACAGCCGGCACGGTGGAGATCCTGAAATGGGCTAAGCAACAGGGAATTTCGATCACCGCCGAGGTGACACCGCATCATCTGATGCTCGATGACAGCCGGTTGTCCAGCTATGACGGGCGCAACCGGGTCAATCCGCCGCTGCGCGAGGAATCCGACGTTCAGGCGCTTCGTCGGGCACTGGCGGACGGCGTGATCGACTGTGTGGCCACCGACCACGCTCCGCATGCCGAGCATGAGAAGTGCTGCGAATTCTCCGTCGCACGACCGGGCATGCTCGGATTGCAGACCGCCCTGTCAGTGGTGGTGTCGACGATGGTCGGGCCCGGTCTGCTGGACTGGCGGGGTGTGGCGAGGGTGATGAGCGAGAACCCGGCCCGCATCGTCGGTCTCGACGATCAAGGCCGGCCCCTTGAGGTCGGTGAGCCCGCCAATCTCACGGTTGTGGACCCGGATGGCACCTGGACCGTTAGGGGGGCGGCGCTGGCGAGCCGCTCGGCCAATACGCCATATGAGGCGATGACGCTGCCGGCCACGGTGACCGCGACCTTGCTGCGCGGAAGAATCACCGCCCGCGACGGCACGGTGTACCCGGCATGAATACCGTCACAGCCGCCACGACCTATGTCTTCGGATTCGCCGTCGTGATCGGGATCGGCGTGGTGATTCGGCTGATGCTGCGTGGCTGGAAGCGGCGGGCTGAGCGGCAGGCCGAACTGATCGGCGCGCTGCCCACGATGCCCGATCTGGTCGGCTCTGCCGTGATCGGACCCACCCGTGGGCTGTATGTCGGAAGTACGCTGGCGCCCAACTGGTTGGAACGGGTGACGGTCGGTGATCTCGGCTACCGGTCCAAGGCGGTGCTGACGCGATACCCCCAGGGAGTGCTGCTGGAACGCTCTGGGGCGAGCCCGATCTGGATTCAGCAGGAGTCCCTCATCGGTGTGCGCACCGAGCGGGCCCTGGCCGGCAAGGTGCTTCCGACCGGCCGGGGCAACTCCGAGACAGCGGGCGGACTTCTGGTGATCCGCTGGCGGCTGCCGTCGGGAACCGAGATCGACAGCGGCTTCCGCGGCGACGACCGCGGCGTCTACGCCCGATGGACACCGCCATGCGACGACGAGGGGACAGGAGAAGCCGCATGAGCTCAGATAAGGCCGTTCTCGTGCTGGAGGACGGACGCGTCTACACCGGCACCGAGTTCGGCGCGACCGGTCAGACGCTTGGCGAGGCGGTGTTCTCCACCGGCATGTCCGGCTACCAGGAGACCCTGACCGACCCGAGCTATCACCGCCAGATCGTGGTCGCCACCGCACCACAGATCGGCAACACCGGCTGGAACCAGCAGGACGGCGAGAGCCGGGGCGACAAGATCTGGGTGGCCGGCTACGTGGTGCGGGATCCCTCGCCGCGAGTATCCAACTGGCGGGCCACCGGCTCGCTCGCTGACGAATTGATCCGGCAGGACATCGTCGGGATCGCCGGCGTGGACACTCGAGCGGTGGTGCGTCATCTGCGGACCCGCGGTTCCATGCGGGCCGGCGTATTCTCCGGGCCGGCACTGGCCGACGAGGCCGAGCTGCTGCGTCGGGTCTGCGACCAGCCCACCATGCTCGGTGCTGATCTTTGCGGCGATGTCAGCACAGAACAGAGCTATATCGTGGAAGCGCAAGGGCAGCAACGATTTACCGTCGCTGCACTTGACCTCGGAATCAAGACGAATACGCCGCGTAACTTCGCGCTGCGGGGGATCCGCACCCATGTACTGCCCGCGTCGGCGACATTCGAGCAGATCGCCGACCTCTCACCTGACGGGGTGTTCCTGTCCAACGGGCCCGGTGACCCCGCCACCGCCGACCGGGTCGTCGGCGTCACCCGCGAGATCCTCGGTGCCGGGATCCCTCTGTTCGGTATCTGTTTCGGCAACCAGATCCTCGGCCGAGCCCTGGGGCGTGCCACGTACAAGATGGTGTTCGGCCACCGCGGTATCAACGTGCCAGTCATCGACCATGCCACCGGGCGGGTCGCGGTTACCGCGCAAAACCACGGCTTTGCATTAGAAGGTGAAGCGGGAGAAGTCTTCGGCACCGACTTCGGCCCGGCGACTGTGAGCCATACCTGTGCCAACGATGGCGTGGTGGAGGGCGTCAAACTCGTTGACGGGCGCGCCTTCTCCGTGCAGTACCACCCCGAGGCTGCCGCCGGTCCACATGACGCCAACTACCTCTTCGACCAGTTCGTCGACCTGATGAACAGGGGAGACCGCTAGATGCCACGCAGAACCGACCTCAACCACGTCCTGGTCATCGGATCCGGCCCGATCGTGATCGGACAGGCCTGCGAGTTCGACTACTCCGGGACCCAGGCCTGCCGCGTGCTGCGCGCCGAGGGTTTGATGGTGACCCTGGTCAACTCCAATCCGGCCACGATCATGACCGACCCGGAGTACGCCGACCACACCTACGTCGAGCCCATCACGGCTGAGTTCGTCGAGAAGGTGATCGCCCAGCAGGCAGCCCACGGCAACCCGATCGACGCGCTGCTGGCCACCCTCGGCGGTCAGACCGCCCTGAATACCGCGGTCGCACTGTACGAGAACGGAGCACTGGAACGTCACGGTGTGGAACTGATCGGAGCGGACTTCGAGGCAATTCAGCGCGGCGAGGACCGGCAGAAGTTCAAGGACATTGTCGCAAAGGTCG